>JAISUQ010000071.1 GCA_031272005.1 Coriobacteriales bacterium | reverse complement strand
CTCAGCTTTGCTGCCGGGTCTCAGCATTCGGCGCTTGGTAGTCTGGCGGCTGGGGCGGCACTGGCGGCTGAGGCGGGGGTGACGGTTGCGGCTGAGGCGACACTGGCGGCTGGGGCAGCACTTGCGGCTGGGGCGGCACTTGCGGCTGAGGCGGCACTGGTGGCTGGGGCGACACTGGCGGCTGGGGCAGCAGTTCGGCCGGCTCGGCGGTGCGCATCAGCAGCAGCACCACCAGTCCTGCGGCCAGCACGGCGGTCACGGCCAGGCCGCCTTCCAGGCCGAAGGCGCCGCCGTTGACCCACCAGGCACCGTCGCCGTTGACCACGCGCAATATCGACTCCATCTCCTCACCGCCGCTGACCGAGGTGCCGTAGAAGTTGCCCTCCATGAAGTTCCAGGCCGAGTGGATGGCTGCCGGCCCCCAGATGTTGCCGCGCTTGAACAGGTAGACGCACTCAAAGGCGCCGAACAGCGCCAGGTTGAAGAAGGCCAGCGGCGCGATGCCGTCATTGAACAGATGCAGGGCGGCGAAGGCCAGCGAGCTTACGAGGATGGCCACCCAAAGGCGCTGCCGGCGAGCCAGCGAAACGCAGAAGTAACCGCGGCACAGCAGCTCTTCGCTGGCTCCCTGAACCAGAAAGCCCACCAGCAGCACCGCCAGTATCAGCGGCGAGCCGCCGGCCAGGCCCTTGAATTCCATCTGCCCACTCAACAGGCAGATGCCGACTGCTAACGATAGCATAATAGCACCAACCGCCAGGCCCACCAGATACTCACGTACGGCATGAGTGCGCCGCAGCCCAACAGTGGCTAATCTGCGCCCCTCTATCGCCCGGCAATAAAGCAGCACGCCAGCAATCAGGCCGGCTGTGGAGAACAGCATGATTGCCGTGACCAGAGGGTCAGACAACAGCTTGCTGGTCATCTCCTGTATGGTCGCCATATCCAGTTGCAGCTCGCCATTGGCCGAACGGGCTAACATCTCCTGGAAGGTATCGCCAAAAAACAGCGGCACAAGCAAGCCGATGGCCATCATCCCGCCTTCAAAGACCATGCCGGCTACCAGAAAGACCAGGATGAAGATCAGGATTTCGATGATCAGGCTGTGGCTTTTGCTCTGCTGGCGGGCTTCGGCCACCAGGGCCGGCTGGGAAAGACTGAAGCGCATACCTGCTCCTTGCTCTTTAGCTGCTTGCCATATAATTCTAACTTATGAAAGAGTGGATGTGGTCCTACTACATAATCGCGTTGCTGATGGTCGCCAGCGGCGCGTATATCGTTGTTCCCGCACACGATGTCAGCTGGCTGGTGGTCATCGCGCTGGCGATGGTCTGCCTCCTGACCGCTCGATTGTTGTTGCAGCTGTTCAAGGCGCCAACCTGGCTGGCCACTGCGCTGGCACTTATGGCGGTCGTTGTGGCAGGGTTGTTCGATCTGGCGATGGCTGTGCCGCTGGCTCTGGTACTGGTGGCCGAACAGCTGGAGCAGCGAATCAGGGTGTTGTTTGCGGCCCTGATTCTGGGTTCAGCCGCCGCCCTGCTGGCAGCGATACTGCCCGAATACCGCACCAGCCTGATGATTGCCGCCATCGGTACGGCTGCGGCGCTGCTGAGCGGCCATCTGCTGCAGGAGCTGCAAACAGCCCGGGACCGACTGGCAGCCCGCGACAGCCAGCAGGCCGCCCTGCAGGCCCGCCTGGCGGCACAGCGTGAGACCATCAGCCAGATTGAGCGCCAGGGCCGCCAGGCCGAGCGCAGCCGCCTGGCTGCCCGCATCCACGACAAGGTGGGGCACGGCATCACCGGCTCCATCCTGATGCTGGAAGCCGCCCAGCTGCAGATGGATAATCAACCGGATACCGCCCGGCAGAGCATCCGTGTCGCCGCCGAGAACCTGCGCGCCAGCGTCGACGGCATCCGCGCCGACCTGCGTCAGGAGCGCGACGCCGCGCCCCAGGTCGGCCTGCCCAGCATCGAGGAGGCGCTGCAGCGCTTCTCCGCCGAGCATCCCCATATCAACACCGAGCTGAGCGTGGAAGGCTCGCTGACCAACATCTCCCAGGCCATCTGGCATTGCGTCCACGAGAGCCTTCTGGAGACGTTGACCAACGTCTTGAAGCACGCCACCGCCGAACGCCTGACGGTGAAGCTGCGCCTCGCCCAGCGCGGGCCGGTGCTGAACGTCGAAATCAGCGATAATGGACAGGTGCCCGCCGGCGAACAACATCAAGGCCTGGAGTTCGGCATCGGCCTGACGGCCATCGAGGAGCGCTGCCGGCTGGTCGGCGGCAAGGCCTTCTTCGAGCGTACGCCACAGGGCTTCCGCACCAGCCTGACTTTCACCACCAGGGGAGGAAGTGAGAGATGATCAAGGTGATTCTGGCCGATGATGACGCCCTGGTATTGCAGGGACTCTCGGCCATCGTGGGTTCATTTGCCGACATCGAGTTGCTGGGCACGGCACCCGGCGGCAAGGAAGCCATCTCGCTGGCCTGCAATAAGCGCCCGGATGTAGCAGTGTTGGACATCCGCATGCCCGGCACCGACGGCATCCAGGCCGCCGAAGCAATCCTGGCCGAGGGAGCCGCCCGCCCGCTGCTGCTGACCACCTTCGACGAGCCGGACCTGATCGCCCGCGCCCTGGAGGCCGGCGTCGGCGGTTACGTGCTGAAGAACAGCCCGGTGGAGCAGCTGCACTCCGCCATCGTCACGGTGGCCAATGGCGGCACGGTCTTCTCGCCCGACATCCTGGACTTCATCCGCTCCCAGGTCCACGCCCCGGCCAACAGCTTTGCCGGCCTCACCGAGCGCGAGCTGGAGGTGGTGCAACTGGTGGCCGAAGGCCTCTCCAACGAGCAGATCGCCCAGCGCCTGTTCATCGCCCACGGCACCGTGCGCAACCATATCTCCACCATCCTGGAAAAAACCGGCCTCGAACACCGCACCCAGATAGCCGTGCGCTATTACTCGGGGACTTAATCAGCGTTTCCCTGGTAAAGTAGCAGGAGCGATTCTCCAGTAAAACAGCATTAAATTGGAGCATATTAAACAACTACGCCTGAAATATGTAGTATAACGTTTAGTTAAGGCCAATTAAGATGCAATTACCGCCATGTTGCTTGCGCTTCATGGTTATGGCAGAATCTGCGCTACCTGGTTATGGCAAAATAATGGTACACTGTTGCGATTGTTTGTGAGTGTCGGGCGGGAGTTCCCGCTTGTTTGTGGGAGAAAGGGGCGAGTATGTCCTGGAGTAAGGCTATGCCGGCGCAGCCGGTGGTGGCGGTGGCTGGGGCCACCGGCGCGGTGGGGCGCGAGATGCTGTTGGTGTTGGAGCAGCGCGACTTCGCAGCCAAGGAGGTCAGGGCGCTGGCCTCGTCGCGCAGTGCCGGCCAGAAGCTGCCTTTCAAAGGCGGCGAGCTGACGGTGGCGGAGATGGGCCCGGCCAGCTTCGACGGCGTGGACATCGCGCTGTTCTCCGCCGGAGCATCCGTGTCCCAGGATCTGCGCGAGGCTGTGACCAGTGCCGGTGCGGTGATGATCGACAACTCCAGCGCCTTCAGGATGGAGGAGGGCGTACCGCTGGTGGTGCCGGAGGTCAACCCCGAGGCGGCAGCGGCTCACAACGGCGTCATCGCCAACCCCAATTGCTCGACCATCCAGATGGTGGTGGCCTTGGGGCCGCTGCACCAGCTGGCGCCCATCAAGCGCGTGGTGGTCTCCACCTATCAGGCGGCCAGCGGTGCCGGCGCGGCGGCGATGGATGAGCTCTACAACCAGACCCGCGACTTTTTGGACGGCAAAGAGCTGACCGTGGAGAAGTTCGCCCACCAGATTGCCTTTAACTGCATCCCGCACATCGACGTCTTTTTGGATGACGCCTCGACCAAGGAAGAATGGAAGATGGTGGTGGAGACCAAAAAGATCATGGGCGATGCCAGCATCGAGGTCTGCGCCAACTGCGTGCGGGTGCCGGTGCTGCGCTGCCATGCCGAGATGGTCAACGTCGAATTCTCGGCGCCGGTCAGCGTGGAGCAGGCCCGCAGCGCGCTGGCGGCCGCTCCCGGAATCACGCTGCAGGACGACCCGGCCACCAAAACCTACCCGATGCCCGGGCTGCTGGCCGGCAGCGATGACACCTACATCGGCCGCCTGCGCCAGGACCCATCGGTGCCCCATGGCCTGAACTTCTGGTGCGTGGCCGACCAGCTGCGCAAAGGCGCCGCCCTGAACGCCGTGCAGATCGCCGAGCTGCTGCTGCCGGCCTAGCCTGAGCCAGTGATGAAGACCTCTCGCCTGGTGATAATAGCCGCGCTGGTTGTAGCCTGCACGGCCGGTCTGGCATTCCTGATAGGCGCTCTGCTGTCGGGGGGCGCCTCCGATGCCTACAACGAGAATGACCCCGGGCAGGACCCCTATCAGCTGTCGCTGCAATCCCAGGCTGTCATCCCGCAGTACACCACCCCCCAGCCGACCGAGAGCAACCAGCAGTCCTCCGAGGATCAATGGGCCCATGTGCTGCGGGAGTATGAGCTGACCGCCGGCAACTTCATCGCCAGCGAGGATCTGCCTTCCGGCACCATGGACGTCTTCGCCGTGGAGGGCGCCGGCGTGCTGTACTCCTCCAACTTGGGCAGCGGCGGCGTCAATGAGACCTTCGGCGTTGACGATGGCAGCGGCCTGTACACCGAGGAATTTGTCAACTTCAGCTACCCGGCGGGGACGACACTGACAGTCCAGGGCAACCTGCGCGTGCGCATCGTCTACACCGAGGTCACTTCCAACTACATCGGGCGGCGCTACGACAATGACTCACCGACCCAGCTGACATTCGGCACCTATACCTGCGGCGTGGACTTTCCGGCTGGCACCTACGGCATCGTCGCCTATTCCGGCACCGGCACCCTGCGGTCCTCCAACGCCGGCAAAGGCGGCGTCAATGAGCTGTTCGGGATCAGCGAGGACCAGGGCTTCTACAACAAGCAGTTCCTCAACGCTGCCTTCAATGATGGCGATACCCTGACTTTGGGCGGCAATCTGACAGTGAACATCTACCCGGCATATCTCGACAACTGAGGCAGGAGCGAAAATGTATACCATTCCCCCCAAGAAGATGCTGATCATCAACATCCTCGACATCCTGCGCAAGCACACCGACAGCGAGCATCGCCTGACGCAGAAGCAGATTGTGGACATTCTGGCGGATGAGTACCAGATGACCGTGGACCGCAAGAGCGTCAAGCGCAATCTGATGAACCTGATTGATTTTGGTTACGAAATCGAATACACCGAGAATAAGCGCGCCGCCCGCGACGGCTCCGATGAGGTGATGGCCACGGACTGGTTCATCCATCGGGAGTTCGAGGACAGCGAGCTGCGCCTGTTGATCGACTCTCTGATGTTCTCCAACCAGATACCCTCCTCCCAGCGGCGACAGCTGATTGAGAAGCTCAAGGGGCTCTCCAACCGTTACTTCTCAGCCCGGGTCAGCCATGTGGCCAGCCTGCCGGAGGTCAAGAACACCAACCGCCAGCTGTTCTATACGGTGGAGGTGCTGGACGAGGCCATCAGCTCCAACCATCAGGTGGCCTTCAAATATGGCAGCTTCGATGCCTCCGGCCAGCTGCTGCCCCGCCGCGACGAGGAAGGCCAGGACCGCATCTACACGGTCGACCCTTACCAGCTGGTGGCGACCAACGGCCGTTACTATCTGATCTGCCATGACCAGCGCCACGGTGAGACGCTGGCCAACTTCCGTGTCGACCGTATCCTCGATGTCCGCGTACTTCAGACCAGCGCCCTGCCGTTGTGCCAGCTGCCCGGCTACCGCAACGGGCTGGATTTGCCCAAGCACATGGCCGAGCATGTCTATATGTTCGCCGGGCCGACGGTCAAGGTCCGCTTCAAGGTCGCCGACGAGGCGCTCTCGCATGTCTTCGACTGGTTTGGCGGCGACGTCAGTGTTGCTGGCTGCGGCCGTCGCGGCGCTGGTGAACCGGGAGTCTCCGTGGTCACCCTGCAGGTCAACGAGCAGGCCATGTTGTACTGGGCCTTGCAGTTTTGCAGCTACGTGGAGGTGCTGGAACCAGCCAGCCTGCGCCAGAGCCTGCAGGAGGCCGGAGCAGACCTGGCGCGCAAATACTCGCAGGAGCCAGAAAGCCCCCGGCGCAAAGTCGCCCGGAAATAGGAGCTAACGCAAGGAGCTGTGCCCACGATGTATCTTGAGGACTTCCAGCCTGGCCAGCATTGGGCTGTGCCGCCGGTGACAGTGACGGCTGAGCAGATCATCCGCTTCGCCACGGAGTTCGACCCTTTGCCCATCCACACCGACCCCGAGCAGGCCCGCGCCAGCCACTTCGGCGGCCTGATCGCCTCCGGGCCGATGAGCTTTCTGCTCTTCCTCCAGCACTTCAACAGCACCTATCCCGAGGTCAATGCCGGCGGATTGGTAGCTGGGATGAACACCTGCATGGAATGGCTGGCGCCGATGCGCCCGGATGACAGTTTGCAGGGCGAAGTGGAGATAAGCGGCACCGAGGTCCGCAACGACCATAACGGTGCGGTGCACTTTGCCTTCACCGTGCGCAACCAGACCGGTAAAGTGGTGCTCAAAGCCAGCTCAAAGGTCTGCTTTCTCCGCCGCGGCGACAGCAGCGAAAGGCCCGGCCTTGCGCAGCAGCCTGAGCAACGGCAGTCCCAGGGCATAGACCGAGATGGCCTCGCCGAGGCCTAAGGCCACCACACCAAACAGATACATCAGCGGATAGGAGCCCACCAGGTCGATGTTGGTGAAGGGGATTGTGTAATAACCCCAGGCAGCCAGCAGCAGCGGCAGGTAGGCCGGCACGATGAGCGCGTTGGCCAGCACCGGGCCAAACAGGGCGAGGGCTTCGCGCTCGCGGAAGTGCCACATCCACAAGGCGCCGAGCAGCGTGGCCGCCGAGCCGCAGACCACGTCCAGCAGGCCCAGGACGCCGGTGCCGTTGATGAAGATGCCGGCCAGGTTGGCGATGATGCAGCCGATGGTCAGCCCGGGGATGGCCGCCGGTGTCAATACGGCAAAGACGCAGGCCGCCTCGGAAACGCGCAGTTGCACCGGCCCCCAGGCCAGACCCTGCAGCAAGGTCAGCGTCAGCAGGGTCAGTGCGGCGTAGATGGCGGCAATCAGGCCGGCGCGCGCCAGAAAGCTGGACGTAGTACGGTTATTCATGGGGCTTCTCCTTCAGTAAGTGCCTGGGCAACGGGTAAGGTGGGGGAGACTTTCCCCCGGCGGCGCGGCAGGGCCCAGCGGTGACGCGCAGCATAGTTACAGTATAATGGTTTTCCCAGTAAAAAATCGGAAGGGAAAACCCTTGTTTGATTCCAGCCAACTCATCTTCGTCGTCATCAGCATCATCTGCTTCATTCCGGCCATCGTGGTGCACGAGGTCGCGCATGGGTTGATGGCCTACAAGCTCGGCGACCCCACAGCCAAGAGCCAGGGGCGTCTGTCTTTCAACCCCATCAAGCACATCGACCCATTCGGTACCGTAATATTGCCACTTATGATGGCAATTTCGGGGTTGGGAGCCTTTGGCTACGCCAAACCGGTGCCCTATAATCCCCGTTACTTCAAGAACATCAAGGTGGGAGAGGTGCTCACCGGTCTGGCCGGCCCGGCTTCCAACCTGGTCATGGCCCTGGTGGCCACCGGAGTTGGCGGAGGCCTGATTTACTTCTACAACTCCGCCCCGGACATCATGTACTATGTGATGTACTTCCTGTATTACTTCATCATCATCAATCTCTGTCTGATGTTCTTCAACCTGCTGCCCATCCCGCCGCTGGACGGTTCCAGCATCATCTTCCCTTTCATCCCCAAGAAATACCATCAGCAGTGGTACCAGGTGCAGCGCTACGCCATGCCCATCCTGATCATCCTGATCATCGTCATCCCCTATATCTCCGACTTCAACCCAATCAGCATCTACATCCGGGCTACGGCCTATAACCTCACCGACCTGCTGGTTTCCTTTTGGTAGAATAGCCCAAGTTTGAACCCGACAAGAATGGTATTGCGATGAGAAAAGTCCTCCTGACCGGCGACCGCCCCTCCGGCCAACTGCACCTCGGCCACTATGTGGGCTCAATCAAGAACCGCCTGGCCCTGCAGGCCTCCGGCGACTACGACTGTTATCTGCTGATCGCCGACGTCCAGGCGCTGACCGATAATTTCAACGACCCGCAGAAGGTCCGCGACAACGTGCTGGAGGTGGCGCTGGATTACCTGGCCTGCGGCATCGACCCGGCCAGGACCACCATCGCCATCCAGTCGCTGGTGCCGGCGCTCACCGAGCTGACGGTCTACTACCTCAACCTGGTCACCCTGGCCCGCCTGGAGCGCAATCCCACGGTCAAGACCGAGATCGGCCAGAAAGGCTTCGGCGCCTCGATACCGGCCGGTTTTCTCTGTTATCCGGTCAGCCAGGCCGCCGACATCACTTTCTGCAAGGCCAATGTGGTGCCAGTGGGCGTCGATCAGCTGCCGATGATTGAACAGACCCGCGAGATTGTCCGCTCCTTCAACAACTACTACGGTGAGGTGCTGGTGGAGCCGGAGGCGTTGATTCCGGAGGGCAAGCTGGCCCAGCGCCTGCCCGGCATCACCGGCATCAACGACAAGATGAGCAAGTCGTTGGGCAACGGTATCTACCTGGCTGATGACGAAAAGGTCCTGCGGGAGAAGATCCGCCAGATGTACACCGACCCCGAGCACATCCATGTGGAGGACCCCGGACACGTGGAGGGCAACGTCGTCTTCTACTATCTGGACGTCTTTGCCAGCGACACTGCTCAGGTGGCCGAGCTCAAGGAGCATTACCAGCGCGGGGGCCTGGGTGATGTCAAGGTCAAGAACTACCTTTTTGAGGTGCTCAATGCCGAGCTGGCGCCGATCCGTGAGCGCCGGGCCGAGTTGGCCACAGACCCCGGCGCTGTGATGCAGGTACTGAGGGAGGGCACCGAGCGAGCCAACGAGACCGCCAACGCCACTTTGGCCGAAGTGCGCCAGGCGATGCGAATCGATTACTTCTGATGTCCTATCGGGTCAAGATAGAGTCCTTCGAGGGGCCCTTCCAACTGCTGTTGGCACTGGTCAGCGAGCAGAAGGTGGACATCGGCCGCATCTCGGTGACCGAGGTGGCCGACCAATACCTGGCCTATATGGATACGATGCGCGACCTGGACATGGACGTGGCCTCGGACTTTCTGGTGGTGGCGGCCACCCTGCTGGCACTGAAGGCCGCCGCGCTGCTGCCGGATGAACAGGCCAGCCTGGGCGATGATTTGGACGACCTCAGCCCGGACGAAGCCCGGGACATCCTGGTAACCCGCCTGATAGCCTACAAGCAGTTCAAGAACGTCGCCGCCGCCCTGGGCGCCCGCAGCGAATCCGAGGGCCGGATGCACTCCCGCTCCGCCGGGTTGGAAAGCGCGTTTTTGGGCCTGCTGCCCGATTATCTGGAAGGCGTCACCCTGCACTCTCTGGCGGTGATCTGCGCCGATCTGGCTGCCCGCCGCGAAGTCTTTCTGCTGGAGGCCGAACATATCGCCTCGCGACCGATTCCTGTGGAGAATCGCATCGACGTGGTGCTGCGCCAACTGGAGCAGACCCGTATCACCAGCTTTTCCAACCTGCTGGAAGGCTCAAGCGACCCAACGTTTATCGTGGTGAATTTCCTGGCCCTGCTGGAACTCTATCACCGTGGCATGATCGACCTGGAACAGGAAAGCGAGTACGGCGAGATCCAGATCGCCTATCGCGACCCTGAGGACTGGACTCCAGCCGAGTATCTGGAGGAAGAGGAGACTTATGTCTGAACAAGATGTGACTGCCCAAAGTACCGGCGTTACGGACGCTGTAGCCACCCAGACTGATGAATACCCCCTGGCCACCCAGACTGACGATTACCCCCTGGCCGGCGCCCTGGAGGCCTTGCTGTTCGTTTCCGACGAGCCGGTCAGCGCCGCCACCCTGGCCAAGATGCTGGACCTCAGCCCCTCACAGGTCGACAGCGCGCTGGCCGAGTTGTCCGTCCGTTTTGAGGAGGAGGAGCGCGGCATCCAGCTGCGCGAGGTGGCCGGTGGCTGGCGACTGTACTCCCATCCGGCCTTCCACGACCTGATTGAGCGCTACGTCATCTCCTGGGATACCCGCTCGCTGTCGCAGGCCGCTTTGGAGGCGTTGGCGGTGGTGGCCTATCATCAACCCGCCACCCGCGCGGCCATCAGCGGTATCCGCGGCGTCAACTCCGACGCCGTCATCGCCTCGCTGGTGGAGAAAGGCCTGGTACGCGAGGCCGGCCGGGATTCCGGGCCCGGCAACGCCATCCTCTACGCCACCACCCGCACCTTCCTGGAGAAGTTCGGTCTGAAAAGCCTCAAGGATCTGCCACCACTGGAGGATTTCGCCCCGGATGAGGAGAGCCGCGAGTACATTCGCGCCCGCCTGTCATCCGGCCAGCAGACCGTCAAACTCGACTATGAGGAAGAGGACGATGATGCGTTGCGCCTGTCTGCCGCAGAGCGTGCGGACGACGCCGACGGCGACGGCTACGGCGATGAGGCCGACGGTGGTTACGGAGCCGACGGCAGTTACGCGGTCGGCGGCAGCGACGAGGCCGACGGTGGCTATGAGGCCGACGAGGCCGATGTCAGCAGCGCAGCCGACAACAGCTACGAGACCGACGCAGGCGGCTTATCGCCAGACGGCATCGCGACCCAACCTGTGCTGGCCTCCGATGAGATCGAGATAGAGGAAGAGGACCTGGAGCTTGTCGACTGACATCTATCCGATGCGCCTGCAGAAGTTCCTGGCCCGCGCCGGGGCGGCTTCGCGTCGGGGTTCGGAGGAGTTGATGAGCGCTGGCCGCGTCACCGTCAACGGCTGCGTGGTCACGGAGTTGGGCAGCAAGGTCGACCCGCTGCATGATGTGATCTGCCTGGATGGCCGGCCGCTGCGGCTGGGCGATGACAGCGTCTGCCTGATGCTGAACAAGCCAGCCGGCTATCTGACCACCATGGACGATCCCCAGGGCCGGCCGACGGTCCGCGAGCTTATCCCGGCTGTTGAGCACCCGGGGTTGTTTCCGGTGGGGCGCCTGGACTTCGATACCACCGGGCTGCTGCTGTTCATGACCGACGGCGAGCTGGCCCATCGCCTGCTGCACCCCAGCCATCATGTAAGCAAGCGCTATCGCGCCGTGGTCGCAGGCCGCCTGAGCGAGGCCGAGGCCGAGCAGCTGCGCCAGGGCGTGCTCCTCAAGGATGGCCCCACCCAACCGGCGGGCGTGGAGATTGGGGAGAGCAGCGCCCGGGCGCTGTCGCCCAGGGCCAGGCACACGCTCCCGGCTGCTGCCGCAGAGCAGACCACCGTCTGGTGCACCATCCGCGAAGGCCGCAAACGCCAGGTGCGCCGGATGTTTGCCCATATCGGCCACGAGGTGCTGGAGCTGGAGCGCGAGGCCTTTGGCCCGCTGCAGCTTGGCGGGTTGCCATCCGGGCAATGGCGCTATCTGGAACAAGCAGAGATCCAAGCCCTGCACCAGGCTGCAGGTTGACAAGTAGCGTCGGACGTTGACAGTCGCCGAGGCGCCAGGTAATATGAATATATGAGCAATTGTTCATATATTCATCCAGAGAGGACTGCCATGTCTACCAAAAGCCCAACTGCCCTCAAGGCCCAGTTGCCCGGGCAATCACCGCTGCCGGGCTGTGAGTTTGACGACACCTGCTGTGGCGCGGTGATCCGCCACAGTGAGTCGCTGTACTCCGAGATTGGGGCTATCCCCAGCGACACCCTGATTTACCGGGTCACAGAGATCTTCGCCGCCCTGGCCGACTCCACGCGCTTCAAGATCCTCAGCGCCCTGGCTGGCGGAGAGCTCTGCGTCCATCAGCTGGTGGAGCTGTGCGACGTCTCGCAATCAGCGGTCAGCCATCAGCTGCGGCTTTTGCGTGACCGCGGCCTGGTGCTGGCCCGTCGCGACGGCCAGCGCGTGGCCTATCGCTTTGCCGACGAGCATGTGCGCTCACTGATCCTCATCGGCCTGGAGCACGCTGCCGAGGCGGGTGAGTGAGATGGCCGAAGCCCAATCGGAGCTGGAGCTGGAGCCGACTGCCTGCAGTTGCTGCGCGACCGCTGGCTGTGCTGCCGATGCGGAGACCGAAGAATCCGGCCGCGGCCTGCCCTGGCTGATAGCAACCGGCATCTTTGCCCTCAGCGGAGCTCTGCTGCACATCCTCGGCGTCGAAGGTATCGCAAGCTATATTGCTATTGCCGCATCGATCATCGGCTCCGCCTGTGGCCTGTACATCATCTTTCCGGAGGTCATCCAGTCGATCAGGCAGCGCCGAGTGGACATCAACATCCTGATGGTCATCGCGGTGATTGGCGCCTGTGTCCTGGGGGATTTTGCCGAGGCTGGTGCGGTGGTCTTCTTCTTCTGCATCGGCGAGGAACTGGAAGCCCGTTCGCTGCGGCGCAACCGGGAGTCCATCGCCCAGCTGATGGACCTCACACCACAGGTAGTCCATCTTCGCCAGGGCACAGAGACGCTCGACGTCCAACCGGATGAGGTGGCCCTGGATGCGCTGGTCGTCGTCCGCCCGGGGGAGCGCATCGCCTTGGACGGCATCGTCAGCGTCGGCAGCGCCAGTGTCGACGAATCGCCAATCACCGGGGAGTCGGTGCCGGTGCTCAAACAGCCGGGCGATAACCTGTATTCCGGCAGCCTGTCCGTGGATGGCCGGCTGGAATATCGGGTCACGGCCACGGTGCAGGACTCCACCCTGGCTCGTATCGTCAGACTGGTGGAGCAGTCGCAGGCCCAGCGCACCCCCTACGAGCGCTTCATCAACCGCTTTGCCCGCTACTATACTCCGCTGGTGGTGCTGCTGGCGGCGCTGGTCTTCATCATCCCGCCGCTGCTGTCGCTGACTACCTCCCTGGAGCTGGGCGGCTTTGCCACCTGGGGTTATCGAGCCCTGTCGCTGCTGGTCATCGCCTGCCCCTGCGCCCTGGTCATCGCCACTCCGGTCTGCGTGGTCACCGGCCTGTCGCGGGCGGCGCGCAGTGGCGTGCTGGTCAAGGGCGGCGCCTTCCTGGAGTTGGCTGCCAGGGTCCGGGCCGTGGCTTTCGACAAGACCGGCACCCTGACCTACGGCAAACCGACGCTGGAGGAGGTGCTGGTGCTGCCAGCCGCCGTCAATCGCTGGCAGGATGCCGCTGCCGATCAGGTGCTGGCTCTGGCCGCCGCTCTCGAGGCCGACTCCACCCACCCTCTGGCCAACGCCGTCCTGGCAGCCGCCAGGCAACGGCAGCTGGCCTGGGTCGCGCCGGACAGACTCAGCGAGACTGCCGGCAAAGGCATTGCCGCCGAGTTGGATGGTCTGCCAGCAGCCGTCGGCAGCCCCGGCTTTGCCAGCGAGTATGTGCAGCTGGACCAGCGCTGCCTGGCCGATATCGCCGCCGTCGAGCAGGCTGCCGCCACTGCCCTGGTGGTGCTTTTCGACTCGGCTGCGGTCGGCATCCTGGCCGTGCGCGACGTCGTCCGTCCGCAGAGTCAGTCCCTGACCCAGAAGCTTAGTAACGAGCAGGGCATCAAGACCGTGATGCTCACCGGCGACAATCTGGCCACGGCCACCGCCATCGCCTCCGAGGCCGGTATCAGCCTGGTCCATGCCGGCCTGCTCCCGGAGGAGAAGATGGCCTATATCAACAGGCTGAAGCAACAGTATGGCGTCGTGGCGATGGTCGGCGACGGCATCAATGACGCTCCAGCCCTGGCTGCTGCCGACATCGGCATCGCCATGGGCGCCGCTGGCTCCGACACCGCCCTGGAGGTCGCCGACATCGCTTTGATGGCGGATAATATCGCCGAGTTGCCGATGTTGTTCAAGCTGGCTCGCAAGGTCATTCGCACCATCCATACCAACATCGCCTTCGCCATCATCATCAAGGCGGCTGTGATGATTCTGGCCATCATCGGTGTTGCCCAGATGTGGATGGCGATTTTCGCTGACGTGGGGGTCCTGCTCCTGGTTTTGCTCTACTCGATGCGCCTGAATCTGCCAGTTCGACCTTGATATTGGACTTCGCACCCCCCAAGCGGCTACAATATACGGATATGGTTTCCGATTTGGGGGTTTTGGGGCGCATTTGAAGATTGTACGTCGGATAATAGACAAGTTCGTGTTGAATGACAACCTGCCGCTGGAGGCCAGGATCATCAACATGATTTTCCTTGTCGGTATCGTCGGGGCGACGTTGGTGCTGCTGCTGCGAGCGGTCTTCCAGTTCAGCTGGATGTTGGTAGTCGTCCTGGCGGTATCTATCGCCATCCTCATCCTGACCATGGCTTTAGCCAACCGTACCAAGGCTTTTACCCTGTTTGCCTGGATCTGCACCATCGCGCTCTGCGATTTCTGCTTCCCGCTGGGCTTCTTCTATCTGGGTGGCGCCACCAGTTCCATCTCGGCCTACTTCATCATTTCCACCTTCGTGATATTCTTGCTGATCCGCACCCGCGGGCGTACGGTGATGCTGATCTTCCACTTCATCCTGATTATCATCGTCTACACCATCGGCTATCTGCATCCCGAGATCCTCTCGCCGCCCGAGGGTATCTTCCAGATTATCGACCAGGTTGGTTCGATTATCATCATCGGCTGCTGCCTGGGAATCATCATCGCCCTGGACGAGATGATCATCCGTTTCGAGCAGGAAAAGGCCATCGATAAGGGCAACCTCCTGAGCATCGTCAACGACATCGCCGAGAAGCTGCTGGTGGCCGACTCTTCCAGTCTCGGCGAATCCATCAGCTACGCCATGTCGACCATCGGCACCAGCCTGCAAATCGACCGGATGTACATCTGGCAGCGCAAACGCGAGGCGGACGTGGCCTACAGCCAGCTCTATAGCTGGGTCAGTGAGGAGTTCAAGGACAGCGCTACGGTGCTCAGCCGCATTGGCAGCCGGGATTTTGGCGTGCTCCAGCATTGGGAGCAGTGCTTCCGCGACGGTGAGATCATCAACTCGCCAATCAAGGACCTGACTGCTGAGGAGCGCGAGCGCCTGAGGCCCTACAGTATCCGCTCGATAATTGTCATCCCGGTCTATCTGGGGGGCGGCTTCTGGGGTTATCTCTCCTTTGATGACTGCAAGCACGAGCGGACCTTCCCCGCCGATGTTGTGGACATTTTACGCTCGGCCTCGCTGATGCTGGTTAACAGCATCGAGCGCAGTCGGGTGGAGCAGGAGCGCGCGGACGCCCTGGAGCAGGCTCTCAAGGCCAGCCGGGCCAAGGGCGACTTCCTCTCCAACATGAGCCATGAGATGCGCACACCGATGAATGCCATCATCGGCATGTCGGCCATCGGCCTGGCCACCGATGACGTGGAGCGCAAGGACCACGCCTTCGGCCGCATCAACGACGCCTCCACGCATCTGCTCGGGGTCATCAGCGACATCCTCGATATGTCCAAGATTGAGGCCGACAAGCTGGAGCTGGCTCCGGTGGCCTTTGATTTCCGCAACATGCTGAACCGCGCGGTGAACGTCCTCAGCTTCAGGGTATCCGAAAAGAAGCAGACCCTCGATGTGGTGATCGACGAGCTGATCCCCCGGCGGGTCTACGGCGACGATCAGCGGCTGGCTCAGGTCATCGTCAATCTGCTCTCCAACGCCAACAAGTTCACGCCGGATGGCGGTCATATCCGCCTGGAGGCTTCACTGCTTTCCGATGCTCCGGACGGCCTGACGCTTTATATCTCTGTACAGGATAATGGCATCGGTATCAACGACGAGGAGCGGAGCCGGCTGTTCCTGTCTTTCTCTCAGGCCGAGAGCGGTACATCCCGACGTTTTGGCGGTACCGGCCTGGGGTTGGCCATCTCCAAGCGGATTGTTGAGTTGATGGGTGGAGAGATCGGCATGACGTCCACCCCGGGCAAGGGTTCGGATTTCTACTTCACGGTTCGGTTGAGTCGGGTCAGCCAGGCGGCGTTGGCGGTCAAGCCCGAGGCTGCGCCAGCAGCAAGGCCTGGAATCGCCGGGACGTCCGGGGTTGCGGCAGCTGCCGAAGCATCGGGGGTGCTCGAAGCGACAGCCACCACCCAGGCTGCCGCGAAACCCGGGGCGCCAGCGTTTGCGCCGCAGGCTCCTGCTGCAGCTGCCGAGTCGATGGCGCCAACTCCCGAACTGGTTTTGCCTGAGTTGGCAACATCGGCCGAACAGCAGTCTCCAACAATGCCCGGGTCGGCGCAACCAGCCCGGGAGCTGGTCATTCCCGCGCCGGAACTGGTCATACCCGCACCCGAGCTGGTGTTGGCGGTTGCCGATGTATCAGCCCCGCCAGCGCAGACGATTGCGCCTGCTGCAACGGCCGCTACGACGACGGCAGCTTCGCCTGTTGCAACGGCTCCTCCGACTCCGGCAGCGTCGCCTGTTGCAACAGCCGCTTCGGTGCCGGTATCATCGCCTGCTGCAACAGTTCCTCCGATGCCGCCGGCCAACTCTGCTGCCTCAACTCCGTCATCCGGGGCGGCCCCGATGGTGACTCTGCCGGTGACGGCTCCGGAGATTGATTCCCCGGTGTTTGTCGCTCCGCCAAAAACCGTTACGCTCTCGGTGCCACCGATGATTCAGCTGGAGGACGTCCAGCCGATGGGGGTCATCGCTGCCAGCCGCCAGGCCCCGGCCGTCGTTGAGTTGGCGGCAGACAGCATCGCGCCCATCGCCAATCAACCCCAGGCTGATGTGGCAGCCCAAAGCCAACCTGCTCCCGCCGCGCAGCCCGCCGTGCAGCCCGCAACGCCAGCCCAGGCTGCACCAACGCAGGTCGTCCTGACCAATCCCACGCCAACAGGCGAGTTTGCCGGCAAGATTGCGCTATTGGCCGAGGATGTCGAGGTCAACCGGGAGATTGTACTGGTCCTCTTTGAGCCCACCGGCTTGCAGTTCGAAACGGTGTTCAACGGCCGCGAGGCCGTGGAGCGCTTCCAGGCCAACCCCAGCCGCTACGACCTGATCATCATGGACATCCATATGCCCGAGATGGACGGCTTGGAAGCCACACGCCGCATCCGCGCCATGAGTGACTACTGGGCCCAGCAGGTGCCGATCATCGCCATGACCGCCAATGTCTTCCGCGAGGACATCGAGACCTATCTTGCCGCTGGCATGAACGCCCACATCGGCAAGCCCATCGACTACAACACCGTTTTAAGCACCCTGCGCCGCTTCCTGAACTGACATAAACAGCGCAAGCATTTATCAGCCAGCCAGATTCATTCCATGATACTCCGAGCATCTCTGTGAGCGCAGCGCTCCATGAGGTACAATGATTGTTTGCGCGAAATCGCAACATCGACCACCGTCTGAACAGGGGAGCAAGGATTTGGCTAACGAGATCGTCATCCGCGGGGCGCGGGAGCACAACCTGAAGAACATCAATGTCACCATCCCGCGCGACAAGCTGGTGGTGATTACCGGACTGTCTGGCAGCGGCAAGTCGTCACTGGCCTTCGATACCATCTATGCCGAAGGCCAACGCCGTTATGTGGAGAGCCTCAGCGCCTATGCCCGCCAGTTCCTGGGTCAGATGGATAAGCCCGATCTGGACTCCATCGAGGGCCTGTCACCGGCGGTATCAATCGACCAGAAGACGACCTCCAAAAATCCCCGCTCCACCGTGGGTACCGTCACCGAAATCTACGACTATCTGCGCCTGCTCTTTGCCCGCATCGGCATCCCGCACTGCCCGGAATGCGGACGCGAGATCATCCGCCAGACCACCGATCAGGTGGTGGACAAGATCATCCATTCCGGCGCCGGACGCCGAGCGCACATCCTGGCGCCAATCGTCCGTGGGCGCAAAGGCGAGTACACCAAGCTGTTCACCGAGCTTCGCCAGGGCGGCTTTGCCCGGGTGCGGGTGGATGGTAGCGTCTACAACCTGGCGGATAAGATCGAGTTGGACAAGAAGTTCAAGCACGA
>JAISUQ010000068.1 GCA_031272005.1 Coriobacteriales bacterium | reverse complement strand
GCAGCAACGTTGCATAGGTTTCGCGCAAGCGCTTCACCCCTTCTCCCTACAAACGTGCCACTGGCACGTTTGCTTAACGGTCGAAGCCATTCGCAGTCCACTGGACTGCGAATCCCTACGGAAATTGCCATTGTTGGAGCCGGCCTATGCTTCTAGCTTGCGGGCTCTTCGGTCTCGTAGATCTTCACGAACTTCAGCACTATCATAGCTAAGATACATACTACGCAGATAGCAACAGCCCCGATGCTCCAACCGTAGGCTTCGGAGATGGCGCCGATGACCGGCGGGCCAAGCAGGATGCCGAGGTTGAAGCCGATGCAGACCACGCCCAGGGCTACGCCGGCCAGCTCGGGCTTCTCCACACTTTGGGCGGTCATCGTCCAGAGTACGCAGGGGAAGCCGGCATCGACAAAGGCGTAGACGATGACGAAGACGATAATCCAGGCCGGGCTGGGCATCATCATGCCTACCAGCGAGATTACGCCATAAACCAGCAACGCCACCATGCCGAAGCGCTTCCGGTTGCGCACGTGGTTGAGCAGCGCACCGATAATCACCGCCGCCACCAGGCCGCCGATGGAGAAGTAGCCGACCCACATATTGGCCTGGCCTTCGCTCCAATTGAAGATGTCGGCCCAGCAGGTGGCGATCCAGTTCACGAAGCCGAAGCAGCCGATGCAGAACAGCATGGTGGACAGCGAGAGCAGCCAGGTAGAAACAGACTTCATCCCCTCGGATAAAGAAACATTGGCGCTCTCCACGTCGGCGTAGCTGTCCTCCGGGCGTGGGCTTTTGACGCACAGGGCATAGAAGACCAGCGCCAGCACGCAGGCGGCACAGGCGAACCACCACATGCCCTGCCAGCCGAAGTTGGTGGTCAGCACGCTGCCCAAGAAGAACATCACCGCCTGGGCGCCCATCTGATAGGCGCCCCAGACGCTCATCGGCAGGCCGCGCTTGGCCTCCGGAAACCACATGGCGATCAGCGACGGGCCAATCACGGCGATCAGGCCCACGCCGATACCCTCAATCACCCGGCTGACCATCAGCACCACGGCACTGTCGGTGAACACCCCGATCAGCGAGCCGACGATGGCGCAGACCAGCGCCGCCAGACCGCCGACTCGCGGACCAAGCTTGTTCAGCACGATGGAGGCCGGCAGGGCCATGACGATACCGACCAACGAGAACAGCGAGCTGAGCCAGCCGGCGGTGGCCATGTTGATGTCGAAGGCCGCCATCAGCGTGGTCATGCACGGCGCCACCTTGTTCTGCACCAGAGCCAGGGCGATACCGGCAAAAATCGTTGCCAGGGCAACCACCCAGGCGCGAGCGCTTTTCATCGCCATCGCCTAGCCCTTCACTTCGCCGTGATCGTGGTCGTAGGTCTTGACGAAGAAGAACAGCACGGCACCGATGACAGCCGCAACGGCCAGCGGGATGGTGGCCGTGGACCAGCCGTAATTCTCAATGAAGTAGCCGGTCACCGGCGGGCCCAGGAGGGTGCCGATGTTCAGGCCCACATTAAGTACGCCCAGGGCCACCGAGGCATGCTCCGGCTTCTTGGCGGTGGAGGGGCAAAGCGTCCAGTAGACCGTGGGGATGGAGCCCTCCAAAAACGGATAGATGATGATAAACGGCAGAATCAGCGCGACATTATCCATCCTGAAGCAGAAGAACAGGATGAAGGTGTACAGCGCAAAACCCAGCACGCCGACCAGTCGCCGCTTGCCCAAAGAGACGTGGTTGAGCAGCCAGCCAATCAGGATGACGATGGGGATCTCCAGCGCGTACATCACCGAAACCCACCAGTTGGAGGGGTTCATGTCGCCGCCGTAGAAGGTCTCGGCCCAGTACAGCGAGATGTAGGTGGCAAAGCCGAAGCAGCAGAAGGTGAAGATGACGCCGGCGCCGGTGAGAATCCAGGTGGAGGGGGACTTGAAGCCCTCGCCAAACTTGAAGGTCTCCTCATCCTCGGCCTCAGCGTAGTTGGGGGTGCCGGCGGGCGGCACGTCGACCTTCCACATATAGAGCACCAGGACGATGACGCAGAAGCCGAAGGTGAACCACCACACACCCTGCCAGCCGAAGTTGACCGTCAGCGTGCCGGCCAAAAAGAACAGCAGGGTCTGGGAGACCATCATCCAGGAGCCCCACAGCCCCATCGGCAGGCCGCGCTTCTCCGGCGGAAACCACATCGAAATCAGCGACGGGCCGACCACGGCGATGATGCCCACGCCTACGCCCTCGATGATGCGGCTGATCATCAATAGCGTCAAAGTGGTGGAGAAGACGCCGATGATCGAGCCCACAGCAGCGCAGGCCAGCGAAATCACGCCGATCCATTTGGCGCCGAGCTTGCGCATCAGCCAGGACGCCGGGATGGCCGTAACCATACCCATGATAGTAAATACCGATGTTAGCCAACCAGCGTCGGTGGGCCCGATGTTGAAATAGGCCATGATGACGTCGATGCAGGGTGGCACTTTGTTCTGCACGTTGGCTAACGCGCAACCCCCCAGAAAAGCGACGATGACCACTGCCCAGGCGGCGGCAGTCTTTTGCTTTTTGGTCATACCCTTACCTCCTTAGGTAAATGTAAACCCGCAGTGTTTGCAGTCCTTGCGCGTGCCGAGGACATAGCCTCCGCATTGTGGGCAAACCTTGATTCGGCCCTCGGCAACGCAGAGTCTGCAGAGGGGCTCTTTCAAAGGGTCGCACTTGAAGCACAATGCTCCGGAGGAGCGCACCTTCGCTGGCTGTACGGCTCGCGGGTCCTCCTTGGGCACCGGCGCGCCGCAGCGCTTGCACTGCTCCCAGTGTGCGGGGTTATAGCGACCACAGACAGGGCACTGTACCGGGAACTTGAAGCCTGGCTTGCGATGACAGCGCTGACAGGTTGGTGAGCAGCGCGTACAGCGGGGCATGGCTTCGGGCGGGCTTCCGGGTCGGGTGCAGTCGGTCTGTGGCTGGCGCCGCAGCCCGATCAGGCCACAGGCGGTGTAGCGGACTTCACAGGCGCATTGCCCGCCGAGCGTACAGGCGCATTACCGGCTGAGCGCATCGGCGCGTTGCCGGCCGAGCGTACCGGCGCGTTGCCGGCGGCGCGGGTCGGCGCGTTGCCGGGAGCAGCCGGACGCTGCGGGGCGTTGCCCGGGGCTGTGGGAGCAGCGCCAGGGGTAGCCGGAGCAGCGTTCATCGCAGCCATGGCCTCCTCGATGATGTCGGAAAAATCCCGGCCACACTTCTGGCAGGAAGTGTTGGTCGGCTTGTTGAAGAAGCCGCAATCAGGGCACTTGATGATCTGAGCGGCACCTGCTGGTCTGAAACACATCTTGGATCTCCATTCCTCTTGCGTATATTGCACAACTGTTGGGACAGGTAAAACGGGTGAAGTGGGTGGTGCAGACAGAGCTGTCAGTACAAACAAAGCGGGTAAAGCGGGTAAAGCGGATAGAGCAGGTAGAGCAGGTAGAGCAGGTAGAGCAGGTAGAACAGGCAGTACAGGCAGTGCGGATAAATGCCAGCCGAAATGCCAGCCGAACCGGCCGGCTCAGCCGGGGGACGGAGCGCTTGAGCACCGTTCCGTCCCCTGGCCAATCAAGCGGTTCAGCAGGGCACGAACAGGCACTGCTTGGGCTTGGCGGCGGCCTTCTCCGCCAATTCCGAAACCTTGCCGTAGGTCATGCAGGCGGCCTGGCAGTGGTGCACGCAGGTCGGCAGCTTGCCCATCTCGGTGCGGGCGGCGCACAAATCGCACAGTGAGGTGGGGATGGGCAGGTAGAGGTACTCGTACTTGCCGTTGGGCATCAGGGTGGGGCCATCCTCGTGCAGCTTGATGCCGTAGCCTTCGCCCTCTTTGAGGCCCAGCTCGACCTTACAGGCCATCTCACAGGAATGGCAACCGGTGCACCATTCGTAATCAATCAGGATTCCGTACTTCTCGTCAGCAGCCATATTAGTTACCTCCCTTGGTGGTGATGACTTCGCTCATGGAGGCGTCGTTCTCGGCGGTTACAGGGTAGACCTTGCAGATCTGGTTGGCGTAGGGGGCACCATAGAGGGTGGGGCCGGTGACGCCCTGGACAGTCAGGTTGTTGATGTTGGAGTCAAAGACGCCAAACAGCGTGGGCTCGGCGGCTTCGCGCTCGGGGAACCACCAGCCGTGCTCGGAGCGCACGACCTTGGGATGCAGGGAGGCGTTGATGCGCACGCGCTGCTTGCACTTGCCGCGCATGTTCTCCACCCATACCCAGTCGCCGGCCACTACACCCAGCTCAGCGGCCAGGTCGGGATGCAGGTCGGTCAGCGGGTCGGGATGCGACTCGCGCAGGCGGGGCACCTGGCGCTCCTCGGAGTGGAAGTACTCCCAGGTACGGGCACCGGTGGTGAGCACCAGCGGATACTCCTCGAACAGCTCGGGTGTGCTGATTGGGCTTTCGGGCGGCTCCTCGTAATAGGGCAGCGGATCGAAGCCCCAGGCCTCGAACAGCGTCAGGTACAGCTCGCACTTGCCGGAGTTGGTGTTGAAGCCCGGCTCGCCATCGTCACGCAGCATGCCCTTCTCGTACTTCTTGTAGGCCCAGTCGTTCGGCCAGTCGATGACCTTCTCCTTCAGTTCGTCGAAGGTCTCGTCGGTCTTGGCCGGCCAACCAGCGTGGAAGCGGTTACCACTCTGGATCCACCAGCTCATCAGCTCGACGTCGTCTTCCCAGGGGAACAGTTCCGGCTCCAGGCGCTTGCCCAGCTCCAGGATGATCTGCTCGTCACTCTTGCACTCGTAGTACTCGTTGACCTTGACGATGGAGCGCAGCGGCCACCACCAAACGCGACCGGAGTTGCGCTCGGAGCTCATGCCGCAGGGCAGGATGATGTCGGCGCAGGCCACGGCGGTGGGGGTCATGAAGACGTCGACCACCACGTTGAAGGGCACCTTGCGCATGGCGTTGTAGACACGCGGGGCATCGGCAGCCATGTTGGCGATGGGGTTGGTGGACTGGATGAAGAGCATCTTGATGGGATAAGGCTCATCGGTCTCGATGGCCTGCAGGACGGTGTCGCCATTGGCGGTGGGGTCGAAGCCCAAAGCGTGCAGTGGGGAGGTCTCCACGCCCAGCATCTTCTGCATCATCTCGTCGGAGACGTTCCACAGACCGCAGCCGTAGGAGTCGGAGATGTCGTAGGCGCAGCGCGGGATCATGCAGCCGCCGGGGACGTCGATGTCGCCGCAGATGGCAGCCATCGACAGCAGGCCGTGAGCCAGAGGGATACCGCAGACGGTCTGGTCGACCTTCAGGCCCCACTGGATGGCGGCCGGGTCGGCCTTGGCGAAGGCCCGGGCGGCCTCGACGATCTGCTCCGGTTCGATCCAGGCGATCTTGGCGGCCTTTTCCGGCGGGTACTCCTGCACCCGCTCGGTCAGCTCCTCGAAGCCGTAGCACCAGTTCTCCACGAAGTCGTGGTCGTAGAGGTCCTCGTTGATGATGACGTTGAGCATCGCCAGGATAACGGCGGCATCGGTGCCGGGGCGGACGCGCAGCCAGTGCTCGGCCTTGGTGGCCAGCCAGGTGGCGGAGGGGTCGAGCACGATCAACTTGGTGCCTTCCTTCATGGCGTCGACGATCCAGTGGCCGAAGAAGCCGTCACCGTTGGAGACCAGCGGGTTGTTGCCGACGATCAGGATATACTCCGGCAGCTTGTACTCCGGGTCGTTGAAGCGGCGCTCCAGATGCTGGGAGATGTCGGCGACCATGAAGTCACCCATGAAGCAGTGACCGATGGTGGTACGCGGCAGGTAGCAGGCGTCGCCGGAGAGGAAGCCCAGCACGAAGTTGGGGCTGTTGAAGGCGCTGTAGCTCAGATACGGGGTCTGCCAGCAGATGTTGCGGCCGGTGCCCTGCATGGAGACGATGCACTCCGGGCCGAAGTTCTCCTGGATGTCGCGCACATGCTCCACGATGGTATCGTAGGCCTCGTCCCAGCTGATACGCTCCCATTTGTTCTCGCCGCGCTCGCCGACGCGCTTCAAGGGGTACTTGAGGCGATCGGGGTGATTGGCGGTCTCGCAGTAGTCCAGGCAGCGCATGCACAGGCGACCCTGGTTGTAGGGGCTCAGCGGATCGCCCTCGATCTTCTCGACCTTGCCGTCCTTGGTGTAGTACAGGACGGAACAGCCGTTGTGACAGCCCGGGGCTGTCCACATGTTGGTGCGCGTGACAGTATACTCGCCTTCCTGCCATTGCCAGTCGGTCTTATAGACCTCCTTGTTCACACCTTCGAGCTCGTTTCCTATCATTAACTATCAACCTCCTTAATTCTTTACATCTCTTGAGGGCTTTAGACCTGACCGGGCTTGAGGAACGTCTTGCGCTTCGTCCAATCGCGCCCGGCGGTGTCTTCCGCCTTCTTTTCGTACGCTGTCGCCTTCTTCTGCTCCTCAGCACTCTCGTCGGCGACGTCCTGCTTTGTATCCTTTTGCTCTTCAGCCATTACTGCTACCTCCTTTCGGCGATGGCTATCGGGAGATCGGAACCTCCCTTAGAACATGAGAACACTGTTGATGGCAGCTATTACTGCCTACCCCTTCTATTGCAAGAACCGTGCCAACTTGCCCAATGCCTGGTTGACGGGCAAATCAGCAGGTAGCTTGGGTGCGGTCGCTCAGCCTCTGTCGCAGATGCTTTCTCATAATGCAATTTTTTCTCAATTTGCTACTCTCAGTGTGCCGGAGACGCCTCACCAGCCGGGGTTATGCAACCAGCGTAGAGCTTCCAGCCGTCGCAGGACACACCCATTTGTCAATAGTTTGGAGAATTATGAAGATTCCTTGCATTTCTGTTGGAAAATCTGGAGAACAGCGTTTCGCCGACTTCGGTAAAATGGGGATTCAGCAATTCGCGGCCAGCGGCCCGTAGCTCGCGGCTCGTAACTCGCAGCAAGCAAGCCGCAACAAGCAGCTCGCTGCGGTTTTATCCGGAGAAATGACTTGGCACTGCAACCAGAACTTACACCAACACAGACGCAAACCCAGACGCAGACGCAACACCTCAGCGCTGAGGCGCGGCAGGGTGTGGCGCTGCTGGCGATGTCGGCCTGGGAGCTGGGTGAATATGTCTTGGATTGCGTGCAGTCCAATCCCTTCCTGGCCGAAGATGAGCAGTTGGAGCCGCGCCACAAGCTGACGGAGAGCGCCGAGCAGCACGTCTACACCAGCCAGCTGGCGCCAAAGCCGATAACCCGCAGCAACCTGCCAGCCGGGGCGGGGCTGGGCGAGCAGCGTCGCGGCTACGATATGGAGGGTTTCGTTACCGAGCAGCCGGCGCTGGCCGAGCATCTGCTGGAGCACCTCGACCTGGAGTGCAGCGCGGCGGCCGACCTGAGCATCGGGCGCTTTTTGATTGGTAGCATCGACGACAACGGTTATCTGCGCATCAGCACCGAGGAGGCGGCCAGGTTACTTGGGGCACCACTGGAGCAGGTGGAGAAGGTGCTTGCCGTGCTGCAAGCCTGCCCGCCAGCCGGCCTGGCAGCCCGCTCGCTGGCGGAATGCCTGCAACTGCAACTGGCAGCCCGGGGAGCGAATGACGGAATAGCGAGTATTATAGTATGTGAGTATCTCTCGGAGGTGGCCGCCGGACATCTGAAGCAGATTGCCGCCGCGCTGAGCTGCCCGGTAGCCGAAGTGCAGCAGGCCGTGGACCTTATCCGCAGCCTTAACCCTCGCCCCGGGTTGCAGTTTGGCCGCTCCCGCAGTGCCAGCGTCTGGCCGGAAGTGGAGATTACGCGCGGCGAGGGCGGCTTTGTGGTGCGACTGCTGGACTTCGACATCCCCAGGCTGCGGCTCAACGATGGCTACCTGGCCCTGCTGGACCGCGACACCCTTCAGCCCAAGACCAACGCCTGGCTGCAAGCCCGCCTCAAGGAGGCCAAGGGGCTGATCGCCGGCATCGAGCAACGCCGCCAGACCATCTACCGCATCGCCTGCTGCCTGGCCGAGACGCAGTCCGACTTTCTGGAGCACGGCGTAGACCATCTGCGCCCCCTGACCATGGCCCAGGTGGCCAGGCTGCTGGAGCTGAGCGAATCCACCGTCAGCCGGGTGGTCAACGGCACCTACATGCAGACCCCGCGCGGGCTATTGGAGATGCGCTACTTCTTCCGCTCGGGAGTGGACAACCGGACCGGCCGGCCAGGTAGCGGCCATAGCGCTGAAGCTGCCGGCACGCCCGCTCAGGTGCTGGAGCTGGGTACCGATACCGTGTCCTCCGAGAGCATCAAGCAGCGAATCAAGGCGCTGGTGGAGGCCGAGAATCCCCACTCCCCTCTCAGTGACCAGACCATCTGCACCATCCTGGCCCAGGACGACATCCACCTCTCCCGCCGCACCGTAACCAAATACCGCCAGTCCCTGCAAATCCCCTCCACCACTCAACGCCGCAGGTACCAGTGATGCCAGCTTGCGCCAGAAAATGCAGCGCCAAAGTCAAAATGCTACATTATTGTACCTAACTAAACTGTTTTTATAGCATATCCAACATTATTGTTTACTTTGGTACAATTATGTGCAGTTTGCGGAGAAAACTACGATTCTGCATCGAGTGCCGCTGCTCTTAACCAAGCCGCCCTGCACCAGGAGGCGCTGCCGCGCCAAGTTGCCAGTGTCAGCAAATGCAGGTTATATGATGGTTTGCAGGTTATGGCCAGGCGCGGGTGCCCGCGCCTGCCCCCA
>JAISUQ010000187.1 GCA_031272005.1 Coriobacteriales bacterium | reverse complement strand
GAGGACATCTACTTCGGCAGTGGCGGGATTCTGGAGAAGGCCGCCGAGGGCAGCCTGTTCATCGAGATGACCACCTCCAGCCCCAAGTTGGCGCGGGAGATGCACGCCCTGGCGGCGGTGCACGACCACGGCTTTGTGGAGGCGCCGCTGGAGGGCGACCCGACCGTCTCCACCACCAGCTTCGAGGCACTGCGGCTGTTCGCGGCTGGCGAGCCGGATAACCTCAAGCTGGCTGCCCCGGTGTTGGAGGCCATCTCGCCCAACGTCGTCCAGGCCGGGCTGCCTGGCTTAGGGATGGCAGCCAAGGCTGTCACCCAGATTGCCCTGGCTGGTGCACTGTTGGGTGTGGTGGAGGCGGTGACCTTCGCCCTGCTGGCCGGCATCGACAAGGAGCGTATCGTCGGCCTGCTCAACGATGGCCTGACAGCTTCGGCTGTGGCCGGCTATTATGGCCAGAAGACCATCGATGAGGAGTTCTACTTCGGTGGTGACCTGCACAGCTTCTTCTGCGATTTGACGGTGGCCCTGGATGCTGCCGATGAGTTGGACCTGGCGCTGCCCGGCCTGGAGACTGCGCACCAGCTGTATGACCTGCTGGTGCTGGTAGGTGGGGGCGAGAAGGGCATCCACGCCCTGGCCCTGATCTACTATGACGAGCAGCGCTGCGCCAGCCATGGCCTGAACTGGGAGCTGGCCCAGCGGGCGATGGACGTCTACGAGCGGGCCGGGGAGGGCTACTACGAGGATTACGACTTCGATGACGATGAGTGCGATGACCCCAACTGCAGCCACCATCACCATCATCACGGCGATGACGAAGACGACGATGACGGTGAGGCGCCGTCGATGGGCGATCTTTTCTCCGCCAATTAATCACTTGCGTCTGCCGGTTTGGCGGGCGCGTCAACAGAGAGACGGGCTATGACAACCAATATCGACCATTCCCTGGCTGTGTTCATCGACTATGAGAACCTGGCCCTGGGTGCCACCCCCAAAAAGGGCGGCAAACGTATCCCGGCCAGCCAGCCAGACATCGGCAAGGTGCTGGAGCGCCTGGTGGAGAAGGGCAAGCTGGTGGCCAAGCGGGCCTATTCCGACTGGCAACGCTTCCCGGATGCCGTGGGCGGCCTGCACGAGCTGGGCATCGACCTTCTCGAGATTCCGGATCGCGCCCGCACCGGCAAGAACTCCGCCGACATCCGCCTGGCCGTGGACGCCATCGAGCTGTGCCACACCAAGGACTACATCGACACCTTCGTCATCGTCTCGGGCGACAGCGATTTCACGCCGCTGGTCAGCAAGCTCAAGGAGAACGGCAAGACGGTCATCGGCGTGGGCATGTATGATTCCACCTCGCAGCTGCTGGCCGCCAACTGCGACGAGTTCATCTTCTACGAGGACATCGGCGGTGCATCCGAGGGCGCACCGCAGCTGCCCGACAGCCTCTCGGCGGAGAAGCGGCCGGCCTACCAGCTGCTGATTGAGAGCATCGAGGCCCTGCAGCGGGAGAATGTGGAGACCATGCATTCCTCGCTGATCAAGGACACCATCCGCCGCAAGGCTCCCCAGTTCGCCGAGCAGCAGCACGGCTACCGCAACTTCACCCGGCTGCTGGAAGAAGCCCAGGAGATGGGGCTGATTGCCATGCATAAGGACGACAAGAGCGGCACCTGGGTGGTAGAGGGCTTTGCGCGCTGAGCGGGTTGGGTGACGGGGTGAATGATGCAGTGGGCGATGCGGCTGCCGGGGCCACGGGCGATGCGGCTGGCAGAGATGCTGGCGGCGTGGCAGCGGTTGCGCCGGGCGACGCGGCTGGGTATGGGCATGCGCCAGGCGGCGCGCCAGCGGTTGTGCCGGGCGGCACGCCAGGCGGCACTCCGGGCGGCGTAGCGCTGGAGTTCTATGCTACCTGCGCCAAGGGGGCGGAGGCGGTACTGGCCAGCGAACTGCGGGCGCTGGGAGTGCGCAAGGTGCGCCCATTGCGTGCCGGGGTGGCCTTCTTTGGAGAATTAGCGGACGGTTATCGGGCCTGCCTGTGGTTGCGCACCGCCAGCCGGGTGTTGCTGATTGTGCAGCGTGTGGCGGCCAGCGACGCAAACAGCCTGTATGCCGGGGTTGGCGAGGTGACCTGGGAGGAGCATTTGCCGGCAGACGGCACGCTGGCCGTGGATGCCCGCGGCACCAACGAAGCCCTGCGCGATGAGCGTTTTGTGGCGCTGCGCATCAAGGACGCCATCTGCGACCGCCTGCGGGAGAAGTGCGGCCAGCGGCCTTCTGTGCAACGGGAACGCCCAGGTGTGCGCATCAACGCTGTACTGCGGGGAGATAAGCTCACGCTGGCCATCGATTTGAGCGGTGAGCCCTTGCATCGACGCGGTTATCGGGTGCCCAGCCGCGAGATCGTCGCCCCGCTGCGTGAGACTCTGGCGGCGCAGATGCTGCTGGGTGCGGGCGCTGCGTTGGGCACTGGCGCTGAGGGGTTCTCCTCGGCAGTGGGATTTGTGCTGGACCCGCTCTGTGGTTCTGGCACCATCGCCATTGAGGCGGCCTGGCTGCTGCTGGACAGAGCACCCGGCCTGTTGCGTGAGTATTGGGGCTTCCATGGTTGGCTGGGGCATGATGAGGAGCTCTGGCTGCGGCTGCTGGATGAAGCGGATGAGCGAGCCGAGGCGGCTGCGGCTGCGGCATCAGCTGGAGCCGAGGCGGCTGCGGCTGCGGCATCAGCTGGAGCTGAGGCGGCTGCGGCTGCGGCACCAGTGGACGCCGCAGAAGCTGCTGCGGCGGGGGCCGAGGCGGCAGCTGTTCGCCCTCTGGTCTATGCCAGCGACATCGATCCAGCGGCGGTAGAGGTCGCCCGCGCCAGCGCCCGCAAAGCCGGTGTTGATAGCTTTATAGCATTTTCAGTAGCCGATGTGGCTGATTTGGGCGCTGTGGCGCTGCCGAAAGTGTCACAGCCAACACGCAACCTGTTGGCCTGCAATCCACCCTATGGCGAGCGTCTGGCTGCGGCAGCGCAGCTGCCAGCGCTCTATGCAGCACTGTCTCAATTGATACGAAGCCAACAGCTGGCGGCCGTGATTATCACACCAGATGAGCGCATCGACAGCTATCTGGGCCAGCCGGCTGCGAAGCAGGATACCTTCAACGGCCCGTTGGAGTCCGCTATCCGCATCTGGCTGGATGAGCAGCCCTGCGAGCAGGCATCTTCTCCGTCCACAGCAGTCTTGGCAGCGCTGGCAGGTGGCACTGCGGCTGATGAGCAGTCGCCATTCGCCAACCGGCTGCGTAAGATGGCTGCCCATCGAGGCAAGTGGGCGCGCCGGGCGGGCATCAGCTGCTATCGCCTCTACGACGCCGACCTGCCGGACTACAATCTGGCCATCGATCTCTATCAGGGCGCCACCGGTACACCAGATGAAGGCCAGCGCTGGCTGCATATCGCCGAGTACGCGCCGCCGGCCGAGATTGATCCCGCCCGTGCCGCAGAGCGTCTGGCCGAGGCGCTGCGCCTGGCTCCTGCCATATTGGGTGTGCCGACCAGCAACGTCTTCCTCAAGCAACGCCGGAGAGCCAAGGGCGGCTCGCAATACGCCGAGACGAGCGAAGCTGCCGGGCGCGGTGAGGCCGCCAGCCATCTGATTGATGAGAATGGCCTGCTGCTGGAGGTGGAGCTGGCCCAGCATCTGGACACTGGCATCTTCCTCGACCATCGCCCCGTCCGTCAGTGGCTGCGCGAGCAGGCCGCCGGCAAGGATTGCCTCAACCTGTTCGCCTACACCGGCGCGGCTTCCGTGGCCTTGGCGGCAGGTGGGGCTAACAGCGTCACCACGGTGGACCTCTCCCACACCTATCTAAATTGGGCGCGGCGCAATTTGGAGCGCAACGGCTTCAGGGATGCGCAGCGCTACCCCTGCGTGCAGGCAGACGCCGTGCGCTGGGTGCAGGAGCAGCGGCATGCGCAACATGGTGGGCAGCCCAAATCCCCTGCTAAACCAGCAGCCCGCAGTGAAACGGCGCGCCGCTACGGCCTGATCTTCGTCGACCCGCCCACCTTCTCCAACTCCGCCCGCATGGGCTCGCGCTCCTGGGACGTCCAGCGCGACCACGCCGAGCTGCTAATTGGTGTCTCCCGCCTGCTGGTACCCGGCGGACAGGCGGTCTTCTCCTGCAACCTGCGCGGCTTCAGCCCCGATGTGGCAACGCTGGCCAGGGCTGGCGTGGAACTGGAAGACATCACCGCCCGCACCATCCCGCCGGACTTCGAGCGTAACCCGCGCATCCACAGTTGCTATCTGCTGCGGAGAAAACCGTGAGCGCCGCCAGAGCCGCCAGCGCCGGCAATGCTGCCAACCAGCAACGTTGGCAACTGGCTGGCTTTCGCTGTTCAGATGGCACAGCACTGCCGACCTTCCTGCGGGTCTCCAGCAAGGCTAAGCGCTGGCGGCTGCAACTCAGCCATCAGGGTGAGCTGGAAGTCGTGCTGCCCCAACATGAAGCCAGACGACTGCAAATTGAGCAGCTGGTCAGACAAGCTCGGGACGAGGCCCAAACTCAACCCGCCGTGCAAACCCAGGCGCAAGCGCAGCTGCAGTTGCAGTTTCTGCCCCAACCACAGCCCCAACCACAGCCCCAATCACAGCCGAGGCCGTCAACCGGCACCGGGCAGGCACAGATAGCCACCCCTCCCGAGGTCCTGGACTTCATCGATTGCCACCGCGCTTGGATTGAGCGGGCTGTGCGCCGCACCTCTCCGCAGCGCGAGGCCTACCAGCAAAGCAAGCGCGCCGGGCTGCCGACTCACCTCGATTTCCCGCTGGCCAACGAGCTGTGGACAATAGCATACGAGCAAACTGCGGCCAAATCGGTGTCGGCCAAACCGGCCGGATTACGCCAGGTCCAAGGCACCCGGCAGGTCTTTGCGCTGCGGGTTTTGGGGAACGTCGCCGACGAGGAGCTCTGCCGTCGAGTGCTGATCCGCTTTACCACCCAGCGGGCCAAAGCGACCATTCCGTCCTTTGCCGAGGGCGTCTGCCGGTCCATCGGTGCCTGCCCGCGCAGCATCTCGGTCAACAACTGCCGTACGGCCTGGGGCATCTGTACGGCCGCCGGCGACATCCGTATCGATCGCCGGGTGCTGTTTCTGCCCACTGATTTGGCGAGACAGATTGTGCTGCATGAGGCCGCCCATCTCCAGCAGCACAATCACTCCAAACGCTTCTACCAGCTGCTCTACAGCTTCGAGGGCGCCAGCCGGGAGGCCGAGAAGGCCGTCAAGCAGGCCAGCCAGTTCGTCCCCGCCTGGTTTATCGACGGCGCGTAGGCGCAAACGGCGACCAGGCAGGCTGACAAACAGCACAAACAGCACAAACAGTGACCAGGCGCAGCATGACCGGGCGCAACGGCGGCAGATGGCGTACAATGGGCTTGTGGTCAACTCAGCATAGTCGGCGCAGAAAGTAGGGAGGCAAGGCTTTGGCTTTAACGGTTGGTGACATGGAACGCTTGTTGTTTGCCGCCTACCCGGCGGCGGACGCGCAGCCCGACGACCGTTTTGGGTTGTTGGTGGGCTGCCGCAGCGCGCCAGTGCAGCGGGCTGCTGTTGCCCTGGATGCCACGGTGCCGATGATTGAGGCCGCTGCCGCAGCCGGCTGTCAGCTGCTGGTCACCCATCATCCGCCCTACTGGTTTGCGCCGGAGGATTTCATCGCTTCGCCCTCAGCCGCAAGTTCCGGTGGCGCTGCCGTATTTGCGGCGGCGGCGGCGGGAGTTGCCCTGATTGCAGTGCATACCTGCCTGGATTGTGCGCCGTCGGCGGCAGGGATGCTCCTGGATCCGGTCGGCCTGCAATACGTTCGGCCGTTGCGCTCAGACCTGCTCGGCCAGCTGGCTCGCCCGGCTGGCGGATGTCAGGAACTCAGCCTGGAAGAGCTGGCCGGCGCCTACAGGGATGCCTTTGGGGCAGTGGCCAAGGTCTGGGGAGAGCCGCAGAAGCGCCTGCACACCATAGCCGTCTGCTCCGGCGGAGCCGGCGAGGTGATACCCGATGTGCTCGCCGCCGGGGCGGATTGCTTCGTCACTGGAGAAGTCCGGCACCACGAGGCGCTGTACCTCTCCGACGAAGGCATCGCCCTGATTGAGTTATCGCACGACATCTCGGAGCTGCCTTACCGTCAGTATCTCAGAGAAACGCTGATCAAGGCGGGTATCGCGGCTGACGATGTGGTGGTGTTGAGCCCCAGCGCCTGCTGGTGGGCTCCAGCTGGTAGTGCGCGGCACAGTGACCAGCGGACAACTGATGAGGAAGCAGTGTCAATATGAGTGATGCCAGGACCCTGATGGAGTTGACAGCTGCCGACTACCAGTTGATACGCCTGAAAAAGCAGCTTGATGGATTGCCGCAGCGCCAGAAGCTGCTGGACCTCAGAGCCAAACAGGCTGAGGTCCAACGCAAGGCCGAACAGGTGAATTCGCTGTACCATGAATGCGAACAAGCTATTAAGCAATTACAGGACGAGGAAGCCAGCCTGAAAGCCAAATCGGCAGAGGCCCAGGCTCAGATCGATACAGCGGCCAACTACAAGGAAGTCACCAACCTGACATTGGAACTGGAAAGCCTGGCCCGACGACGCGAAAAGGTGGAGTTTGAAGCGCTCAAGCTGATGGAGCGGTTGGATAAGGCGGCCGAAGTACAGGCCCAGGTGCAGCAGGCACTGGAGAAGCTATCCAGGCAGGATGAGGAGCTGGTCAGCTCCTTTCAGAGCGAAGGCGCGGCTATCCAGAAGGAGACCTTCATCACCGAAAAACTGCGCGAACAGCTGACCGCTGCCCTGCCGGCGGAACTGTTGAAGCGCTACGAGCAAGCCCGCCAGGCCAAGGGTGGCGCCGGCGCAGCGCACCTGGAAGGCAGCCATTGCAGTGGCTGCCGCGTGGCCTTTACCGATGGCCAATTGGCCAAACTGACTCAGGGGCCGGAGATAGGCGAATGCCCCCATTGCCACCGCTTGCTGGTGGTCTCGGGTGAGGTGGTCAGATGATAGCAGTTGAGCATGCCGTATTGAATACCGACGGCGGCAGCCGCGGCAATCCCGGCCCCAGCGGCATCGGCTTTACCCTGTGTGTTGACAATGGCCGGGAGCTGTTGACGCTGACCCGCGGTGGAGCGTTTATCGGTGTGGCCACCAACAACGTCGCCGAGTACCGCGCCCTGATCTGGGGTTTGGAGAATGCCGCGGCGCTGTCGGTGCAGAAGCTGGAGATCTGTGCCGACAGCGAGCTGCTGGTCAAACAGCTCAAGGGCGAGTACAAGGTGAAGAATGAGGGCATCAAGCCACTGTATCGTCAGGCTCAGCAGTTGCTGGCGGGGTTTCCTGCGTACAGCATCCGACATGTCTATCGTGAGGATAATTCTGAGGCAGACGTCCTGGCCAACGAAGCCATGGATCAGGCCAGCGAGGTGGGGGATGCCGTGGTGCCCTATATCAGCAACGACCTGTTTGGCGGGATGGCTTTGGAGGCAGCCCAGCCAGCCCGGTCGTCTCCAATAAGCACCGATACCAGCACTCCGACTTCAAGTGAGGGAGACAGGATGAGCAGCACCGGAACCTATACCCTGACCGTCAAGGAGCACTTCGACGCCGCACACGCCCTGGTGGGCTACCCGGGCCAATGCCGTAACCTGCATGGCCATACCTGGGACATCGAGGCCTCGGTCAGTGGCACGGAGTTGGATGAGGTTGGCATCGTCTACGACTTCAAGGATCTGAAGTCGGCGCTTCTGGAGATACTGGATGCCTACGACCACCATTATCTCAATGAGGTGCCGCCCTTTGATACGCTCAACGCCACGGCCGAGAACCTGGCGCGGGTCATCTACGAGCAGCTGGCCGCCAAGTTGCCCGCCGGCATCAAATTGGAGGAAATCGCCGTCTGGGAGAGCCCCATCGCCAAGCTGACCTATCGCCAGTAGGCCGCCCATCCTGGCAACCTGATTACGCAAGGGAGACGTGCAATCGTGTCTACGTCAGAACATCCGCCCACGGTATTGCTCGGCATCACCGGCTGTATCGCCGCCTACAAGGCCTGTGAGCTGGTGCGGCTGCTGAAGAAGGCTGGCCAGCGGGTCAAGGTGGTGATGACCCCGGCGGCCTGCGAGTTCGTCACGCCGACAACGCTGCGCACCTTGAGCGAGGAGCCGGTGGCCCTGGATCCTGTGGACGACCCGGCTGCGCCAATCCATCATATCTCGCTGGCTCAGGAGGCTGACGTTCTCGTGATCGCGCCGGCTACCGCCAATACGCTGAATAAGCTGGCTGCCGGTGTGGCCGATAACCTGCTGACCACCACTGCCCTGGCCTGCGCCGCGCCGTTGATTGTGGCGCCGGCCATGAATACCCATATGTGGCGCGACGAAGCCACTCAGACGGCTCTGGCTGTGCTGCGCCAGCGCGGCGCGGTGCTCATCGAGCCGGAGACGGGCGAGCTGGCCTGCGGCGATGTGGGCGAGGGGAGACTGGCAGCGGTGGAGCAGATTGCCGAGGCGGTGCTGGCCGAGCTGCGCCGGTCGCGCGATTTGGTTGGCCGGCGCATCCTCGTCACCGCCGGGCCAACGCGGGAGTACATCGACCCGGTGCGCTTCATCTCCAACCCCTCCAGCGGCATTACCGGCTTTGCTGTTGCCGAGGAAGCTGCGCGCCGGGGCGCCGAGGTGATACTGGTATCCGGCCCGGTGACGCTACCGGATCCATTCGGCTGCACGGTTATCCGGGTGGAGAGCGCCGAGCAGATGCTGGCGGCCGCCGAGCTGCACTTCCATGGCCTGGACGCCGCTGTGTTCACCGCCGCTGTGGCCGACTTCCGTCCGGCCGAGCGGGCGACGCAGAAGCTGAAGAAGACAGCCGGCACGCCAGTGCTGGAGTTGGTCCGCAACCCGGACATCCTGACGACATTGGCTGGCCGGCCCGCTGGCACCAGCGGCGCTAACGGCGCTGGTGCTGCCGATGCTGCCGATGCTGCCGGCGCCAGTGGCGCCACCAGCGCCACCAGCGCGTCGGCAGTTGGCCAGCGCCCCTATATCGTTGGCTTCGCCGCCGAGACCGAAGACGTGGAGCTGCATGCCCGCGAGAAGCTGGCCGCTAAAGGTGCCCACCTGATAGTAGCCAACGACGTTTCTGCGCCCGGCCTGGGCTTTGCCAGCAACCAGAACAGCTGGCTGTTCGTCAGCGCTGAAGCCAGCGAGCCCACCGGCGTGCAACCCAAACGCACCCTGGCCAACCTCCTGCTGGATCGCATCGTCCAGTCATTGTGCTAGAATGTCAAAGCACCATTTCCCCGGGGATGTAGCTCAGCTGGTGGGTTTATTCACCGGCACCGAAGGTGCCGAATACAATTGCATATGGGGATGTAGCTCAGCTGGGAGAGCAATACGTTCGCAACGTATAGGTCGTGGGTTCGAATCCCATCATCTCCACCATAAACTACTAACGCCCTGCTTATGCAGGGTTTTTGTGTTTGGTTTGAATCAGGGATACGAGTTCGGACAGGGCGTTTTCCTGGCTGCCTTTGTTATCCAGGACCAGATCTGCCAGGTCAGCGTAGATGGCGCAAGTTTCAGCATTATATTGCAGTAGTGCATATTCTGTGGGATCGACCTGCCTCGTCTCTCCGTTGCTCTGGCTGACAGCCATGGCGTGATTATTCCGCTACGGCGGTCTGCAGGCATGCGCCGGGAGGTGCGATGCGTTGGCCGGGGCTTTGGTCGCGGCCGCAGCTGGGGCAGACAAAGGTGCCCTGGGGCATCGTCGCGCCGCAGCTTATGCAAACAGCGTCAATGTCGAAGAGTTTGGACTTCGGCCGCCCGCAGGCGCCGCAGCCTATGCATACGTAGCCGCACATAATGGACAGATTATACGTGATTTTCAGCTCAGCAGGCCTGGTTTATTCTCTAAAGGCGCCAGCAGGTAGCTTGCAACGTGCCAAGAGGGTTACTGGCTTACGCCCTCCATCGGAGTAAGACAGCAAGGGATTTGTCTCGCCTGGGATGGCATTCCGGCACATTCCGGCATCGCTGCGTGGTTTGCAGAGATAGTCGGATATAATCCTTGAAACAGCTTTTCGGATGGGTGCTGGCAGAGGTCGGCCGGGGCTTTAGGGGTTAGCGAGGAGGAGTATATGGAATCCGAAGACGAACAGACAGTCCGCGCCCTGAGTTGGCGCGGGATGTGCATCGGGGCTGTTGGTTCGGCGGTCATCACGGCCAGCTCGTTGTATGTGGCGCTGAAGCTGGGAGCGCTACCCTGGCCGATTGTCTTTGCGGCGTTGATCTCCTACTTCTTTTTGCGCTTGCTGGGGCGGGGTAAGTGCCCGACTTCATTAAACGAGGCCAACGTCACGCACACCGCGATGAGCGCCGGGGCGATGGTGGCCGGCGGCCTGGCCTTTACCATCCCCGGCTACTGGATACTGGGCGGGCAGGATGCCGTTGCCTTCTGGCAGGTGCTGCTGGTGGCGCTGGCTGGTGTGACGCTGGGCCTGGTTGCCACGGCCTGCCTGCGCCGCTACTTCATCGACGAGGCCAGGCTGCCGTTTCCGATTGGCGTCTCGGCTGCCGAGACGTTGAAAGCCTCTGCCGAGGTGCAGGCCCAGGAGAGCAAGGCTTTGTTCGGCTCGATGGGTCTGGCGGCGATTTATGCTTTGTTGCGGGATAATCTGGCCCTGCTGCCGCAGATGCTGCTGACAGGCGTGCGCATTCCGGGAGTGGCTTTCGGCATCTACAATTCGCCGATGCTGCTGGCGGTGGGCTTCATCATCGGTCCCGTGGCCTGTCTGGTCTGGTTCATCGGTGCGCTGATTGGCGATTTTGGCGTGGTGGTAGGCGGTACAGCCGTTGGCGCCTGGAGCCTGGAGACGGCCGCCAGCATCAAGACCTCGCTGGGCATGGGGTTGATGTTCGGTGCCGGTCTGGGGGTGGTGCTGTTGCAGCTGGTGCCGATGCTCAGACGGAGATGGCAACGGGGTGGGGCAGACGAACCGTCCCCGGTATCCCACTCAGTGTCCCGCTCAGCGTCCCAACCAGTGTTCCGATCGCCGCGCACTACCGTGCTGGTGGCTGCGATTGGCTCGGCGGCCACAGCGGCGCTGGCTGCTACGGCACTGGGCCTGGGGTTGGTGGCCTCGGTACTGCTGGTTGTGGGCGTTTGGATTGCCGTGCTGATCAGCTCTCAGAGCGTCGGCGTCACCGGCATCGACCCGATGGAGGTCTTCGGCGTTTTAGTGGTGCTGGTGATAATGGTGTTCTGCCATGAGCTGAGCCTGCTCAGCCTGTTCATGATTGCCGCCGTGGTGGCGGTGGCCGCTGGTCTGACCGGTGACGTGATGAACGACTTCAAAGCCGGCGCCATCCTGGGCACCAATCCGCGCGAGCAGTGGATTGCCCAGGCCATCGGTGGAGTGATTGGCGCGCTGGTGGCCAGCATCATCCTGCTGGCGCTGGCCACGGTTTTCGGAACAGAGGCCTTCGGCAGCAATGTCGATGGCAGTCCCCGGGAGTTTGTTGCCGCTCAGGCCTCCGTGGTGGCGGCGATGGTCGGAGGCATCCCGCATGTCCCAGCTTTTGCCATCGGGCTGGCCGCCGGCCTGCTGTTGACGTTGCTGCGCTTGCCGGTGTTGACTCTGGGGCTGGGGGTTTACCTGCCATTCTATCTGTCGCTGACGGCGTTTCTGGGCGCTCTGGTCAAGCTGGTCTGTGACCTGTTGGCGCGACGGGCGAAACCACGACCGGCGCCACGACAAGTGCCGGAGCCTCAAACTGCCACCAGTCAGGCGACGGAGCCCGAGCGTTTTGGCGTGGCGGTGGCTGCCGGGCTGTTGGGCGGCGAAAGCCTGGTGGGCGTGATTTCAGCGCTGATTGTCATGGCTGTCGCCCTGCTGGCCTGAGCTGAGCC
>JAISUQ010000177.1 GCA_031272005.1 Coriobacteriales bacterium | reverse complement strand
GGTTCATTTGCCGATGCCTCGGAGTACATGCAGCGCACCGGGCAGATGCAGGCTATCCGGGCCAGCATCGCCCGCGGCGTGCCGTTTTTAGGCATCTGCCTGGGGCTGCAATTGCTGTTGGAGAGAGGCGAAGAAGGCGTTGCCGAAGTCACCTCCCGCATTGAGCCGGACGCCAGTTGGGCCGAGGGCATCGGTGCTATCGCCGGGCATGTCCGACGAGTCGACGACAAGGATGGTGCCGGCATCAGCTACAAGGTGCCGCACGTCGGCTGGAATCAGGTCTGCTACCAGGCCGATGCAGCTGCCCTGCGGCCGTTGCTGGCCGGTGTTGAGGATGGCTCCAACTTCTACTTCACCCACTCCTATCAAGGTGTCTGCGACAACCCAGGCGATGTCCTGGCCACTGTGACCCATGCCAGCAGCTTTCCGGCCGTGATTGCCCGCGGCTGCGCCTTCGGTGTCCAGTTTCATCCCGAGAAAAGCTCACACAAAGGCTTGAAGGTCCTGGAGAACTTCGTCCGCTTTGCAAAGGAGAACTGATGTATCTGTTACCGGCAATAGACATTCTCAACGGCCAGGTCGTGCGCCTGGCCCAGGGGGATTACGACCAGGTCACCGTGTACAATGCCGATCCGGTGCAGCAGGCGCTGGATTTTGCCGCCGAGGGCGCGACGTGGCTGCACATCGTGGATCTGGACGGTGCTCGGACCGGCGAGCAGAGCAACCTCGATGTGATCAGCTGCATCATCGCCTCCAGCGGCCTGAATGTTGAGGTCGGCGGTGGCGTGCGCAACCTTATCGCCATCGAAAGGCTGTTGGACGCTGGCTGCACCCGCGTGGTATTGGGCACCAAGTTGATTACCGAGCCGCAGTTTGCCCGCTGTGCAGTGCGGGAGTTTGGCGAGGCCATCTGCGCCGGCGTCGACGCCCGCGACGGTGAGGTGGCTATCGAGGGCTGGCGAGCGGGCAGCGGTGTGGCCGCCAGCGAGTTGATTGCTGAGATGGCCGGCTGGGGCATCCGCCATCTGGTATACACCGACATCAGCCGCGACGGCATGCAGACCGGCATCGATGCTGCGGCCTATCAGCGGGTGGCCGAGGCCGCCGGCTTTGCCGTCATCGCCTCCGGTGGCATCAGCAGCCTCAGCGACATTGAGGCCCTGGCCGCGCTGGGCCCAGACATCATCGAGGGCGCCATCGCCGGCCGGGCCATCTACGAAGGCAGCTTCAGCGTAGCCGAAGGGATAGCCGCATGCTGACCAAGCGCGTCATACCCTGCCTGGACGTCAAGGATGGCCGGGTGGTCAAAGGCGTCAATTTCGTCAATCTGCGCGACGCCGGCGACCCGGTGGAGCTGGCTGCCGCCTACGATACGCAAGGCGCCGACGAGGTGGTCTTTCTGGACATCACCGCGACGCATGAAAACCGCCGGACGACCATCCAGATGGCCTCCCGGGCCAGCGAGGAGTTGCACATCCCCTACGCTGTCGGCGGCGGATTTACAGACATCGCTGACATCCGGACGATGATCGCCGCCGGTGCCGACAAGGCCTCCATTAATTCCGCGGCCGTGCGCGACCCTTCCCTGATCACCGCCGCCGCCGCCGCTTTCGGCTCCCAGGCCATACTCTGCGCCATCGATGCCAAACGGGTGGCCGGCGCCGGCGACAAGTGGATTGTCTATCTCAACGGCGGGCGCATCGCCACCGACCTGGATGCCGTGCAGTGGGCCGCCGAGGCCAACCGCCGGGGCGCCGGTGAGATCCTTTTGACATCGATGGATCGCGACGGCTCCAAGGATGGTTTCGACCTGGCCCTGACCCGCGCCGTGGCCCGGGCGGTAGACATCCCAGTCATCGCCAGTGGTGGCGTGGGCTACCTGGAGCACTTTGCCGAGGGGATCATCGAGGGTGAGGCCGACGCCGTACTGGCCGCCAGCGTCTTTCATTTCGGCGAGTTGACGGTGCGCCAGGTCAAGGAGTACATGGCTGCCCAGGGCATCCCGGTCAGGTTGGATTAATGGACAAGTACAAGGACAAGTACAAGGACAAGGACAAGGAAACACAGATGCAAACTGAACCAGACTTCAAGTTCGACGACCAAGGCCTGATTCCGGCCATCATCCAGCAATACGACACCAAAGAGGTGCTGATGCTGGCCTGGATGGATGCCGAAGCCATTCGGCGGACCCGCCAAAGCGATACCACCTGGTTTTGGAGCCGCAGCCGCCAGGAATACTGGAACAAGGGCGCTACCAGCGGAAACTTCCAACAGGTGAAGTCGTTGAGCATCGATTGCGACCGCGATTGCCTTCTGGTCGAAGTGGACAGTCCCGGCCCGGCCTGCCACACCGGCAACCGCAGCTGCTTCTATACCCCGCTGGGCACAGACCCTGGCGCATCATCGGAGGTCGGCAATGGGTGAGCGCACCGCCAACGTCCAGGACGCGGACTTCTCCGCCACCGTCATCGCCCTGGCTGGGATCATCGCCGCCCGCCGCACAGCCGACCCTGAGTCCAGCTATACCGCCCGGCTGTTGACCAGCCAGCCCGATTATCTGCTGAAAAAGCTGGTGGAGGAGGCCTGCGAGTTGACCCTGGCCGTCAAGGATGCCGACCACGAGCACATCCGTTACGAAGCCGCCGACCTCGTCTATCACCTGCTGGTATTGCTGCAACGCGAAGGCGTCAGCCTGGCCGAGCTGGCTGGTGAACTACAGGCCAGGATGAAGTAGCCGCCCAAGCGCCTGCGAAATCCCCGAAGTAACAGCTCGGCATCCATTTGACCAGTACTGGTTTAACGCGCACGGCCAAGCCCAAAATAACGTATAATGTTAATTTCAGGTTCACACGATGGCCTGATGAGGAGCGCAATGGAAGCAGAAAAGAAGCCGCGATTCTCGCACGTCAGTATCGGTAATACGGAGCGCAAAGTGGATGGGGCCGACGAAGCAGAGGTGGTTATGGCCATCGGGGCTGTCGAGGACGTGCCTGCTGAGTTCTCCAGCCAGATGCGCCAGCCGTCCAACGCGGCTACCGAGCCGGCGATGGTGCCAGGCCCGGCAGACGTGGAGATTGACGATGAGCTACTACCGGCGATGCCCCGACTCCAGAAGATTATCCTGGCAGTCTGCGCCGTCGGTCTGATTGCAACGGTG
>JAISUQ010000113.1 GCA_031272005.1 Coriobacteriales bacterium | reverse complement strand
CCATTCAACTAATTCTGGGAGGGAGTCAAATTGTCAGCGATTGACAAGTTGGATATAAGCGAAAGCCTGTTGCGACATATCGCAGCTATTGATTTGATTTTTGCAGAAGGGTTTTCTTTGGAGGACTATCTTCGGGATTTGCAGGTCTGTTCGCTTTGCCTCTTCTTCAGGAGTTCCGAATGGTATCTGATAGCCCCCACAGTTGCTCGTTTTTCAAATAATCCGCAGGTATCTGGCTATGTCAAAACTTATCTATCGGATCGAGCAGGTAGATTTGAGTTTCCGTACACTTCTTTGTTCGGGCATGTGATCTGCAAGGATTACAACAATGAGCAACTTGCCGAAGGCAGTTTGGTTTTAGTTTTGGGAAATGAGTCCGACAGCAGTTTGAAAAACAAATGCCTGGAGCAAAAAGTGCAGTTGCTGGAGTTTAAGAAATTTGTATTCTCGGCAAATAAATACTTCGTGGTTAACCATGCGTTGTTGGAGATTAGCCAATCCATGCCGGATGTTCAATTTCTGATGTGCGAGTTACCGGAGCATCCGCGCGGTGAGTTGTCGAGCAATGAGGCAATGCTGATGAGCACGAAACAAAGCTTTAAAGATCTACTGGCTAAGCTCAAAGCGGGGGAGAAACTGGAGAACCTGAACCAGGCTTTTGCTGGCAAGCCTTATAACAACAGCAGAAGTGTTCAGGCTATGTTAGCAGCAATTCCCAGCACCATGGTCGCTGGGGGTCTGCGTTTCAAGGATTATCAATCAGAGTTGGTGAACGCCCGCGATGGCAGGCGAGTTAATCCAGTGCCCGCCATCCAACCCAAGCAAACCTTGTACCTGGTTGGGGGATGCCGGGCGATGGGATATGGCGCACCGGACGATGGAACTCCTGCAGCGCAACTGCAGAAAGTCTTTAACGAACATGATATAAAAATTGAAGTACAGAACTGGGCCTATCTGCTGAGTGGCCGATACCGCGTAACCAGCCAGATTTTGAAGAGCTTGCCGTTGCTGCCTGGTGACATCATTATGTTGGCAAACATCTTTGATTTGGATGAATTGCAGCGTTTTGGTATACCGCATATATACATTGACCTGCGAGGGTTATTTAATCGTCCGCATAATTATGGTGAGACCATCTTCGATAATGGGCCACATTACACAGAGAACGGCAATCGGATGCTTGCCGATGCAATATATGCCAAATTGGGGAAGGATCGCCTGGTTGCGAGTTGCGAAACACTGAAGTTGCGTCAAGAGATGATTGAGCGGTCTGTCGCGGCAAATACTAACAGTAACTACGGTTTTAGTGTTGACACCACACAAGAACTTCCCTTTGGTCAGCCTTTTAGGGATTATCTGAATTCTTTGCACAACATCCGCCGCCGCAATGGCAGCATCGTCATGAATTGCAATCCCTTTACCAATGGGCATCGCTACTTGATTGAATACGCCAGCTCTAAGGTGGATCATCTCTACGTCTTTGTAGTGGAAGAAGATAAAAGTGAGTTCAAGTTTGAAGACCGGATTAAGTTAGTCAGTGAAGGCGTCAAGGATCTACCAAACGTCAGCGTACACCCCAGCGGCCAGTTCATTATCTCAGCACTGACTTTTGTGGATTACTTTGGGAAGTCGGAGTTGCAGGATAAGGTTATTGACCCCTCTGGCGATGTCGAGCTCTTTGCCCGCTATATTGCGCCAACTTTGGGAATAAACGTACGGTTTGCTGGAGAGGAACCATTCGACAACGTAACCATGCAATACAACCAGACCATGGAGCGGATACTACCAAATTATGGGATTGACTTTGAGGTCATTGCACGCAAACAATCCGATGAAGAGCCTATCAGCGCCAGTCGTGTACGCAAGTTGATTAAGACACAATCATGGGATGAAATAGCCAAACTGGTCCCCGTGGTTACTCTGAAATACCTGAAGCAATACTTTACCGAAGCAATACCAGACACAACTTCGACTGAAGCAAGCAGTTAGTGCTGATGTTTTCCATGATTCTCGGGTCAGTAGTAGCGACATGAAATGGCAACAGGGTTCAACCTGGAGGTAGATTAGATGGCAGTAGATAACAAACCCAATATCAACGAGAGCTTGCTCAAGCATATTGCAGCAATAGATATGATTTTCGCATCGGGTTTCTCGCTCGGTGACTACATCCAAGATCTGGGATTCAACTCGGTTTACATCTATTTTCGAAGCTCTGAATGGCATTTGATATCTCCGTTGGTCTCCCGCTTTTATCACGACCCTCAGCTGGCCGGTTCGGTTAAGGCTTATCTTTCGGATCAGGCAGGTAAGCATGAGTTTCCTTATTATGGCTTGTTCGGACAGATTTCCTGTAAGGACTTCAGTGCTGAAAAGCTTGTTGAGGGGAGCCTTGTGTTGGTATTGGGTAATGAGCCCGACAGCACGGTTACCTCCAGATGTCAGGAGCAAAAAGCACAGGTACTAATGTTCAAGAAGTTTGTATATTCTGCAAATAAATACCTGGTCGTCAATCATGCATTATTGAGAATCAATCGTCATGTTCCTGGAGTCCATATTCTGATTTGTGAGTTGCCGGAGTTCCCACACGGTGAACTAACGGAAAACGAAGCGATGCTGAAAAACACGAAACAGAGCTTCAGTAGTTTATTGGCAAAACTCAAAGCGGGAGAAAAGATCGAAAACCTGAACCAGGCTTTTATGGGCTTACCTTATAACGACAGTAATAGCATCCAGGAATTGCTTACAACGATTCCCAGTACCATCGTCGCAGGCGGGGGCCTGCGCTTTAAGGATTATAAATCTGCCCTGGTCAATGCCAGTAACGGACGACGTGTAGACCCGGTGCCAGCCATTAAACCAAAGCAAACATTGTACTTTGTTGGTGGATGCCGGGCTATGGGATATGGCGCTCCGGACGATGGGACTCCGGCTGCGCAACTACAGAAAGTATTCAACAAGCATAATGTCAACATAGAAGTACAAAATTGGTCGTTTCTTTTGAACGGACGCTATCGCCTGACCAGCCAGTTGTTAAGAAGCCTGCCGCTGCTTCCAGGTGACATTTTGCTATTGACCAATGGCTTCGATTTCGATGAATTGCAGCGTTTTTCAATTCAGTATACTTTCATCGATTTGCGTGGACTATTTAATCGACCACATGATTATGGCGAGACAATCTTTGACTGCAAACCGCATTATACCGAGCATGGTAACCGAATGATTGCTGATGCAATCTTTACCAAGTTGGGGAAAGACTATTTGGTCGCAAGTACAGAAATTATGAAACAGAGGCAGGCTGCAATAGACGCACCTGTAATAGCTAACAACAGCAGATTCAGCAACACAGATGCTGATACCCAGCAGGAACTACCTTTCGGACAGGCTTTTCAAGAATACTTGGATTCCTTGAAGCCGTTGCATCCTCGTATCGGCAGTATCGTTATGAACTGCAATCCATTTACCTTGGGGCACCGTTATTTAATTGAACATGCTGCCGCTCAAGTCGACAGACTGTTTATATTTGTAGTCGAAGAAGATAAAAGTGAGTTTTCTTTCAAAGATAGGCTGAGCTTGGTCATTGAGGGCGTAAAGGATTTGCCTAATGTCAGCGTTTTGCCCAGCGGGCAATTCATTATCTCCTCTTTGACTTTTGTAGATTATTTCGGTAAGTCTGAACTCCAAGATAAGACCATCGATCCCTCGGGTGACGTGGAGCTCTTCGCTCGCTACATTGCTCCGACTTTGGGAATCACAGTGCGTTTTGCAGGTGAGGAGCCGTTTGATAATGTGACCCTGCAGTACAATCAAACAATGGAAAAGATATTGCCCAAATACGGCATCGACTTTGAGGTTATTGCCCGCAAGGAATCTGATGGGGAACCCATCAGCGCCAGCATGGTGCGTGCACTGATTAAGACTCAATCTTGGGATAAGATTGACAAACTTGTGCCCAAGACAACTTTGAAATATCTGAAGAAGAGTTTCGGTGAGAAAACACAAGCACAGAAAAAGAACACAGAGAGCAAATCAATAGAAAAGCCTTCTACCACCGCGTCAAGAAGTGGATGAGTCACGCCATGGAGGTTTACGAGGTTTGCGAGTCAGCGGTTCCCTGACCAAATACCAATCCGGCAAAATATCAATCCGGAGGTTACGAAACTGCGGAGTACGCAGTATAATTGGCCTCTACGGGGCTCAAACCAGCAGTATGCATGTTGTTCAAGGGGAAGGCTCTCTTTGGCGGAGTATAAGAATCTGCGGAATCGGGCGGAGTGGAATCAGGTCATCCTCCGGCAGCTGCTGGACTTTGAGGCCATTTGCGCTGCGCATGGCATCCGCTGGTTTCTGGAGAGCGGTACGCTGCTGGGGGCGGTGCGCCATCGCGGTTTCATCCCCTGGGATAACGATATCGACGTCGCCCTGCTCGATGAGGACTATCGTAAGCTCTGCCAAATCTTCGCTACCGAAGGCTTTCCGGGGGGCTATATTCTGGAGGATAACGATCTCAACCCCAACTATCCCAGCGACATCGGGCGCTTCATCGACCCTTCAATGACCTGTCTGCTGCGGACCACGGAGTTTGCCGATACGCCGCCAGGGGTGCAGTTCGATGTCTTCAGATATGTAGGTGTGCCTGATGACCCGCAGGAACGCGAGGCGGCAGTGCTGCTCTGCAACGTGCTCGGCGAGCTGATGCATCCCTATCGCCGCCGCTGCGGTCACCGCCCCGAAGCCTTCTGGCCGCGCTACCACCAGGCCGTCCAGGATATGGAGCAGCTGGGCCGCGAAGCGGTGCTGCAGCAACTGAAGCAGGAGTTTGCCGCAGTCACAGCAGTGCCCGACTCCGAGTGGCTGCTGCTGGTATCGGCCGGCACCTACAACGCCTACCCGTTGCAACGGCGGGAATGGTATCTGAGCAAACCCCGGCGGCTGTCCTTTGAGGGCCACCAGCTGCCGGTGCCCAGCGACCCTCTGCGGGTGCTGCGCCAGTTGTATGGGGAGAGCTTCCGCTGTTATCCGCCGGGGGAGAAATGGCATTCCTACCGGGCCAGTGGCAATGTGCCGGCGGCGGTGATGCATGAGGATTACTGTGGGGTGTTGGATAAAGAGCAGGTGCATCGGGAGCTGACGGCCGCCAAGGAGGCGGCCATGCTCCAGGCAGAAATGCGTCCGCCCTACTCCCGCCCGGTATATCTGATGCAGGCCTACAAGGAGCTGGCGCATTTTGTGGAGGCTCTGGATGGGCGGGCTGGCGATTATGCGGATGTGGCCTGGGAGTTGTTACAATCCGAGAGGACACCAGCGCCAACACCGGAGCTGTTGTCGCTGACTGGCGCGGATTCGCCGGTTGCCGACGCTGCCCGGGCCTACCTGCAGACGGTATTGGCCAGCAAATATGGCGAGTGGCAGATTCAGGTGGTGCTCGACGGGGAGCTGTTGTTGTTGCTGTGCTGTCTGTTACTGCTGGAATGGCACCCCTTCTGGGACGCGTTGAAGCTGCTGGAGCGCAGTCAGGAGGCAACAGAGCCAGACCTGCGGCTGGAAAAGCTGTACTGCGCCTGCACTCAGGCCAGCGAGTTGCTGTTGGCCATGGATGAGCAACGCCTGGGAGACGTGGACGATATTCTGGTCGGCCTGGAGTATTGGTTTCCCTGTCTGCGTGAGGTGGCTTACGGGCGGATGTGGCTGGCGGCGCGAGCCTCTGCCAGCGGCTTGAGCCATCGTCAGTTGAGTGCGCAGCAGGCCGCTGAGCTGGCACAGCTTGGCGCAGCCGACGGTGAGTTGCAATGCTATTACGCCGACTATCTGGCTGCCGCCGGGCGACAGCGCGAGGCTTTGAACATCTATCGCACAGCTGCCGATAAGACCAACAACGGCTGTGTCCGGCTGCATATTCAGGACTGCCTGGCGGAGGCTGAAGCATGACCGACCTGCAGAAGATACTCTGTGCGTTGCTCGACGATCTGAGCGCCATCTGTGCCAGCATCGACGCCGAATTCTGCCTGGCCGACCGCCTGGCCTGGGACGCCCTGAAGTACGGAGGGTTTCATGACAACACCATCGATGCCTTTGTCAATCTGCCAGCGGCGGCAGTCCAGCCGCTGCTGGCGGAGGTGGAGCGCGCCTATCCGCAGCGGGTGGTGGAGCGCTACCAGGTGGATGGCAACGAATTCTTGCGCCTGGTTGCCGCGGACACCACGCTGTTGGACATGAATGGCCAGCGCTACTTTGAGCATCCCGGCATCGCGGTGACGATTCGGGTGCTGCCCGAACCGGATGAGCAGGGTGAGGTCGGCTATCGGCTGGATGAGCACGATTACAGCCTGCCGCTGGCGGCGATCTTTCCGCCGGCAACAGGCAACTTTGAGGGTCGCGAGCTGCCATTGCCAGCCGACGTCGGGCAGTATTTCAGCATCCTGGTCGACCCGGATTGGAAGCGTTGCAAGTATACTGGCTCCATCACCCGCGAGGCCTTTTCGGTGCTGGTGGACTGCCGAAGAGGTTATCAAGCTATGATGCAACTACCGCAGGTCCGGGAGCTGCTGAACCCAGAGCACCTGCCGGCCCGCCACGCTTTCGTGGAGCTTCTGGAGCAGGGCAAGGCCGTCACCCGACGAGCCGAGCAGCTGAGTTATTATCCGGCCATGAGCTATGATCGCTTTCTGCTTTGGGAGAAGTACTACCCGCAGCGTGAGCAGATTGCCGCCAGCCTGGCAGCAGGGGATTTGGAGCACCTGACACAGACATTGCAGCCCTGTATCGACAAAGTAGAGCATTATCTGGCGCAGGGTCTGGGGCTGTATTTTGACGCTGTGATCCATGCCGCCCTGGTGGAGCTGCTGTTGCAGCAGAAAGGCCAGAAGTTCATCGACGCCTGGCAGGAGCTGATCCCCGAACAGCACCAATCCGGCGTGGCCAGCCTGCTGCAACTCCAAGGCGTAGCGCATCCGCTGCTGGAGGCTTCAGGAAGCAACGAATGACAACTGATCCTTCAGGGCTCATCAGCGGGTGTCTGATTATGAAAGGCGATTCATCGCGCCCTTTCGATCAGGGCATTTTCGCAGGTCGGGAGGGCGCGATGAATCGCGCCCCTACGGCCAACAGAGGCTCGGGAGTGAATCTGCGTTTCCCTGGGATTAAGGGGTGTCGGCGGCGTACATCCTGGCGTAATAGTCCTGGTAGCTGGTGTTGGTCATCTGCTCCACCCAGGTGTGGTTATTCAGGTACCAATCGATGGTCGCTTTCAGGGCTTTGCGGAAGGTGTGGGCGGGGCGCCAGCCCAGTTCGTTGGTGATTCGGCTGTTGTCGAGCGCATAGCGGCGGTCGTGACCGGGTCGGTCGACGACATGTTCAATCAGGGACTCCGGTTTGCCCAATTCGTGCAGAATCATCCGGACTATCTCCAGATTGCTGAACTCATTAGTGGCGCCGATATTGTAGATGTCGCCGAACTGCCCATTGTCCAATATAGCCTTCAGGGCCGAGCATTGATCCTCCACGTACAGCCAGTCACGGATTTGCAGTCCGTCACCGTAGAGCGGCAGGGGTTTGTCGGCCAGGGCATTGAGGATCATCAGCGGAATCAGCTTCTCCGGGAACTGATACGGGCCGAAGTTGTTGCAGCAGCGGCTGATGGAGCAGGGCAGGCCGTAGGTCTGGTGATAGGCCCGCACAAACTGGTCGGCACTGGCCTTGGAGGCCGAATAGGGGCTGTTGGGCTTCAGCGGGCTGTCCTCACGAAAACTGGGCGCTGCTGGCGGCAGAGAGCCATAGACCTCATCGGTGGAGACCTGCAAAAAGCCGCAGCCGCGGCGGTACTCGCGGCAGTGCTTGTCATCGGGCTTGAGCCGCCAGTGTTGCAGGGCGGCTTCCAGCAGGGTCTGGGTGCCGCCGACGTTGACGTTGAGGAACAATGCCGGGTCCTCGATGGAGCGATCGACGTGGGTCTCAGCGGCGAAGTTCACCACGGTGTCGAGCTCATGCTCGGCGAACAGCGCATCCAGCAAAGGGCGGTTGCGGATGTCGCCCTGGATGAAGAGGTAACGGCTGTCGCTTTGGATGTCGACGAGGTTCTCCAGATGGCCGGCGTAGGTCAGGGCATCGAGGTTGACGAGCTTTTCTGCAGCGTCGTGGTTCAGCAGGTAGCGGATGAAGTTGGAGCCGATGAAACCAGCGCCGCCGGTAATGAGCACATTACGCATCTCAGAGTCGGTCCCAGATCAGGCGGGCGATGGCTTTGGCGCCGGCAGCAGTCAGGCAGTTGGGCAGCAGGAAGTAGCTGTCGCGTTGCTCGTTGGCAAACAGCGAGCTGGTGTCGATGCGGCGGATTGTGCCGGGGATGGCCTCAAAGCGCAGGAAGTGGCTGGGCAGGTCCTCTCGGCGACTGGCGTTGGACAGGACAATCAGGATGATGTCGTTGTGCTTGAAGCTGACGGTGCGCAACAGGGGCAGGATGCGCGAGTAATGATGCTCGCTGCTGAAGTTGGCCAGGTTGCGCACCCGGTAATCGGGGTTGGCGAGTTCCTGCAACTGTCCGGGCAGGGTGTCGGAGTCTGTGAGGCCGGGGCCGAAGACGCTCTGAGCGCCGAAGATGTAGATGGTCGGCCTTTCGCCATGCGGCGGCAGCGGCACCTTGCGAAAGCCGTAGCGGATGTTCAGGTAGCTGCCGCTGATGTCCTTCCAGCAGCAGATGCCGTCTTTCAGGGCCAGCTGCTGCATCCGTTCGGGGTCGAGGGTCTCGGTCAGCTCAGCCAGAGGCAGGCCGGCGAAGGTCGGGGGCAGTTCGCCGGGGGCGCTGTTGAACAGATGCCAGGCTTCCTCCGGCGTCAGCGGCGTGGTGGCCAGCTGGCGTTCGGCGGCGCTTAGATGACCGGTCCAGGACTCCAGGTTGGGGATGTTGCAGACCACCACCTGGGGTTTGGAACTGTAGGAGGTCGAGGGCAGCTGGTCGAGGAGGTTGTTGAAGAAGCACTTGGTGGCCGCGTCTCCGATTACTTCGAAGTCGGTGAGCACCCGGGCCTGCTGCTTCTCCAACTGTTCCAGCAGCAGTGCCCGCTCCCGGCTGGAAGAAGCGCTGAGCAACACCACCTGGCCGGGCTCCAGGGCCTTGGGGCTGAAGCGGCGAAACTCCAGGCTGGTCCAGTTGCCATCGGTGCTCAGGGTAAAGGGGCCGCTGAGAGCAAAGAGGTTGTCCAAGCCGATGCCTGAGCCCACCAGGGCCGGCATAATCAGGGCGGCATTCTCCAAGTCTGAGACAAAGACGCTGATGCGCCGCAGCTTGTGGGCAGCAAAGTAATCGCGCAGGCTCTGGGCAGGATTTGGCAGCAGCAGCAGATGGGCCTGCAGGCTGCTGCGGAAGGCCAGACGCTCGCGCAGCCGGCCGGCCAGGGTGTCGATGGCTGCCCGGGAGTCGTTATCGAAGGGCTCGAAGCAGCGGTAGTAGTTGGTCTCATCGATGTGGATCTTGCGGGTTTTAAGCGTCAGTTTCTGCTCGGGGTCGCTGCGGCTGGAGACGGTGATGCGCACATGCCAGTCGCCGACGTCGGTGATGGTGCATAGCGCCAGGCCTTCCGCCGACAGTGGTTGCTGGTGCACCAGCTGGCTGTTGCGGAAGAACTCGAAGCCGAAGTCAAAGCGCTCCGTGCGCTCCGGGGTCAGAAAGACGCCAAACTGGCCAGCCTGGATGGCGGTCTGACAGTGGATGCGGGAGTGCTCATCGGGAGCCTGAAAGCGCAGTTCCAGCTGGTAGAAGGGCTTGCCGGCAGCGCCGATGGCTGGGCGCACGGCCAGCTGGCCCTGCGGCTCGGGTGTAGGCTGCGGCTGTGGTTGCGGTTGCAGTTGCGACAGCGGCGACGGTTGCGGCTGCGGTTGCGGGTGTGGCTGCGGCTGCGGGTGTGGCTGCGGCTGCGGCTGCGGTTGCGGTTCAGGCTCGGGCTGCGGCTGCGGCTGTGATTGTGGTTCGGGCTGCGGCTGTGGCTCGGGCGCAACTGCCGGCTCGGTTACAGGTCCCCCAGGGGCGGTGCGGGCAACGGCCGTCAGCGGCGGCTGCGGCAGTGGTGGCGGTTCGGGCGCTGAGATGATCGGCGGTTGCGTTGAGGATTGCCAGGCTGGGGCCGGGGGCGTATGCGGTTGGATCATCACCGGTGGCTCGGGGTAGGGCTGCTGTTCGGCGAGTTGCACGCCCATCTGGCGATCGGAGCCGCGGCTGTAGGGGATGAACGGCTCTGGTTGCGGTTCGGGCGCGGGCTCCGGCTGGGGCTGGGGCTCCGGTTCGGGCTGCGCCACCGGTCGCGCCATCGGCTCCGGCTCCGGTTCGGGCTGCGGCTGCGCTACCGGTCGCGCCACCGGCTCCGGCTGCGCTACCGGCTGTGGTTGTGACGGCGCCTTGGACTCCGGCTGCGGCGCATTCTCCAGCTCAAGCGGCAGCGACAGCGGGGAGGGTTCGGTCTCTGCGCTGGGCTTCTTGCGGCGGGCAGCGCTGCTGGCCTCGGGGCTCTGATTGATCCACAGCGGGCGGGTCGCGGCTACCAGGGTGGTGGCCACCTCGCCGACAATCTCCACATGCGGTGAGCCGATGATGGCGTAGGTGTACTGCTCGATCCCCAGGCCAAAGACCCGCCGGGAGAAGCAGAAGTGTACCAGCTCTCCCTTGTCGATGGCGTAAAAGCCGATGTAGCCATAGCTACCATAACGGTCGCGAGCCCAGATCAGGCCGGAATCATCGGCGGAGACCAGCAGGTCCATCGTGGCTTCCCGGCTCAGGCGGCGCTTGGTGAAGTTCAGCTGGTTGGTGGCGTTGATCAGATGGTAGACGCGGTCCAGCTCAAACAGCCAGTCCCGAACAATGCCGACCTCCAGCTTCAGCCTGAACAGCGATTCCTTGCCCTCACCGGCGGTGCGTACGGCTCTGAGGCGCTTCTCCAGGACCTTGTAGTAGCGCAGGCGCGAATGGCTGGGGTCGGGCTTGCCGGCCATCTCCTCGATGCCCATCAGGGCCGGCAGTTGGTCGGGATAGTTGACGTTGACGCCCAGCGAGGAGTAGGCGGCCTCCTTGAGGTTCTCCAAATCATTATCCAAGAACAGGATATTTGTGGCCCGGATGCCGGTTTCTTCGACTATCTGGCGGATGCGCGGGCCGATGGGGCTCCATTCGATGGAGATGAAGACAAAGAGGTCCTCCACGCCCAGCTCGGTCAATTTGGTCAGGGCGGGTTCGCGGTCGTTTCGGGTGCAGATGCAGTTGACGATGCCGCGGCCGGTCAGGGCCTTGAGCATCTCGATGTTCTCCGGCAGCGGCTGCATGGTGCCGTCCATCAGGCGACCCTGCCAGAAGGCGTCGTCGAGGTCCCAGATGACCATTTTGATTTGATACTTCACTGCCGGGCGCCTATCGCTCGGAGTAGAAGGCCACGGCCTCGGCAATCGGGCCGTCAAAGACCACCTTGCCCTTATCCAGCACAATTCCGCGCTGGCAGAATTGTTGAGCCGCCGACATGTCGTGGGTCACGAACAACAAAGTGATGTGCTTGAGCGCCATGATCTCCTTCATCCGCACCAGGCACTTGCTTTTGAAGGCCTTATCGCCGACGGCCAGCACCTCGTCCAGAATCAGGATGTCCGGGTCGAAGGAGGAGGCGTAGGCAAAGCCCAGGCGCGACTTCATGCCGCTGGAGTAGGTGCGGATGGGCTGGTCGATGAACACGCCCAGCTCGGAGAACTCGATGATGTCGGGCAGCAGCTTGGCAAACTCGGCCTCCGGGATGCCCTGGACCTGGCTGCGCAGCCGGAGGTTCTCCCGTCCAGTGAGTTTGGCGTCAAAGCCGGCGGAGAGGTTGAGGAGGGCGTTGACCCGGCCATTGACCTCCACCGAGCCGGAGTCGGGGTAGGTGATGCCGGCGATGATCTTCAGGGCCGTGGATTTGCCGGCGCCGTTGCCGCCAAGCAGGGCTACCGACTCGCCGCGCTCGATGAGCATTGAGAGATTGTCGTTGGCCAGCACCTTGGCGTGCGGCACATTGGGGAAGAAGGTGGCCAGCAGGCGCTGGTGCTCGGTGCCGTAGAGCTTGTAGGTCTTGCTCATCCGTTTCAGTTGTACGGCGATCGGATTCTCTCTGTCCCGGGTATGTTTGACCTGTGCCCTAGATGACATCCGGCACCACCCGTCCGGCCCGCCAGAGCACCCAGTTGGCGATGATCATGGTGGTGCAGAGCACTACGCCGAAGCCGATGATCAGATCCGGGCGCTCCCAGAGCCAGTATTTGTCGCAGATTGCCGCTCGCAGCGCTGTGACCACGTAGTAGACCGGGTTGAAGGCCTGAATCCACTTGAACCAGGTCAGCTGCAGGGCATCGACGTTGTAGAGGATGCCGGAGATCCAGAAGATCGGCGTGTTCATGGTGCGGATCAGCTGGCTGAAGTCCTTGCTCATGGCCGAGAGCGGTGAGACCATAATCGACCAGAACATGAAGAACAGATACATCAAAGCGATGATGAAGGGCAGCTGGATGAAGTAAATCGACAGGCTGACTCCGGCCAGCAGCATCACGATGACCAGCACGACCATGCTGATCAGGTAAATCATCAGCTGCGCCAGGCTGTAGAAATTGGAGATTACCGAAAGCGGAAAACGCAGCTTGTTCACCAGGTAAGGATAGCGGTGATAGAGGTCGGTGCCGGTGGAGAGCATCGCCGACATGTAAAACCAGGCGAACAGGCCGATGGACAGCCAGAGCAAAAACGGATAGGTGTCGGTGGAATGTCCGCTGCGCAGGCCGATGTCGATGACGAACCATAAGGTGACCACATAGACCAGCGGTTTGGCAAACAGCCAGAACCAGCCCAGCAGGGTGCCGCGCACGGTCTTGCGGATGTCGGCCAAAGCCAGGCTCCAGACCTGGCGCCGCCACTGCCAGTTGTCCCTGAATATGTTCAGAAATGCTCGAAACATCTTTGCTCAGTCTGCCTCTGCTGTCGTCTGCGGCCTGTCGGGCGCCGAAGTTGTCATGTTAATTATACCCGGCTGGAGCAAGCGTGAGACGATGCGCTTGGTGGCGCCGTAGGGCGGGTCGGCCAGATAGTTGCGGCAGTAGGCAAAAAAGCCGCTGGTGGCGTAAGGGCTGTCTGCCGGCTGGCTGGCGCTGGCGCTGGCGGCGCTGGCTGGCGCTGGCGCTGGCGGATTGGTGCCGGGATGGGCTGCCGCCTGGTCCCGCTCGATATAGGCTCGCAGCGCCGCGGCCTGGCGAAAGCAGATGGTCGGGAACAGCTGCTCCAGGTCGATGTTCAGACCCGGAGAGCGGCGGTACTGGTCGATGTCCGGAACAAAGAACAGCACCTTCTTGCCGATCAGGCCGGCCGAGAAGGCCAAGGCCGAGTAATCCGTGACCACGTAGTCGGCGCGGCACAGAAGCTCGCGGTTCTGGATCGCCCGGGGGGAGAGCACAGGCCCGGCGCTGTCCTGCTGGTGTTTGGAGGTGATCAGCTGGTAGCTGGTGGCGGGCAGTTCGGCCTGCAATTGAGCCAGGTAATCGTTGATCAGCGTCTGGGAGTCGCCTTTGCGAAAAGTCGGCGCGTAGAGGATGGTGATGGTGTTCGGGTTGGCTTCGGTGCCGATCCCGGTGTCCGTCCCGGCGTCCTGCTCATCGCTGAAGTTGGAGAGCAGATAATCCATGCGCGGCAGCCCGAGCGGCTCGATTTTCTCCAAAGGGTAACCGAAGGCTTCGGCGTAGGCTCGGCGTGGGCCTTCGCCGCTGGCGATGATCAGCGAGTAGTTGCGATGCATGCACAGTCCCTCGGCCTGCTGACGGCTGCGTCCGGCTGGAGTGTCCAGCGACTGCCAGCCGAACTTCTTGATGGCCCCCAGCGAATGCCAGATCTGGACTACCGCGGTCTGCGGGTTGAGTTCGGGGATGGAGACGGCCGGGCAGTAGCCGTCGACCACGCACAGGCGCGATGATGCCACCAGGCGCAGCTGGGCCAGCGTACCCTTCAGGCGCCGACTGAAGCTGCCACTATCATGATAGCAATAGTATGAAATCTGCCAGTCCGGGAGCAACGGCTGGAGGGCTTCTATCAGCAGCTTGAAATCCAGCGACAGCTCATCGGCCTGGCGCGAGAGAAAGCAGATGCGCCGGCTATCGCCGGTCAGCTGACTGCGATAGCGGCGGTAGAGCCAGCGGATAACCAACCTGTAGAGTGCATATATCAAGATGTCACGCCCATCATCAGACTTCAGGCACCCCCGGTCTGCAGGTATAGCAGCATACCCAAAGCAAACAGAAAGGCCGACAGCACGGCAACCAGGGCACAGAGTACCGTGCCTAAAATCAGCTTCCAGGTTCTGCCAATACGCAGGAAAAGCAGGCCGACAGCAACGCCGATGCCTCCAAAGACCACACCCAGAGGGGAGAAGAAGACAAACCCCAGTACCGCTAAAACCCCAACCACCAGCGGCGTCAGCTCCGGGCGGACGTCAGCCAGCTTGCGTCCAAAGACCGCCAACGGCATCGTGATCTGAGTGATGTCGGTGGTGGTCTGTTGAGTGAAACCCTGGCCCTTGTAGTAGCGATAACACTTCTCACCGCTTGGATCGAGATGCCAGCCTTCGAGTTTTGTTCCCATTAACCTCTCCCTTTTTGTTGTTACATCATACCGGAAACTGCGCCGTCGTAGTATCATTATGGACATTATGAGGGGATTTGGAGTATACAGGCGGGGCCTGGCGGTATGCCTGGCAGCGCTGTTGGTGCTGTCGCTGGCTGGGCCGTTGGCTGGTTGCAGCGCGCAGCAGCCTCAGATTGCCGCCGAGGCCAGCTCCCTGAGCAGCGGCAGCACCGCCAGCACCGACCAGCGCCAGGAGTCCGTGACGCCTGCTCAGGAGCCGGTGACTGTGACCTTCTGTGCCGTCGGCGACAATCTGATTCATGGCTCAGTCTACAGGAACTACGCCAACGGTGATGGCACCTACGACTTCACCGGCGCCTATGAGCATACCGCCGAGTACATCCAGTCGGTGGATGTCGCCTATATCAACCAGGAGACCGTTTGCGGTGGCAGCGAGTTGGGCTTATCCGACTATCCGGTCTTCAACAGCCCGCATGAGGTGATCACCGCCGTGGCCGACGCCGGCTTCGATTGGATCAGCACCTCCTCCAACCATGCCTATGATTACGGCGAGGAGGGCATCATCTCCCAACTGGATTTCATCGAGGCCGACGGCCGCCTGATACAGACTGGCACCAACGACTCCTGGGAGGCCGCCGCCGAACCGCGGGTGCTGGAGGTCAAGGGCGTGCGCTTCGGGTTGGCCAGCTACACCTACGGGTTGAATGGCTTTGAGCTGCCTGCTGGCCAGGAATACCTGGTGAACCTGATCGACCGCGACCGGATTGCTGAGGATGTGGCGCTTCTCAACGAAGTCAGCGACGTGCAGATCGTCTCGATGCATTGGGGAGTGGAGTATGTCTATGAGCCCACCGCTGAACAGGTGGAGCTGGCCTACTTTCTGAGCGATCTGGGCGTGGATGTAATCATCGGCAGCCATCCGCACGTTGTGGAGCCGACGACCTTCATCACCGGCGACAATGGCCAGCGCACGCTGGTGATTTACTCGCTGGGCAACTTCCTTTCGGCCCAGGACGAGCCGGAGCGGATGCTGGGCGAGATGACCCGCTGGTCGGTGACTTACGATTTTGCCAGCGGTGAGGCCACTGTGGGCGATGTGGAAATCTGGCCGACGGTGAATCATCTGCGCCCCGGATGGGTGGGTCACAGCACCTATCTGCTTAAGGATTACGACGACAGCCTGGCTGCCGGCCACATGTTGGCCGGCTCCGGCCTGTCACGGCAGTATCTGATCAGCCTGGCCGAGGATGTCTTCGGTGATGAGTTTCCGATAATCTATTGAGGGCGGGCCAGGGTGAGCGCCAAAGCCACCAAGGCCCCGCCACAGCGGGCGGCGGGTTGCTGGCAGGTTGCTGGTAGGGTTGTTGCGGGCAACTGGCAATTTGCAACTGTACCCGAAGCGCCGGTTGTGATATATTTCTGCCTTGCCCTTTGACGCACCGCATCAGTCAGCATCTCAAGTCGGGACGTGGCGCAGTTTGGTAGCGCACTTGACTGGGGGTCAAGGGGTCGCTGGTTCGAATCCAGTCGTCCCGACCAGATGAGGGGATGGCACCTGCTGTGCCATCCCCTCATCTGATTCGGAGCAACTGGTCGAACCAGCGGCAGGCGCCACAGGCGCCGCAAGGTCGCTGGCTTCCATATCTACTCTAACCCACTTAAAGCGGGCTTACGGCAGCATTTGGAGGTCTATTAAGGAGTGGGAGCGCCCTGCAATCTTCCTGATTTGATGATTGTACATGATGTTGGTATCGCTTGAGTGGCGACTGCGGTTGCAAACGTCATACATTATTGGTAAACTTTTACGTATGACGTAAAGGAAACCTGATGGCGACAATCGTTCACCCCAACGCTTTGAAGCATGGCCTCTCAGAGGAGGAGGTCGTGTACGCTTGGGAGACGCCGCTGCGCTGCCGTCAGCGTCAAAGCGATGATGAGCCGCTGCGCTGGATTGCTGCCGGCGTTTTGCCTGATGGCAGGATTGCCGAGCTGGTTGCCGTTTTCGGGAAATCAGGCGATTGGCTGGTCTTCCACGCCAAGACGCCGCCAACGAAGAAATTCCTCAAGGAACTCGGGTTTTGAAAAGGATGCAGATGATGAAACCATTTGAGGCAAGCGACGGGCAGCTCGTTACCGATGAGATGATTTCCCGCTGGGCTGCTGCACTGGATAAAGACGAATGGCCGAAAGGTGAGCATAGCATTGGCGAGGTCATAATCGGACGCCCGCCGATGAGCCCTGAAGGATCAGCTGTCCTCTCGGTAAAGGTGCCGACCGCAATGAAGAGGGCGATAGAGGGAGCCGCCAGCGCTGAGGGCATCTCGACCAGCGATTTTGTCCGTAAAGCGTTGGTCAATGAGTTGCTCAGCGCCAGCGCATGAGCTACTGGCAGCCGGCGGGGAGGAATTGTCTAAGGTAGCGCTGAATGAATGCTTGCCATAGACAACCGGTAGGGTTATTGCTCGAGGACTGTAGAGCAGGAACATGCCTTGGACATCGGGTCAAACATGAAATTCGGCGTTTTTTGGCACAAATTTGCGTTAGTTAGTGAAAT
>JAISUQ010000157.1 GCA_031272005.1 Coriobacteriales bacterium | reverse complement strand
CGCAAAGAAGCCGAAGTGATGGAAGTCTAGGCTCCGGTGAGTCGGACTTTGTGGGCGTCTTGAGAGTTGAGAGCTGAGAATTGACCGCCGAAGAACTAGCCGCCATCTTTACGCCTCTGCCCGCGGGGCTGGAATTATCCGCGCTGGATCTGGCTCGTATCCCAACGCACGTCGCGGTAATCATGGACGGCAATGGTCGCTGGGCTCAGGAACGTGGCAAGCAGCGGGCGTTGGGACATAAGGCTGGCGTTGAGGGGGTGCGGGCGCTGATTCGCACCAGCAACGACCTCGGCGTGCGCTACCTGACGATTTACTCCTTCTCCACCGAAAACTGGGCTCGGCCGCGCACCGAAGTCATGACTTTGATGGACCTGTTTGCCAAAACCATGGCTGCTGAGATCGACGGCATGCACGAAGAGCAGGTGCGCATCCGGGTGATTGGCGACATGACGCCGTTGCCGCCCAAGACCCGTCAGACCTTTGAGGACGCCATCGTCAAGACCCGTGACAATGCCGGCATGACCTTGATTATCGCCGTCAACTACGGTTCGCGCCAGGAGATCACCGAGGCCGCCCAGGCTATAGCGCGTCAGGCTGCCGCTGGGCAGCTGGATGCGGCGGCCATTGACGCCCTGACGCCAGCGGATTTTGCCGGATACCTGCAGACCGCCGACTTCCCCGACCCGGATCTGCTTATCCGCACCAGTGGTGAGCTGCGCCTCTCCAACTTCTTGCTCTATCAGCTGGCTTACAGCGAGCTGTATATCACCGACGTGCTCTGGCCGGATTTCGACAAATATGAGTTGCTGCGAGCCATCCTGGCCTACCAGAAGCGCAACCGCCGCTTTGGTGGTGTGGTCAGTTGAATAACGGCGGAGAGATGAACGTGGCGCCCGCGGCGCCTGAAGCTTCGGAGAAACCAGCTGTGCCCGTGGCACCCGTGGCGCCTGAAGCTCCAGCGCAACCAGCTGCGCCTGCGGGCAAGCTGCCCAACTTCCGCACCCGGGCGATAACGGCGGCCTGCTTCTCCATATCCATCGTGGCCATGGTGCTGATCAGCAAGATTACCACGGTGATTGTGGTGGCGGCGCTCTCCGGGCTGTGCGCCTTCGAGCTGTTCGTGATGTTGCGGGCCGACGCCAAGCTGCCCAACGAGTTCATCGGCACGGCGGTGGCGGCCTTCTATCCGGTGGCTTACGCCATCTGGCACTTCAACGGCCTGCTCTCACTGACGGTGGCCTTTGCCTGCGCCCTGCTGGTCTGGTACGTGAACTTCTCCACCACGCGCATCACGGATGTGGCCATCACGCTGTTTGGCGCCTGCTATACCGGGCTGATGCTGACGTCGTTGGTGATGATTCGCGACATTCTGCCTGGCTTCTGGGGCGGCGTGTTGGTGTTTGGCGTGCTGCTTTCGGTCTGGGCCAACGACGCTGCGGCCTTTATCATCGGTTCGCGCTTTGGCAAGCATCCGATGGCGCCGCGCATCTCGCCTAAGAAGTCCTGGGAGGGCTTTGTGGCTGGCATCATTTTATCTGTGGTGGTCTGGTGCCTGCTCCCGCTGATCCCAGGCTTGGACCTGCCGATAGTCTGGGCCATCGTCGGTGGCCTGGCCTGCGGTTGGATTGGCATCCTGGGGGATTTGGTGGAGTCGCGCATCAAGCGCAACACCGGCTTCAAGGACAGCGGCCATCTGTTGCCCGGGCATGGCGGTTTTCTGGACCGTTGCGACTCCCTGCTGCTGGTAGCGGCTGTGGCTTCGCTGTTGTTTCGGGTGGCTGGGCTATAATGCCATTGAAAGTAGCAATATTGGGGGCAACCGGCTCCATCGGTCGTCAGGCTTTGGACGTTGCGCGCCAACATGGCGATGCTGTGCAGGTCGTGGCTCTGGCGGCCGGCAGCAACTTTGCGCTGCTGGCTCAGCAGGCCTTGGAGTTCGACGTCAGCCACATCGCCCTGGGCTTGCCTGCGGCCGATGCTGGCCAGTATCCGCTGCCAGCGGGTTGTGTAGTGGGTTTTGGCGGTGCAGCGATTACGGCGCTTGGCGAATTGCCGCAGGTTGATGTGGTACTCAACGCCCTGGTGGGCTTTGCCGGGCTGCGAGTCAGCCATGCCGCTCTGGCAGCCGGTAAGGTCCTGGCCCTGGCCAACAAGGAGTCGCTGGTGGTGGGCGGTGATTTGCTGATGCCCATGGCGACGGCAGGGCAGCTGTTGCCGGTGGACAGCGAGCACAGTGCCATCTTCCAATGCCTGGCCGGTGAACCTGCTGATGCCGTAGCCAGAATCTGGCTGACAGCCAGCGGCGGGCCCTTCTACGGCCTCAGCCGCGAGGAGCTGGCCGGCATGAGTGCCGCTCAGGCTCTGGCCCATCCTACCTGGCAGATGGGCGCCAAGATCAGCATAGACAGCGCCACCTTGATGAACAAGGGCCTGGAGGTCATCGAGGCTCATCATCTATTTGCTATAGAATATAGCAAAATTGAGGTCGTCGTACATCCGCAAAGCTGCATTCACTCCATGGTGGAGTACGCTGATGGCAGCGTGAAAGCCCACCTCGGCGTCACCGACATGCGGGTACCTATCCAGTACGCGCTGTCCTATCCTCAGCGCTGGGCGGCACCGGTACAGCCACTGGACTTCCGCCAGCTGGCCGACCTGAGTTTTGCTGCGCCCGACATGGAGACTTTCAAAGCCCTGCGTCTGGCGCTGGCAGCGGGGGAGAGTGGCGGCACTTTACCCTGCGCGTTGAATGCTGCCAACGAGGTGGCCGTGGCAGCATTTCTGGCCGGCGACTGCGGCTTTCTGGACATCGAGCGGGTGGTGGAGCAGGTGCTGGAGCAACACCAGCGTCAGGAAGTGGAGTCCCTGGAGCAGCTGGAAGCAGTGGACGCCGAAGCCCGCGCCCACGCCCGGGAATTGCTATGAACATGATTGGCTCCAATATCGCCCATCTTATCGACCACACTCTGCTTAAACCGGAGGCTACAGCTGCCGATGTCGAGCGGTTCTGCGCCGAGGCCCTCCAGCACCACTTTGCGGCGGTCTGCGTCAACTCGCGATTCATCCCGCTGGTCGCTGCCCGTCTGGAGGGTAGCCTGGTGGCGCCATGTGCGGTGGTCGGGTTTCCGCTGGGGGCCTGCTCTACCGCCGCCAAGGTGGCCGAAGCCGGGCAGGCCGTGGCCGACGGCGCCCGCGAGCTGGACATGGTGATGGCCATCGGCTCCGCCCTGGCTGGCGACTGGGCCGACGTGGAAGCCGACATCGCTGCCGTGGTAGCTGCGGCAAACAGCGCCTGTCGGGGAACCTCCGCCGCCTACTCCGCCGCCACCAGCTCCGCCGCCGCCGCTGCGTCCGCCTCCACTTCCACCCCCGCCGCCGCTGCGTCAACTTCCACTTCCACCCCCGCCGCCTACTCCGCCACCACCAGCTCCGCCGCCGCCGCTGCGTCCGCCTCCACTTCCACCCCCGCCGCCGCTGCGTCCGTTGACAGGCCAGGCGTCCTGGTCAAGGTGATTATCGAGTGCTGCCTGCTCAGTGATGAGCAGAAGGTCCAGGCCTGCAAGGCAGCTGCCGGCGCCGGCGCGGCCTTCGTCAAGACCAGCACCGGTTTTGCCAGCGGCGGCGCCACCGTTGCCGACGTCCATCTGCTGCGCTCCACAGTCGGCAAGGCTATGGGCGTCAAAGCCTCCGGAGGTATCCGCACCCCTGCCGACGCCCAGGCGATGCTTGGGGCTGGCGCCAATCGCATCGGCACCAGCAACGGTGTCGCCCTTCTCCAAACCATACCCGATTCCTACCCAGCACCCGATGCCGCAACGCTGATCAGGTGAACGTTGGCAAACCCCAACAATGGCACACCGCACAGGGATTCGAGCCATCGCGCCCTCCCGACCCGCGATATCACTGCGCAAAAGGGCGTAAACAGTGCGCAATTGTCACATAATTAGATAAAATTAAACAGATTTGATGGAAAACTGTTCAATAGAGTTTAATATGGTACAATAATGTGTGGATAATGGCTATTATGGTGCGTCAAAGGGTGATCGGGGTGTGGTAGATGCATTTACCGGTGCTGGCTTCGCGGGGTTGCTTTTCGGCTTTGCCGCAGGGGTTGGCGCACATGGCGTCGACCTGGCGGCAATGGACTGGTGTGGGCAATTGCCGGGGTGGCAATGTCGCGCCGCACTTGTAGCATTGGCCAAACTGTCCGCGTTCCGGGTCGTTGAGTGCATTGCATTCAGGGCAGGTCAGATAAGGCTCACGCGGCGGGCGGCAGAGCCCGCAGCGATAACAGACATGCATTGAGGTTCCTGGCATCTAAGCCCTCGCATTTCGGTGCTGCCCGCGCAACTCGCGGGATAATGTTTTTGGCAGGCGCAGCATAGCTGCGGATGAACGGTGCTGCCCGCATAGCTCGCGGGATTTTGCAGGGTTCGCATCAGTGGCAATTTGGCCTGTGACGTGCTGCCCGCGCAACTCGCGGGATTTTGCGGCATCAAGCCCTGGCTCAGTGCGCATATCAGGCCTCCGTGTTGCGGCGATGCCGGCGCAGTTCCCGCAGATGCTTGAGCGCATAGGCCGGATTGTGCCAGAGCATCCGCGGACCGGCATAGCGCATCACCTCAGCGATGCGGGCGCGCATCTCGGGCTTGTAGCAATGCACCGGGCAGAACTGGCAGAAGCTGCGGTCCTCCAGGCGCGGGCAGCGAGCGTTGCGCTCGCGGGCATAGCTGGCCAGCTCCCGGCAGTCCGGGCAAAGCCCGTCGTGGGCCACGCTGCCTTTTCTCTCGCGGTCTGTCGCGCCATCTGTCCCGCCGATTGTCTCGCTACCTGCCCGACCGTCTTTCTTGCTGCCGGCGTGTTTCATCCCACGACAATAAATCCGGATCATCTGCTCAATGACCCGCTGCTCCTGTTCAATGCGCGCTTCTGCCAGCTCAAGTGTGCTCATGCAGCGATTCTAACATATGTGGAGAATGACCGAACTTCCAGCTCTCCTCCAGCTCTCCTCCGGCACTTGTCCCCCAGGGAAACCCTGATTGAGTCCCAACTGCCGAATGCATCGTAGGGGCGCAATGGGGCGCAATTCATTGCGCCCTTATCAAGCAGAGCAATTTCGCAGGTTGGGAGGGCGCAATGAATTGCGCTCCTACGGGATTTGCCATAGTTGGAATAATTCAGCGTTTCCCAAGGCAATATCGCAGGTCGTATGGGCACCAGGCAAAGCCTGGGAGTTGTCGGCCTGTCGGCCTGTCGGCCTGCTTGCTGGCCTGCAAGCAAATGTAACCATATATTCATGAACTGCGGTCCCGATGCTGCGTGGTTTTTGCTAGACTTAACAGCGTTGCATACTGCGTATGTGACGGGACAATTCCGTCTGGCGACAGGCCGCCGGATGGGGAAGAGAGAAGAAAGGGAGTACCTGCATGAAGAAGTTAGTAGTTGTTGTATTGGCGCTGATTTGCGCCCTGAGCATGTTCGGTTGCGGTGGCGGCGGTACCAGCACCAACACCAATACCGGCACCACTGGCGACACCACCACCTCAGGCGATGAAGGCCTGCGGGTAGTCATCGTCACCTGCCCATCTGGCGTGGATGACGGCTCGTTCAATCAGGATAACTACGAGGGCGCCGTAGCTTTTGTCGACGCCAACCCCGGTACCGTGCTCGATCCCATCCGTGAGCAGGATGTGGCCAACGCCATTCCGGCCGTGGAGGCCGTGGTGGCCGACTATGACGTCATCATCACCCCCGGCTATCAGTTCGCCGGCATCTACGAGATGGCTGTGGATAATCCGGAGAAGAAATTCATCCTGGTGGACAGCTTCCCTGCTGATGCTGACGGCAACGAGGTAGCGGCGGATAACATCTACGCCATGCAGTTCGCCGAGCAGGAGGCTGGCTTCTTCGCCGGTATCTCTGCCGCTCTGGAGACCAAGACCGGCAAGGTGGCCGTGGTCAACGGCATCGCCTATCCCTCCAACGTCAACTATCAGTTCGGCTTCATGAGCGGCGTCAACTACGCCAATAAGAACCTCAGCGCCAACGCCACCATCGTCGAGCTGCCCAGCTACGCCAGCACCGACGTCACTGGCGCTGACGTGGGCGGCAACTACATCGGCGACTTCAGCGACGAGGCCACCGGCAAGGTGGTCGGCGAGGCTCTGCTGGCCGAAGGCGTGGATATCATCTTCGTGGCCGCCGGCGCTTCGGGCAACGGCGTCTTCACCGCTGTCAAGGAGTACAACCAGGCCAACGGCGCTGGCAGCGCCTACGTCATCGGTTGCGATGTCGATCAGTTTGATGACGGTGCCTACTCTGGCGGCAACATTGTGTTGACCAGTGCCACCAAGGTGATGAGCCCCAATGTCACCAAGCAGCTCAATAACATCAAGGCTGGCACCTTTGCCGGCGGCAACTACATCCTCACCGCTGAGACCGACTCCACCGGCTACATCTCCGAGGCCGGCCGTCAGCAGCTCAGCGAGCAGTCCCTGGCCGAGCTGGAGGCCGCGTATATATTGGTCAAGGACGGCACAATCGTTCCGGCTGCCAACTTCAACGGCGAGGGCGGCGCCCTGGGCGACCCCACCAACTTCAAGGGCCTGTAAGCACAGCCCACAGGCATTTGAAAACTGCCGCTGGATAATTGATAATGGACCGGCCTGCCGCAATGTCAGCAGGCCGGTCTGATTTTCAGCCCTGCCCGACCGCCCTACGCCGGCTGCCCGACCTGCCGCCTGTTGCCAGCCGGCTGCCCGCCCTGCCGCCCGATACCACCCGCCCTGCCGCCCGTCGACTGAGCCAAAGGACCTGCCGTGCCCGATACTGCCGATAACATCATCGAGCTGCGCAACATCACCAAGCGCTTCCCGGGTATCGTCGCCAATGACGACGTCAGCCTGAGCGTGCGCAAAGGCGAGATATTTGCCCTGCTCGGGGAGAACGGCGCCGGCAAGTCCACGCTGATGAGCATGCTCTTCGGCATGTACGAGCCCGATGCCGGCGAGATCTGGCTGCGCGGCCAGCAGGTGCGCATCGCCTCACCGGCGGAGGCGGTAGCCCTGGACATCGGCATGGTACATCAGCACTTCAAGCTGGTCTCCAACTATACCGTCACCGAGAACATCATCCTCGGTGTGGAGCCCACCCGGCGCCTGGGCCCGGTACGCTACGTGGATCGCAAAGGCGGCGCCGAGCGGGTGCGCCAACTCTGCGAGCGCTACGATTTGGAGCTGGACCCCGAGGCGCTGATTGAGGATCTGGGCGTCTCCTCCCAGCAGCGGGTGGAGATACTGAAGATGCTCTACCGCGAGGCCGAGATCCTGATTTTCGACGAACCCACAGCGATGCTCACCCCGCAGGAGACCCACAGCCTGCTGGAGACCATCCGGCGCCTGCGCGACGACGGCAAAACCATCATCCTGATAACCCACAAGCTGGAGGAGATCAAGCAGGTGGCCGAGCGTTGCGCCGTGCTCAACCGGGGTCGGCTGATTGATGTCTTTGAGGTAGCCAGCACTTCCACGGCGTTGATGGCGGAGAAGATGGTGGGGCACCAGATAGATTTTGCGATAGCCAAGGACGCGCCGCAGTTCGGCGAGGTGGTGCTGGATGTGCAGGGTTTATGTGTGCGTGGCGCCAATAAGGTGGAGATGGTCCGCAACGTCAGCTTCTGCGTGCACGCTGGTGAGGTTTTTGCCGTAGCCGGTGTGGCCGGCAATGGCCAGATCGAGCTGGCCGACGCCATCGCCGGGATGCTGCCGGCATCTGGCGGTGAGATTCGCTTCAAGGGCCAGGACGCCACCCGGGCCAATGTCCGCCAGCGCAGCGTGGACGGCATGGCCTATATCCCCGAGGATCGTCACGGCGTGGGCTTGGTCCTGGACTTCCAGTTGTCGGAGAACCTCGGCGCCAAGCGTTACTTCCGGCCGCCCTTTGCCCGCGGACCGCTGCTGCAACGCGACGAGTTCAGGCGCTATGCCAACGAGCTGATTGAGCGCTTTGACATCCGCGTCAGTGCCGGGCCGGGTACGCCGACCCGCTCAATGAGCGGCGGCAACCAGCAAAAGGCCATCATCGCCCGGGAGATCGACCTCGGCGGCCGACTGGTGGTCTTCGTCCAGCCCACCCGGGGCCTGGACATCGGGGCCACTCTGGCCATCCGCAACCGCATCATCGCCGAACGCGATGCCGGCAAGGCGGTGCTGCTCGTCTCCATCGAGCTGGATGAGGTGCTGGCCTGCGCCGATACCATCGGTGTGCTCTACAACGGCCAGATGACCAAGATCGCCCCCGCCGCCAGCCTGAGCCGCAATGAGGTGGGGGAGTACATGATGGGAGTCAAGCGGTGAGCGCCCGCAGCGGCAAGGACGTCCGCCCTGATCAGCCTGTCCAGGCCGCCGGGAGTACCGGCGCTGCTGCCGGCAGACAGCTCGAGCAGCCGGAGCGCGCTGAGCGCCCCAAACGCCCCAAGCGCCCCAAGCGCCCCGAACAGTTCGAGCACGTCGAGCGTGCCGACCAGATGAACATGCTCCAGCGCGTCCTCTACTACCAGCGCACCCAGCCGCTGCTGACGGCGTTGATTGCGCTGTTCCTCTCCATGGTGGCCATCTCCTTGATTATGGTGCTGATGGGCAAGAACCCGCTGGTGGTCTATACCAGCCTGCTGCAGGGCTCGGGCTGGCTGCCCAAGCCGCAGTATGCCACCGGCAAGAGCATGCTCTCGGACTTTCTGGGGATGCTGGACGCCCTGACCCCGATGCTGTTTGCCGCTCTGGCCGTGGCCATCGCCTTCAAAGCCGGGCTGTTCAACATCGGTGTCTCCGGGCAGATGCTGGCGGCCGGTTTCATCACCACGGTGGTGCTCGGCTACAGCCCGCTCGGCGCCGCGCTGGCCAAGCCGCTGGTGCTGCTGATGGGCCTGGTGATTGGCGCCGGGCTGGGAGCCTTTGTCGGCGTGCTCAAAGCCCGCTTCAACATCCACGAGGTCGTCTCGACCATCATGCTCAACTACATCATCCAGTACATCGTCAGTTTCTTCATCAACAGCTATTATGTGGACCCGGTCTCGCGCCAGTCCCGGGTCATCACCAGCGACGCCCGCCTGACCCTGATCAACGTGGTGATTGGCGACATCAAGACGCGCATCCCGCTGTGCTTCGTGCTGGCCATCCTGGTGGCCGTGGGTCTGTATTTCGTGCTGATGCGCACCCGCCTGGGCTTCGAGATCCGCACGGTGGGCGCCAACCGCAAGGCCGCCCAGTACTTCGGCATCAAGCCCACCCGCACCATCGTCATCGCCATGATGCTTTCCGGTGGCTGCGCCGGGCTGGCCGGCGTCACCTACTACCTGGGCTACTTCAACTGCATCAACCCCGGCACCCTGACCTCGGTGGGCTTTGACTCCATCGCCGTCGCCCTGCTGGGCAACTGCAACCCTCTGGCCTGCATCTTTGCCTCGCTTTTGATTACCACCATGACCTACGGCAGCATCTATCTAAAAAGTGCTATTGGATTAGGCACAATGGCTGACTACTTTGCCTCGCTGATTGTGGCCATCGTCCTGCTGTTCAGCTCCTGTTCGGCCTTTATCCGTTATCTCATCGACCGCCGGCGCTTCAAGTACGAAGAAGCGGGGGAGAATGTCGCGGTCCTCATCCGGGCCGCTGCTGGGGGCGCTGACAGCGGCGGGGGCAGTGATGTGACTGACGATGTTGCAGGCGGCGTGGCCGGTGCAATAGGCGAGCATGATAGCATTGGCTTGGATGGCACCGTCGCTCGACACGGCGCTAGTGGCTCAGGCAGCGGCAGCGGTGGCGGCGGCAGCGGCGGGCGCGGAGGCGGAAACCTCGCCGGCGGAGGTGATGGCACATGAACACCATCATCATCGACGGGCTGTCCTATGCCCTGCCGTTGCTGATTATCGGCATCGGCGGCATCTTCTCCGAGCGCAGCGGCGTCACCAACCTGGCGCTGGAGGGATTGCTGGGCTTCGGGGCTTTTACCGGTGGGCTGTTTGTGACCCTTGTAAACCGCTTCCTCGGCTTGGACGACATGCTGACCTTCTACCTTTCGTTTGTCGCCGCTGCCCTGGGCGGTGCAGCCTTCTCGCTGTTGCACGCCCTGCTCTGCATCAAGTTTCGGGCCAACCAGGTGATCAGCGGCGTGGTGATCAACATCGCAGCCATGGCCCTGACCGGCTTTTTGGCGATGCTGGTCAACCAGGCCATCGCCGGCAGCGCCTCCAACAAGTTCCTGCTGACCACAGCACCGCGCTACAGCGTACCCGCGCTCAAGGATATTCCCATTCTGGGCGGATTTTTCACCAACATCTATCCCTTCGAGCTGATCATCATCGCCCTGGCGGCCATCTTCTGGTTTATCCTCTATCGCAGCCGCTTCGGCCTGCATGTCATGGCCTGCGGCGACAATCCCCAGGCGGTGGACGCCGCCGGTATCAACGTAGCGAGGGTGCGGATGGTAGCCGTGAGTATCTCCGGGCTGCTCTCCGGCGTAGGTGGGATGTGCTTTGCCTACTCCATCTCGGCCAACGTCTCGCCGGCCATCTACGTAGGCGCTGGCTATCTGGCCATCGCCGCGATGATCTTCGGCAACTGGAAGATAGTGCCCACCCTGGCCGCCTGCCTGATCTTCGGCTTTGCCCGCTCCGCTGCCTACCAGCTGGTGCTGTACCTGAAAATCGGCTCGATGGTCACCGACCTGGCCATGACCATTCCCTACATCCTGGTACTGGTGCTGCTGATCTTCTTCTCCAAACGCAACCGCGCCCCCCGCGCCTTAGGCCAGATCTACGACAAAGGCCAACGCTGAGTACCGTCAAAGCCACCCCTGCGCCCCGACAATGCAAGGGATTCACCCCCCCAAGGGCGCAATTCATTGCGCCCCTACGAGTGCTTCATAGCTGGGATTCAGCTGCTGCACCCATAGATTGCGGACAAAATGCCGCAAAATTGTACAAAATGAAATAAAAACAGTGTTAAACAACACAATAAAGTTTAATATAGTACAATAATAGTAAAAATTTAGCGTGGAGAGGGGGATTACTGCCAATTGGAGGTCAGCCAGAAGTCGCCCTTGGTGACTTTGCGTTCGGTTGGGTCGGCCAGGGCCTGGTAGAGCTCCTGGGGCACCGCCTTGACCAACATGTCACAGAATTCCCGGACTGAGTAGTCGTAATGACCCCGATAGTAGTTCATCGCCATGGCCTCCTCGCAGTAGGATAGCGCCTCAATCTGGAAGGCCAGATTAGCGCTCAGCTCCAGGTGCTGGTATTCGGTGAGGGTTTCGCGCAGGTTCTGTTGGCGGTGACGCACGAAGGTCGGCCCGCCAGCGCTGTAGCCCACGTTATCGGCCTCGCTGCGCAACAGCGGCAAGAACTGCACCAACCCCTTGGTCGTGGCCAGATAGCCCTCAAACCAGGTCATGGTGCGACCGATATTATCTATGCCGTTGGAGTAGTGCAGCAGGCTCAGCCACTGGATGATGGAATTCTTATCCTCAAAGTAGTTATAAAAGCCAGAACGGCTGATTTTAGCCTGACGGGCAATCATCTCGACGCTGATCTGGGAGTAGGGTAGTTGCTCGCAAAGGGAGCTCAACGCTCTGGCTATCTCAATCATCGTCCGAAAGGACTTGGAGAGAATCGCTTTGTTGGAGAAACCTTCAGAACTCTTCTTCACCGAGCCCGCCTCTGGTTGGTTTCTGAATGAATCAGTTATCCCTCGGATATAAGGATTATAGCGCAGCTCGGGTTAACCGCCGCGAAGTGTCAGAGAACTTGGACAATCGCGATGGATTGTCCAAGTTGCTGTACAACCCCGTCAGGCTGTTCTTGAGTATGGGCACAAGTCCAGTTTTATTCATTGAGTGGCTACAGTCACCTTGCCTATCATTGCCGCCATCTTGGAAAACACCGAATAGTGAAGCGAAAGGAAGTGAGTGTATGGGCAAACCATGGAAGAGGGAAGGCAACGGCGAGACCATCATCCGCACCTGTGCCTGGTCGCCACCGGGGTGTCACCCGGTGGGCTGCGGCTTGCAGCTGCACGTCAAGGACGGCAAACTGGTGGATGTGGAGGGTGATCCGGAGCATCCAATCACTCGCGGCGCGCTCTGTCCGCGTTGCCTGGCCATCAAGGATCTGGTCTATCACAAAGACCGCATCTACAGGCCACAGGTCCGCGACCCCAAGGACCGCGGCAAGAACAAATGGCGCGAGATTTCTCTGGACGAGGCCTTTGACCTGCTGGAAGAGAAGCTTAAGTACTTCTCCAGCACCTATGGTCCGGAGAGTATCGTCGTCTTTTGCGGCACCGGGCGCGAGGCTACGATGTTCCACAACGAGCTGACCTTCTTAAGCGTTGGCTCACCGAATGCCTGCTATGCTCAGAGCGGTTGGTCCTGCTATGCACCGCGTGCGGCAAGTACGGCCTATCTGATGGGCGGCGGCTATCCGGAGATCGACTATGCCTCACGCTACCCCGACCGTTATGACCATCCTGGCTGGCAAGCTCCCAACTATGTGGTTTTATGGGGCAAGGAGCCGCTGAAGTCCAACCCGGATGGACTGTGGGGCCACTCCATCGTGGACATGATGAAGGACTGCGGCACCAAGCTGATTGTCGTCGACCCCCGAGTCACCTGGATTGGCACCAAGGCCGAGATTCACCTGCAGCTGCGCCCAGGCACCGATGCCGCATTGGCGCTGGGCATGCTCAACGTGATTATCAGCGAGAACCTCTATGTCCATGATGCTGTGGACAAGTGGACCTACGGCTTTGATGAGCTGGCCGAGCGGGTCAAGGAATATCCGCCGGAGAAGGTCGCCGAGATCACCTGGGTGCCCGTGGAGCAGATCTATGAGGCGGCCCGCAAGTTCGCTGCCCATCCGGACGGCAAGAACTCGGCCATCGCCTGGGGCCTGGCCGTGGACCAGAATCCCAACGGTGTGCAAATCGGCCACGCTCTGATGGGCATGCTGGCCATCACCGACAACCTCGACGTTCCGGGCGGCTGCACCTTAGGTGTGCCGATTACCGACGACATCAACCGCGACATCGCCGGACGGGCCATGCAGGCCGGCATCCTCAGTGCCGAGACCTTTGCCAAGCGCATCGGCGCCGAGGAGTACCCCTTTGTCTGCGACAACATCTCCACCAACCACCCGGACTGCGTACTGGATACCCTGGAGACCTTTGAGCCCTACCGCCTGCGGGTGGGCATCTTCCAATCCTCCAACGTGGTCGGCGGCGCCATCTCGGCCGCGCAGACCCGCTGGCTGGAGGCCATGAAGAACTCCTTTGAGTTCGCCATGGCCACCGAGCTGTTCCACAATCCCACAACCATGGCGCTTTGCGACCTGGTCATCCCGCTGAAGACCTGGGTGGAGCATGACACCATCGTCGAGACCCACTACGGTCTGAATGTCTCCTATCAGGGCGCCTGCAACAAAGCCGTGGATGTGGTGGAGGGTGTCAGCGACCGCGAGTTCAACATCAAGTTGGGTAAGCGGATGTTCCCGGAGTATTGGAATCAGTTTGCCGATGAGTACGACTACATGGAGAAGATGAACCTGCCGGCTGGCATGAGCTGGAAGGAATTCCAGGAGCGGGTCATCTATCAGCCGGAGGAAATCTACCGCAAGGCCGAACAGGGCAAGCTGCGCATCGACGGCCAACTGGGATATATGACCCAGACCGGGCGTTTTGAGCTCTGGTCTACCGCCTATCACCACTATGGCGATGACGCCCTGCCCTACTTCATCGAGCCGCCGCGCTCGCCTGTCTCCACACCCGAGCTCTTTGAGCAGTACCCGCTGGTGCTGACCACCGGTGGACGTTCCTATACCTCTTTCCACTCCGAACATCGCCAGATAGACCGGCTGCGCCAGCAGGTCAAGTGGCCGCTTCTGGAGATCCACCCCGACACCGCCAAGTCCCTGGGCGTGGAGGACGGCGACTGGGTCTGGAT
>JAISUQ010000022.1 GCA_031272005.1 Coriobacteriales bacterium | reverse complement strand
CGGTCGTTGCCCCAGACGATCAGCTTGCCGACCAGCGAGTCGTAATTGTGCGGCACGGTATAGCCAGCGTAAAGCTGGGTATCCATGCGCACCCCCGGACCACCCGGCAGCCGCAACGCCGTGACCAGACCAGGACTGGGGAAGAAGCGGTTATCCGGATCCTCGGCGTTGAGCCTGAACTCAATGGCGTGCCCCTGGGGCACCAGCGGTACTCGATCCAGGAAGCTGATTGGCTCGCCAGCGGCGATACGTATCTGCTCCTTGATCAGGTCGGTGGCGGTAATCTGCTCGGTGACCGGATGCTCCACCTGGATGCGGGTGTTCATCTCCATGAAGTAGAAGCTGCCCTCCGGTGCCAGCAGAAACTCCACCGTACCGGCGCCGACGTAACCCACCTCGCGCACGGCCTTCAGGGCGGCCTCACCCATGGCCGCCCGTGTTTCCGGGCTCAGGGCTGGAGAAGGAGCTTCTTCCAGCAGCTTCTGATGGCGACGTTGGATGGAGCAGTCGCGCTCGCAGAGGTGCACAGCGTTGCCCTGGGTGTCGGCCAGCACCTGGATCTCCACATGGCGCGGACGCAGTACCAGCTTCTCCAGGTAGACCTCGTCGTTGCCGAAGGCCGCGCCGGCTTCGGAGCGGGCGGCATCAAAGGCCGCTGGCAGCTCTTCGGCTGTATGGACCTCGCGCATTCCCCGGCCGCCACCACCGGCGCTGGCCTTGATCAGCACCGGATAACCGACCTGCTCGGCGAAGTGGGCGGCGTCGGCCACGCTGGTCACCGGGCCGTCGGAGCCGGGGACTGTGGGCACGCCGATGCGCTTCATGGTCTCACGGGCCACGCTCTTGTCGCCCATCATCTCGATGGCGCCGGGCTCAGGCCCGATGAAGACCAGGTCATTGTCGGCACAGGCCCGGGCAAAATCGGCGTTCTCGGCCAGGAAGCCATAACCGGGATGCACGGCCTCAGCACCCCGGGAGTTGGCCGCCCCAATCAGGGCCGGGATGCTCAGGTAGGACTGCATGGCAGGGGTCGGGCCAACACAGACGCTCTCGTCTGCCAGGCGCACAGCCAGGCTGTCGCTGTCCGCCTCGGAGTAGGCCACCAGACTGGTGATGCCCAGCTCGCGCAGCGCCCGGACGATGCGTACGGCAATCTCGCCGCGGTTGGCTATCAGGACCCTGGTAAACATCAGTTCAGCACCGGCTCGAGGTAGAAGAGCTTGGTGCCGTACTCCACCGGCATGGCATTCTCGATGCAGACCTCGCGGATTACGCCCATCTGCTCGGCAGTGATCTCGTTCATCAGCTTCATGGCCTCAATGATGCACAGCGTCTGGCCGGCGGTGACCTCATCGCCTACGGCCACGAAGGGCGGCTTGTCTGGCGCCGGAGCGGCATAGAAGGTGCCGACCATCGGCGAGACGACCGGAACCCAGGTGCCTGGTCGCGGGCCGCTGTCCGCCGCAGGCTGAGACTGCTGGGCAACGACCTTCGGTGGCTCGGATTGCTCCGGGGTTGGGGTTGAGGTTGGGCTGGTGACGACGGAGGTTGAAGCGGTAGCGCCGGCTTCGGCCACCTTCGGTGAGCGCACGGTGATTTTGGAGCCGGCCTCCTCCACGGTGATCTCGCCGATGCCGCTTTCCTCCACGGCTTTGATCAGTTCCTTGATTTGATTGATGTCCACGGTCTGCTCCTCTTTAATCGCCGATGATTCCTCGGCCATCAGAAATTCGGTGCGCTCCTCGGTGCGGTGCTTGGAGAGATAAGTCCGCGACTCGTTGGGGAATAGCGCCCACATCAGCACATCTTCTTCGCTCTTGGCCAGCTCGCCGGCCTCAGCCGCCACGTCGTCATAGCTGGTGGTGACCAGGCTGGAGGGCGGGGTATCAGGATCCAAAGGTTCGGTGTCGCCGAGGACCTTCTTGACGATCTCACGGTCCAGCGGCCCCGGAGCCTTGCCGTAGTAGCCGGCGATGTAGTCCTTCATCTCGCGGGAGACCACACTCCAGCGCTTGCCGGTGAGCACGTTGAAGACCGCCTGGGTACCGACAATCTGCGACATCGGCGTGACCAGCGGCGGATAGCCGACCTCGGCACGGACCTTGGGAATCTCCTCCATGACATCCGGCAGGCGGTCGGAGGCCTTCTGGACCTCCAGCTGACTGACCAGGTTGCTCATCATGCCGCCGGGTACCTGGTGGCTGTAGACCTGCATGTGGATCAATGAGGAGACGCCGCGTTTGTAGTGGCCGCGCTCGCGGACGCTTTCCCAATATTGTGCTATTTCGAATAGCAAATCCAAATCCAGGCCGGTGTCGTAACCGCTCTCCTTGAGGGCGGCGACCACCATCTCCACGGCTGGCTGGGAGTTGCCGAAAGCCAGCGGAGCGGAGGCGGTGTCAACGATGGACGCGCCGGCCTCGGCGGCCTTCAGGTAGTTGGCCGGCGCCATGCCGCCGACATAGTGGCAATGCACATGCACCGGCAGCCCGATGTTCTCATTCAGCGCCTTGACCAGGCGCTCAGTGCGATAAGGGGTGAGCATGCCGGCCATGTCCTTGATGCAGATGGAATCGGCACCGAGCTCCTTGAGGGCCTGGGAATACTCCAGGTAGCTGTCCAGGGTGTGCACCGGGCTCATGGTGTAGCTCAATGCCGGCTCGAAGTGCGCACCGCTCTCCTTGATGGCGGCGGCGCAGTCCCGGACGTTGCGGATGTCGTTTAAGGCATCGAAGACCCGAAAGACATCGATGCCGTTGCGATGCGCGGCCTTGATGAAGCGATTGACAATCTCGGCGGAGTAATGGTGATAACCCACCAGGTTCTGGCCGCGGACCAGCATCGACAGCGGCGTATTCGGGCAGTGCTTCTTGATGGCCCGCAGGCGTTCCCAGGGGTTCTCGTCCAAGAAGCGCAGACAGGTGTCAAATGTCGCCCCTCCCCACGCCTCTATGGCCCAATAACCCACCTTGTCCATTTTGGGCAGGATAGGAAGCATGTCGCCGAGCTGCATCCGCGTGGCCCACAGCGACTGGTGGGCGTCACGGATGGTCGTATCCATGATATGAAGGGTTTTCATAGCACCTCCTCTGTTCTTTTCAAGAGTGCGTCGCGGTGTCAGGATGAGCGCCTGACAACCGGGCGGAAAAACGTGAAGTTATAAGTATACCTGTTTTGGCAGCTTGGCGGCGAACTGTGGCCGCCAATGGCAATTAACCGTTATTTGCTGCCGGTTGATTGCTCAGACGCGGGTGATGTAGCGACCGTCGCGGGTATCCACCTTGAGCACATCGCCGGTGTTCACGAACATCGGCACCTGGATTGTCGCGCCGGTCTCCAGTGTGGCCGGCTTTGTGCCGCCTTGGACGGTATCACCCTTGAATCCGGGTTCCGTCTCGGTGACCTCCAGTTCCACGAACATCGGCGGTTCCACGCCAATCAGTTCGTCGCCGGCATACTGCAGTTTGGCTATGTCGTTTTCCTTCAGCCACTTGGCGGCGTCGCCCACGACCTCGGCGGCGAGGGCCAGCTGCTCGTAGCTTTCGGTATCCATGAAGTTATACTCGCCACTGTCGGAGTAGAGGAACTGCATGTCCTTCTCCTCCAGGCGGATCTCGTCGAATTTCTCCCCGGCCCGAAACGTCAGGTCGTTGACCCGGCCGCTGCGGATGTCGCGCACCTTGGTGCGGACAAAAGCGCCGCCCTTGCCCGGCTTGACGTGCTGGAACTCGATGATGGTGTAGGGCTTGCCGTCGATGATGATGGCTTTGCCGTTCTTGAAGTCTGCGGTGGAGATGGCCACGGGGTCTTTCCTTTCGGGGCTGTGCTGTGGGTAACAGTCTACCAGTATACGCTATTCGGCGCCAGTTATCAGCGCTCGTAAATCTGATCGACGTTGAGCAGTTTCTTCATCGCGCCGACTATCGACTGCGGCGAGCCGGCCTTGACCTCCGGCAGCTGCAGCTCGTAGCTTTCGACCGTGCCGTCGAGCAGGGCGTGGGCAGCCACCGCGTCATCCAGGGTCAGGGCGTCGGTGGGGCAGATGTCCTCGCAGCAGCGACATTTCACGCAGTCGCCGGGATAGTGCTCCAGGGTCACCGAGCCGTCCTCGTCAATCAATTTGGTGATGGCGGCCGTGGGACAGAAGGTGGCACACATCTGACAGGCGCTGCAGATGCGCAGGTCAATCAGGACATGGCCCCAGAGGCGGGTGACGATGGTCTCAGTCTTCGGCTGGCCCATGGCCGTCAGATAGTCCAGCAGGCGTTCGCGCCGATCGGGGACAAAATGCGGCAGGGTGCCGTCGGACATCACCTTGAGAAACTTCGGCTCCGGTGGCTTTTCTGCGCCCAGCTGCTCTTCCAGCGCACTGGTTGCGGCACTGGCGGCGACCTCGCGGGCCTGACGGCCGAAGTTGGCGAAGAAGGCCCGGCGGGAGGCGTCGTAGCCCGGGCCGCTGCCGGCTGTGGCCTGCTCAGGCAGGGTGTCTGTAAGCTCGATGCGCAGGTCCTGGCCCCAGGCTTGCAGCAAGGTGTTGGTGGTCTGCTGTACCAGCTCGGCGGTCTGGCGGCCGACCTTGAGCTCGCAGGCCTCACAGTCACCGCAGACCAGGTGGATGCTGGTGGCACCGGCTGTGGCCAGGGCGCACAGCAGGCTTTCGTCCACCCGCCCCAGGCAGACCACGGCGGCCAGTTTCTCGGGGTCAAAGGCTTCTGAGTCAACTGCCAATACTTGTTCACAAGCTATAATCATATCATTATCGGCAGCTGTTAGAACAGCCAGGCAGCCTTTCAGCAGTTCAGCGTCATTGGGATGGGTGGCCGACAGCGCGCCGGTAGGACAGACCGTGGCACAGGTGCCGCAGCCCACGCAGCGCTCCGGGCTGATGCTGATCTCGCCATCGGCCAGGGCGATGGCCGTGGATGTACAGGCATCGGCGCAGCGGCGGCAGGAGGCGTTGCGATTGCGCACCACCACGCAACGATGCTGATGGACGGTGATGTATTCGCTTTGCAGCTGCTCCAGCAGGCCGAGCATGTTCTTCAGGGCTGGCATTGGTCTCTCCTTACCTCATATTGTCCGGACGACATTTCGTCCAACCCGCTCCGCTCCCGGCAAGTCCACCTGTCGGAGGGCGCCTGGAGGATTGTACGACAATACCGTATACCGTATCGGCGCGGGCGGGCGGCTGTCAATCCTGGAAGACGCCTGAGAGCGAATCGTATTCGCGGGTTTCGCCATTGGCGGTCTCAATACCCCAGACATGGTAGTCTAGCTCAAAATCCGGCTGCGCTGCCGGCTGCGCAGGCTCTTTGTTGCCAGCCTCGCCCTCCGGCTCGCCAGACGGCTCGCTGACAGTCCTGGTGCCTGCAACGTCCGCTACGTCTGCTGCGTCTGCTGCGCCTGCTGCGTCCGCTGCGTCGGCGGCCACAATCGTCTCCTCCGCCTGCTCCGCAGCATCTGCGCCGGCAACAGCCTCGGCAGCGCTGGTAGCCTGCTCAACGGCTGCCGCCGCCTGCCCGGCAAAGGACGTGCGCGACGGCAGACGCACCGTGCCCTCCAAAAAACCGCTCAGGGCCCCCGTGTTGCAGGCCTCGCGCACCTGCTTGACCAGACTCAGGGCCTGCGCGGGAATGGCCGAGTCCTGGCCCAGACGCAAAGTCACCACCAGCGGCCCGAATTCCAACTCCAACCAGGCAAAATCCAGTCCCGCTCGCCCCTGCTCCCGGGCCACCCGATTGTAGGCCACCAGGGTGTTGCCGACCTTGTTGAACATATTCGTCAACCACTTCTCCATGACAGTGGCAAACAGCTCGTCGGCCCCCTCATCACTGCTCAGCCAATAGGGCGAACGCAGTTTGATCAGAAACCTCAGGCTGTTCTCCGCAGTGCCCGCAGCATCCGCAACTTCCGCAACGGCAGCAGCATCCACGGTGTCCTCGACACCCGCAGCATCCTCGGCATCCGCAGCCACAACCGAAATCGGCGCGATGTAGGAGTAGGAGCGCTTCAGTTCGGCAACCACTGCCTCGCTGTAAACGTCGGGCTTGAGCTGCGCTCGAAGTAAAAGTGTCGGGCGGATTGTTGCTGCCATGGTAGTCTCCTCTCCGTTGTTTTTTCGCAGGCGTATGATGCTTCAGAGCCTTGCGACTTGTCAAGTGACGACAATTCGGGTACTATGCCTTTTGGGAGAACTGCCTTTACTTCAGGCAGATATCGTTTGCAGAAATCGGGCTTCAGGGGTGGAGTCCAGTTTGTTGTGTCGTGCCCTGGTGGCACTGTAAGCGATGTCTGAGAGGTGTTTATGAGTACCGACCCTGAGCAGTTCGACCTGTTTGACGACCTGGAGCCCGAAGAAGGCTTCGATCCTTTGCAAGATACCGATTCCGAAGAAGACGAAGACGAGGATGTAGCCGTCATCGGCCTGGTCAGTACCCAGGCCGAGGCTGACGCCTTACGCTACCGCCCGGAGAAGGTCGATGATCGCCCGGCTGCGGAGCGCATCGCCTCGCTGATGGAGGCCATGGCGCCTCGGCGCAAGGTGCTGCTGGGCATCCTGGACTTCTGCCTGGAGCCGCAGACCGTACCCGATGTTGGCGCCAAAGTCGATGAATTGCAGGAGAACAACTACTCCGTCTACACGGCCGCCAACTTCTGTGCCCTGTTGGAGAAGGCAGGCGCCATCCAACGGGTCACTGAAGAGGGCGAGGACTTTGCCAACATCAAGGTCGAGCCGAAGGTCGTCGAGGTCGACGGCGTGGAATACCTGGAGCCGGGCCAGCCGCCGGAGGCCTTCTGGCTGACCACCGAGGCCGGCCGGGAGGCCCTGGAGGCCGACAAGCCCCTGGAGCGCCTGCAGCAATTGCTCGCCACCGATACCCTCTACCTGCCGATCTACAAGAAGATCCTGCTGCTCTGCGCCCAGGAGGGCGGGCAGTCCGTCAAACAGCTGGGGGATGTCATCGACGGTCTGGAACTGGTCCAGAAGCCACGCATGTATGCCCAGCGCTTCCTGGACCGCCTGGAGAAATGTGATGCTGTCATCTGGCGCAAGAAGTGGCAGACCACCGAAGTCGGCCAGCAGGGCTTGGAAATGCTGGACGACGTGGAGGACATCATCATCGGCGAGTTGCTTGAAGCCACCCAATCCGCCAGCCCAGATACCGGAAACGAGGTGGCCTGATGGCAGACTTCAGCGAACTGATCCAACTGACCGAACAACGTATCTCCACCTACGGCTTTTTGAGCCGACTGTACCGCAAGGAGGTGGACGAGGAGCTGCTCGCAGAATTGAAGAAGGTGCGCTTCCCGGCCAACACCGGAAACGCCGCCGTGGACAAGGGCTATCGGCTGATTGCCACTTTTCTGGGCAATGTCTGGGACAACACCATCACCGAGCTGGCCATCGACTACGTACGGGTCTTTATCGGCCACGGCGTCGACGCCTTCTCCGCCGCCTATCCCTTCGAATCGGTCTACACCTCCGAGAAGCGGCTGCTGATGCAGGACGCCCGCGACGAGGTGCTGGCCATCTACCGGGCGGCCGGCCTGGCCAAGAAAAGCGAATGGAAGGAAGGCGAAGACCACATCGCTTTGGAGATGGACTACATGCAGGTCCTCTCCCAGCGCACCATCGAGGCCTTGCAGGCCGATGACGAGGATAAGGCCGTCGAGCAGCTGCAGTTGCAGCTGACTTTCCTGAACGACCATCTTTATGCCTGGGTGGGAATGCTAACAACTGATATGAAGCGTTTTGCCAAAACCGATCTGTACCAGGGCCTGGCCTGGCTGACCGAGGGTTTTCTGCAGACCGACCAGGAATTCCTTTCCGACTTACTATCCGAAGATTGATCGAGACTGGGGAGTGAGTGAGCATGGATTCTGAGAAGTTGCAAGACACCAGGACCGAAGCAACTGAGGCAATCGAGGCTGCTGAGGCCGAAAAGACTGCTGCTGCCGGTGCGTCGCAGCCGACCGCCGAGGGCAGCGAGGTCGCGTCCGCCGAGGGCGGACTGTTGGACCGCCGCAGCCTGATGCTGGGGGCTGGCGGCGCTGTGGTGATGCTGGGGCTGGGCGGCCTGCAGTTCGTCGGCAGCGAGCCGATTATCCGCCCACCGGGAGGCCAGGATGAAGACCGGCTGGTCTCGGCCTGTATCCGCTGCGAGAAGTGCTACGAGATCTGTCCGCGCAACGTCATCGCGCCGACCCATATCGAGGCGGGCATCCTGAATATGCGCACCCCGACCCTGGACTTCGACGACGATTACTGCGACTGGTGCACTGAGGAAAACGGCGGCGACCCGCTCTGCGCCAAGGTCTGCCCAACCACAGCCCTGGCCCTGCCGGCGGGCGCCGATGTGCTGAACACCATCATCGGCAAGGCGGTGATCAAGGAGGACTGGTGTCTGGCCTACCGCCTGATCGGCTGCCGCTTCTGCTACGACGCCTGTCCGTATGAGGCCATGACTCTGGATGAGAACAACCGCCCGCACGTCCTGACCGACATCTGCAACGGCTGCGGCGCCTGCGAAAGCGTCTGCGTCTCGCTGCAGAACGGCTCCATCTCCTCCGGCGCCACCGCCCGGGCCATCGTCGTCCACCCGCTGGACGAAGCCGGCCAGATCATCCTGCCCAGCTACTTTACGGGAGAGGGGGCATAAGATGGCTAAGAATAACACCCGCATCCGGATTATCGTCGCTGTGGCCGTCATCGCCCTGATTACCATCGGCTTTGCCACCAATGGCGGTATCGGCACCATCTCGGCCTTCGGCTGGTCGGACATCTCCATCCTCTGCCCGCTGGGTGCCCTGGGCACCATGCTGGCCTCCAAGCTGTTCGTACCCCGGGCGGTCATCGCCCTGGTTATCGTGATTGTTTTGATCATCCTGCTGGGGCGGGCGTTTTGCGCCTGGGCCTGCCCGGTGCCGCTGCTCCAGCGCATCCGAGGCCTGTTCGGCAAACCGGCCAAGCCGGATGCAGAAGCAGCTGATGATGAGAACCTGGAGACTGCCGGTGCCGATACCACCGCCTCGGGCATCGCTGCGCTCTCCGCTGCGGAGGCTGCCTCGCTCAAGGGCGGCTGCGGCTCCTGTGCCGAGAAGCGCGGCAAGCTGGATTCGCGACACTTCATCCTCGGCGGCTCGCTGCTCTCGGCGGCGATCTTCGGGTTTCCGGTCTTTTGCCTGGTCTGCCCGATTGGCCTGACCTTTGCCTTCATCCTGCTGGTGATGCGGCTGTTCGGCAGCGGCGATGTCACCTGGTCGCTGGTCATCATCCCGCTGATCCTGATAGTGGAACTGTTGGTGTTTCGCAAGTGGTGCTCCAAGCTCTGCCCGCTGGCGGCCTTCATGTCGCTGTTCGGTTTCCTCAACCGGACTTTCCGGCCGCAGATCGACGACAGCAAATGCCTGGTCAGCGCCAAGGGTACCAGCTGCACCATCTGCGCCAAGGTCTGCCCGGAGGGCATCGACCCGCGCCGTCCCGAGGAGTCGCCAGTCGGCATGAACGAGTGCACCAAGTGCCGGGAATGCGTGGTCAACTGCCCGACCCAGGCCCTGAAAATGCCGCTGCTGCCCAAGGCCAAGCTGCCGGCAGGTAACGACAACGACAAGCAGGAAGAGCAGGCCGCATGATTGGAACAGCTTATCTGGGGGGTCCGGGCACCGGCAAGACCGCTCAATTGATTGGCCGCGTGCAACAGTTGCTGGCCGGCGGTGCCGCGCCGGGCGACATCCTGGTGCTTAGCGCTTCACCGCCGGCCGCGCAGGATCTGGCCGCGCGCCTGACTGAAGCTTTCCCGGCTGCTGCCGAAATAGAGGTCACCACTCCGCGGGCCCTGGCTCTGGAGGTGTTGGCGTCCCCCGCTGCCCAGGCTTTCACCGGCCGCCCAGCCCGCCTGCTGGAGGATTTTGAAGCCAACTTCTTCTTGGAGGACCTCAAGGTCACCGGCATCCGGCCGCAGCGCATCCGGGAGATCCTGCGCTTCTTCTACCGCGGCTGGACCGAGCTGGCCGAGGCGGACCCCGAATGGCTGATTACCGTGGAGGAGAAGACCCTCCATGAGTTGATCCTCTCCGATCTGCGTTTCATCCAAGGCTTGCTGGAGCCGGAGATTTCCAAGCTGACGTTGGAGTATCTGCGCACTGACGCTGCCGCCGGCGCTGCCCGGCGTCGGGCTCATGTGCTGGTGGACGACTACCAGCTGCTCAGCCGGGCTTCCCAGCTGCTGGCTGGCGAGCTGGCCGGCGAGTCGCTGACCATCAGCGCCGACCGTGGGGCCAGCGTGGAGGTCTTCGAGTCCTACCCTTACGCCGCCGGTGTGGACGATTTTGTCTCAGCCTGGCCGGACGGCGTGGTGGAGCTGACTGCTGGGCAACAGGCTGTGGGGCTGATTGCAGCTCAGAACAACCTGCGTACCGACGAGGCCTTTGTTGCCGATAAGACCCTGACCGCTCCCGAAGGCGCTGCTGGCGGCGAGATAACCGTGCAGTCCTTCGCCTCTGCCGAAGCCGAATTCTCCGGCGCCGCCGAGCTGGCTGCGGCGCTGGCGGCCGGCACGACGGCGGGCAAAGTCGGCATCGCAACCTTCAATCGGCTGTGGCGCAAGCATCTGCTCAACGCCCTGCAATCAGCCGGGTTGGAAGTGGCCTGGCTGCCCGATACCTCGGTATTGTCCGGAGACATCCGCGACCGGCAGCGCTCCAGCTTCCTGCAGGCTTTTACCCTGCTGCGCCTGGCCGGCGACCCTGCAGACAGTGTCAGCTGGCGGGCCTGGTGCGGCTTCGGCGACTGGCTGACCAACAGCGCCATCGTCGCCAGCCTGCGTGAATATGCCCAAACCGAAGGTCGCAGCTTAAGCTTCCTGGAGGCTCTGGAGCAGGTCGCCGCCGGCCCGACAGGTGCCATCGCGGGCATCGAGCGACTTATTGAGCCTTTGCGCGAAGGCCAGGCTATCCTGGCCCAATTGCCGGGCCAACAGGGGCGGGAGTTGCTGGAAGCCATCGCCCAAGCCGTATCCGCCGACGATCCGCGGCCAATCATCGCCCGTTTCAACCAACTGCTGGCCGGCGCAGACATCGCCGGGATGAGTGCCGCAGATCTGACCCGGCTGCTGGAGCAACGCCTGAACCTGCCGGTCTGGATAAATGCCGGGGCCACAATTCGCCTGGCCCAGGCCACCGACCTGATTGGCTCCAGCTTTGCCAGCCTGATGGTCTGCGGCTGCAACAATGGCTTCTTTCCCCCGCGCGACTACTTCGACGCCACCATCATGCCCCTGGATAAACAGGCCAAGCAACACAGCCACGATGTCCAGCTGTTCTCACTGCTGATTGGCTCGGCCACCGAGCAGCTGCGGTTCACCTGGTTTGAGCGCAGTGACCTGGAGAACGCCGAGAAACTGAAGTTGAAGATCGCCCGCATCCGCATGGAGAAGGGCAAGCGCATCTGCCTGCTGGCACCAAGTGAGATGATTGGCTTTCTGGGAGATATTAGCTAGTTAATTTAGCATTTTACATCACAGCCCCCGAGGGGCGCGGCCGTTTGCATGGGAGCAATCTTGGGAGAAGCCGCGCCCCTCGGGGGCCCGTGCATGGGAAGGATATGTATTCCGAGTGCGGTATGGCCGTAGGGGCGCAATTCATTGCGCCCTCCGAGCAGAGCCGTGTT
>JAISUQ010000003.1 GCA_031272005.1 Coriobacteriales bacterium | reverse complement strand
ACTTGACTGTGGCCGGGCTGGCCTCGGTTTCCGTCGAGCAGCCGGGGAAGGCAGCGTAATAGTCCAGCCCGTAGGCATCAGCAAAGTAGCGGAATGGGAAGCGGTCGCCGAAGATGATGGTCTTACGCTCGCCAGCATCGACGATTGTTTGGAATCTATTGTCCAGCTCATCCAGCTGCGCCAGATAGGCGGTGGTATTGGCCTTGTAGGTCTCGGCATTGGCTGGATCGACTTCGCAGAGTGCATCGCTGATCCTTGAGACAATCAACTTGGCATTTCGCGGAGAAGTCCAGACATGCTCGTCATACTCGGCCTCCTCCTCGCTGTCATCTGCCTCGGCAGACTGCCCGGTCGCGCTGGCCTCATCAGCTTTTTCATCCTCCATACCCTCGACGACTTCTTCTTCCACCACCTCCACGCAATCCATCAGTTTGACTATCTTCATCTTGGAGGTGTCCATCGACGCCAGGATGCCGTCCACCCAGTCATCGGATTCACCGCCCACGTAGATGAATATGTCGCAGTTTTGGAGCTTCAAGATGTCTTGCGGCGTTGGTTCAAACGAATGGGTCTCGGCGCCAGGCAGCAGAAGCATGCTGATCTCGGCCTTTTCGCCAGCTATGGCGCGGGTAAAGTCATAGGGCGCAAATATGGTGGCCACTACGTTGACCTTGCCGTCATCGCCATTATCCGAATCGGTTATACCCCCACACCCCACAAGCATCATTGCCGCCAGCAACGCGGCCAGCGCAACAGACAGTAGCCTTTTCATGCAAATAACCCCAGCAATTCTGTGTTTAATTGTCGTTAAGTATTATAGCCCGAGATACTCGGAGTAGATGGCCAGGGCTTGATCGGCGCTTTGGGCGCCTTTGAGCATCATGCGACCGTCGGCGAAGAGTTTGAAGCGGACCTTGGTGTCGCTGAAAGTGAGGATGTAGGGGCTGACGAGGACGTCGCCCTGGCTGCGCAGACGTTGGGCCCAGGCGGACAGGTCCAAGTCTGCCGGCGCGGCTGGTAACACCTGGTATTCGTCGCGCCCGCAAAGCGCACTGCTGGTTGCGCCACTATCGTGTCCAAGCTGTTCGTATTGGTGTTGGCCGCAAACGGGGCAGGTTGCATCCCGTTGTACCTCGATGACATCGAAGCTGCAGTTCCAGGCATCGATGCTGAGCAGACCGGGCAGCCGGTTATCGGTTCTGCCGAGCAGCAGTTTAATGGCCTCAGTAGCCTGGATACTGGCCACACTGCTGCTCACCGACCCCAGGATGCCGCTGCTGGCGCAGGTGGGATAGCTGCCGGGCGGCGGCGGCGTTGGCGCCAGACAGCGAAAGCAGGCTGTCTGGCCGGGGATAATCGGCATCACCATGCCAAAGTTGCCGACAGCTCCGGCGTAGACCCAGGGGATGCCCATCTGGTCGCAGGCCTCATTGAGCAGGTAGCGCAGTTCGTAGTTATCCGAACCGTCCAATACCAAGTCCATGTCCTGGAGCAGCTCCAAAGCATTTGCGCCGCTGAGATGGGTGACTGCGGCTTCAAGCTGAATACCGCTGTTGACAGCCTGCAGCGCCTTGCTGGCTGCTACCGCCTTGGGGGCATTGTCGGCCGCATCAGCCTCGCTGAACAGAGCGGTGCGATGCAGATTGTTCAAACTTACATAATCGCGGTCAATCAACCTCAGATAACCCACGCCAGCTCGCGCCATCAGCTCCGCGCTGACCGATCCCAGCGCTCCGATGCCGACCACTGCCACCCGGGCTGCATAAAGACGCTGCTGCCCCTCAGCGCCGATCTGCGGCAGCGACATCTGACGAATGTACCTGCTATCCTCTTCAGCAGCCACTTGCCGCATCAACCTCCGGCCACCAGGGGGAACAGGGAGATTTTATCGGCCTCACTGAGTTTTGTCGCCACGCCATCCAGATGCTCGATGTGCCGGCCGTTGACCAGCACTATGGCGTTATCGCCCTTGGCAGTGCCGTCTGGCGAGAGTAGCCAACTGCGCAACTCTGAGCCGTACTCGTTGGAAAGTTGATGCAATAATTCCAATACATTATCAGGCGCAGCCAACTCCAGCTGGCTGCGCCCGGTGATAGTGCGGTATGTGGCGAACAGTTTGACTTGCATTGACCCAACTTACAGACTGAGTGTGGCCAACTTCTCCGGCGTTGGCGTGCCTTCTTCATCCCATCCGCGCTCACTATAGTAGTCTTTGAGCATTGTGGCAAGGTCGGTCACCTTGCCGGCGGCCGGACCCTCTTTAAGTTCCTCGCGCAACAGGCGGGGCGGCAGGGTGTCCTTCTCCACGCCGGCGGCGATGTTGAAGTTCTTCTCCATATTCCAGGTGCGCTCGCCTTTGAGCAGCCATTCCTCGTCGCTTTCGCTGCTGCCTACGGCCTCGCGCAGCTGGGCGGCCACCTCCGGCAGGCCGATGCCGAAGGTCACGAAGAGGCAAACGCCCGAGCTGTCCACCAACGCCGTGAGGTCCTGGAACAGCTTGAGCAGGGCGCCTTTGCCCTGGGTGACGAGCGGGTCGGTTTTCAGCGGCACACCGAGGATCTCTGGCGAGGTGAGGTAACCGCGCACATGGCAGCCGCCGCGGTTGGAGGTGGCGTACTCCAGTCCCATGCCCTGGATGGCGCGACCGTCATAGGCCGGCATCTCCTGCTTCTTGGTGGACATCGACAGCTCTGGATGGCCGTACTTCTCGGCCATTCGATAGGAGCCCAGCGCTAAAACCTTGCCGAAGCCCTCATCCTTGCCGGTCAGCTCGGTCAGTTTGACGATGGCATCAGCGTCGCCAAAGCGCAGCTTGAAGCCAATCTCCTCCTCTGTGATGGCGCCCAGCTCGGCCAGCTCCATGGCGCAGCCGATGGTCGAGCCCATGGTGATGGGGTCTAAGCCATACTCATTGCAGAGGAAGTTGGCCTTGCAAATGGCATCGAGGCGATTGACGCCGCAGGCCGCGCCAAACGACCAGCCGGCCTCGTATTCCGGGCCCTCGCCAAAGGAGGCATAAGGGCCGTCGGTGACCCGGGTCACCCGGCCACAGGCGATGGAGCAGGCAAAACAACCGCGGTTCTTGACCAGATAGGTGGCGGCCAGGGTCTCGCCGGAGTATTTGTCGGCATCCGGGTCATAGGCGCCGTCGCGGCCGTTGCGGAAGGGCAAAGCACCGCTCTCATTGATGATGTTGACCAGCACCTCGGTGCCATAGGCGGCCAGGCCGGCGCCGGAGACGGGATGCTCGCGCAGCTTGGTGCGGGCATCGGTGACGGCGGCCATGAAGCCTTCTGGGTTGGCCACGGTGACCGGGCCGGTGCCCCGCACGGCCACCGCCTTGAGCTTCTTGGAGCCCATCACCGCTCCCATGCCGCCGCGCCCGTTGGCACGGTTCTTGTCGTTGTTCACGCAGGCGAAGAGGCTGAGGTGCTCACCGGCCGGCCCGATGGTGGAGATG
>JAISUQ010000001.1 GCA_031272005.1 Coriobacteriales bacterium | reverse complement strand
CTTGCCGCCGTTGGCGACGGTCAGGGTGGCGGTATCGCTGACGACCAGTTGGCCGTAGTTGTTCTGAGTTCCAGTAGTATCGACGAAGCGGGCCTTGCCGCCGTTGCCGATGGTGGCCGCAGCGTTGGCGGCCAGGGTCACCTTGTCATCGCCGAACATCGTCAGTTCACCGTTGATGGTGGCTTCGCCATCCAAGGTGATGTCGCGACCGGCACCGATGCCACCTGCGCCGTTGGGGCTGCCGACAATCGTGAAGGTGCCGGAATCCAGCTGCACAACGTAAGTGGAGTCATCGCCAATCCAGGCGTCGGGGGCGATGGACAGCTTACCGCCGGCATTGACCACCAGGGTGCCGGATACTTTCTGGAACAAACCATCGGCCGCTTTAACATCCACGATGCCGTCATCATCGATGGTCAGGGTGGAGGTATCGTTGACGATTAACGTGGCGCCTGTGTTGATGGTCACGCCGTAGCCCGGCGTCAGGCTGTCCTTGACCGTAGCCGTGCCATTGAGCGTGGCTATATCGCCCGGCCAGAGGCTGAACTGGTCGACGATATTCACGTCACCGTTGATGGTGAGGACGCGGGTGGTGGGAGACGCGCTGAAGTTCGTTGGATCAAGGGCGTCGGCGCCATGGATGTTGCCCACGATGATGATCTCACCATCGGTCAACTCGATGGTGGCGCCGGAGCCCTCAGTGCCGATGTAGTAATAGACCGGAGCCGGGCCAGCTTTATATGAGCCACCGGCCTCGACCTTCAAGGTACCACTCACGCCGAGATCCAGGACGTCGGCATCCAATATGCCGCCATCATCGATGGTCAGGGTGGAGGTATCGTTGACGATTAACTTGGCGCCTGTGTTGATGGTCACGCCGTAGCCCGGCGTCAGGCTCTCCTTGACCGTAGCCGTGCCATTGAGTGTGGCTATATCGCCCGACCAGAGGTGGAACTGGTCGACGATGTTCACGTCACCGTCGATGGTGAGGACGCGGGTGGTGGGAGACGCGCTGAAGTTCGTTGGATCAAGGGCGTCGGCGCCATGGACTTTGCCCACGATGATGATCTCACCATCGGTCAACTCGATGGTGGCGCCGGAGCCCTCAGTGCCGATGTAGTAATAGACCGGATCCGGGCCAGCCTTATATGAGCCACCGGCCTCGACCTTCAAGGTACCACTCACGCCGAGATCCAGGACGTCGGCATCCAATGTGCCGCCATCCTCGATAATCACAGTTGAATCGTCATCGATAATCATCTTGGCGCCGGCGCTGACCGTCACAGCCTCACCGGGGTTGGATTTAATCGTGATGGTGCTTCCGTCGCCACCGAGGGTACCGACGTCGCCGGGCCAGAGTTTGAACTCATCACAGATGTTCGCTACACCTTCGATGGATACAGTGCGCTCGGCACTGGTTCCATTGGTTCCTGGAGTACCGGCGATATTGCCTTTGATGTTGATCTCTCCGGATACCAACTCAATGGTAGATCCGTTGGGATGGTTGCCACCAGAGCCAGCGGGACCAACGTAGTAGTAATGGGTATTTGGCCCGAGCCCTACCTTGAAGATGCCGCCGGCCTTGACGGACAATTCACCGGTCAGGCCGAGGTCCAGGACCGCGACGTCCAGGGTTTCAGTGGGGTCAACGCTCAGGACAACGCCTTCATTGACAATGACGGTGTCTTCGGAAGTGGGAACAACCCCGAGACTTGTTGCAATATTACCGCTTACAGAGGCGGTATACGTTTGCCCCGCATACGCCGTCTGCGTCATGTTCAGCCCGGAGGCAACCACCAGGGACAATCCCAGGGTCACCACCAGTGCTGCGAGCAGCAAGGCTGCCCTCTTGCCTGTTCGTACGATTGTTGTTGTCATACCGCATCCTTTCCGCTCTTACGTACTTCTTGATACTTCTGCAAAACCGATAGATTCAGAGTGCCCCTTTAACGCAACAAGCCTTATCTGGTAGGAGGCAAACACCCACTGCCCAAGTCGCCAGACTGCACCCGGATATCTGGCAGACCATGGGCCTGGTTCGTCGCTTTTCCTGCGCCGAAGCAGACCGCCAGACACCAGGCGCGCCAGCAGCGTACACATAGCTGATGATATTCAGAGGCAGTAGTTTCGTTGCCAGCCCTCGCGCCCTTTGAGGCGGACAGTTCCATGTGTATTATGGCACAAAAACCGCTCCAGAGAGCTGATTATTGACATTTTTTTCCACTTACCAACAAATCTCCACATTTCTGCATATGTTTTGCAATGTTTGGATAGCAAATTTACCCCTGCCGGCGCCAGCTGGCGGGGGGTATGACAAATCGGGGCAGGATGACTTTCCTGCCCCGATTGGGTCGGGCAATGATATTTGACTGTGGGCGACTACTCTATCGGGGTCAGGGTCCAGTGCTGATTGTCGCCGCCGTTGTCATCCCAGACGATGATGCTGGCGCCGGGGGTGGAGCTGTTGCCGAAGACGTCCATCACCTGGTGCGTGCTGGCAGCCCGGATGATGGCCTGCCCGTTGCCGGCGTCCTCGATGGACCAGCGCTGGTTGTAGATGCCGCTGTCCTTGGGCTCCCACTGGATGACCGGGGTGCCCTTGGCGCCGCCACCCTTGGCGTCGAGCACCAGGTCGGAACTCAAAGAGGTGATGATGTAGTAACCGGTCTGCTCATCGTAAGACAGGAAGAACCGCTGGTTGTCGGCCAGTTCCGGCTTCAGGTTCCAGCCGATCAGGGCGGTACCGGGCTCCTGAGAATCGCCATAGACGTCCAGGACCAGGCCGGTGCCGGCAGTCAGGTAGTAGCAACCATCCCAAACCGGGTGATCATTGATTTCGGGGCGGGCCACATCGCTCAAGCTGAACAACTGGTTGGCCTTCTCCTGCTCATAGGGCCACAGGATCAGTTTGGTGCCGTTGGCCGAGCTGTTGCCGAAGACATCGATGCACAGCGGCGCGTCGGTCTCAGAAGCCTTGGAGACAAACGCCAGGTTGTCGCCATCCTCAATGATGCTCCACAGCTGGGTGTCCTCGCCCACGTAGGGCAGCTGGACGATGGCTGTGCCGGCAACAGCATTGGCGCCGCTGACAGAGAGGGCATAGCCGCTGTTGATGCTGGTGATAGCATAATAGCTGGTGTCATCCTCAGAGGCCTCGATGCGGAAGCGCTGGTTGGCGCCGTTCTCAAGCGGCCAGATCAGGGCCGGTGCGCCAGCGGCCACGGAGGCGCCTTGGATGTCCAGAACCTTGGAGCTGTCCAGAGCGGTGGAGATGGACACCAGGCGGCCGTCGTAGATGTTGGCTGCGGTGGAGAAGATGTGGCTGTTGTCGGCCTCCATCTCGTTGCCGGCAACATCAGCAAAGCCGGAGATGGACACGGTGTACTCGGCGCTGTGCTGCAGGCCGGAGTAGGGCATGGTCAGCACGGTATTCTCCGCAGACCACTCAGCGCCGGTCAGGGTCTGGCCGTTGAGCTGGACGATGCCCTCGGTTTGGGGGTTCATCGGCTCGTCGAAGGTGATGCTCACCACGCCGTTTACCGGCACGTCATCGCCAGTGGGCATGACCTCGGTGACGGTGGGGGCGGTGGTGTCGGGCTCAGGGTTCACGGTCAGGGTGCCGTAGTTGGAGGTGGCCAGGGTGTCGCCATTGTAGACGATGGCGATCTGGAACTGATAGCTGCCCACGCGGTCGGCAGTGACGATGAAGTCGGTGTAGCTGTTGGCCAGGATGCTGGGGAAGATGAAGGTGTTCTGCTCGTTGGTGACAGTCCAGGTGTCTTCAGCAGCCGGGATATAGGCGTCGATGCTCCAATCGCCCTCGAGCTCGGAGGTCACGGTGACCTCGAAGTCCACGGACTCATAGGGCCACTGCACCAGGTCGCCATCCGGGCCGACGGTGGCCTTGAAAGTCTCGCTGGCCTCGCCGACGATGCTGCTCAGCTCCTCGGGGACGCTGATGCTGAGGTCCTCAGCGGTGAATTTGCCGCTGGGGCCGAGCTTGATGGAAGCGGTCTTGTTGATGTTGTGGATGGAAGGCACGGTCATCGAGCCGCCTTCGCACTCATCGCCGTCCTGATCGGCGCCGATGATGATCGGGCTGTAGCCCTCATGGGCGTCGGGCAGGGTCACGCTGCCGCTGACGTTGAGCTGCGCACCATCGGCCATCCAGACGCTGCTGTATTCAGCGACGATGAGGTTGTCGATGTCGAAGACCGGGCCCTGGGTGGGGTCGCTGTCCGTATTGTCGTAGTAGCCCTTGAGCTGGGTGGGGACGGCAGGCGAACCGACTGTCAGGGTGCCATCGATGACCTGCACGTGGTCGTGCCCCATCATCGAAGGCATGCCCAGGACCATGGCATCGCCACAGATGTCGAAGCTGCGCTCGGAGGCTGCGCCGCCGTAGATGGGGTCGTCATTGCCTCTGGTGCGCAGGCTGGCGCCATCGGCCAGGTTGATCATGCCCCAGGTGCCGGGGTCATTCAGATAGCCTACCCAGTAGTTGCCTTCGCCGGCCGTGGCTGTACCACCGGCCTCGAAGTGCAGGGTGCCCTCGGCGATGTCCAGGGGGTTAGCGCCATGGGAGTTGGCGAGGTTCAGCCTGCCGCCGTTTTCGATGTAGACCTCCGCGCCGTGCTCCACGACCAGCTTGCCGTCGGTAACGTTGAGGTATGCGCCGCTATCGATATACAGATGGGTGTTCTCGGTGATGGTCAGGGTGGCGCCGTTATCGACAGTGACGGTAACGCCATCGAGAATGTGGACATCAGTACCAGAGGCGTGGCTGATGGTCGAATCCTCAGTCAAATCGACATCTTCCGTAATTGTCTCGCTGGATATGCTCACGGCATATGCCGACTGCTCCGGGAGGATGCTGCCCAAGCCGGCAAACGACAGGCTACAGGCCATCGTGGCTGCCAGCAGCAGGGACATCCCCTTCTTGCTGATACTTGCGATTTTCTCGTGCATGTTTTCGTTCCCTTCTCATTTGCTGATACGTACACTGACATTCTTTTGGGCGCAAACGACACCGCTGCCGCGATACGGCAAAACAGTTTCTTCGATTGCAGGCTTGAACTCCTCCCCTGTACGGCCATGATCCGCACTGTTCCTCATCCGAGGCACGGGAGAAGGAGAATTGCTACGTTCCTGCGATTGGACATTCGTCGCCCGTGTGACATATACGATACTAGCCCCGCAGGTCAAATGCAAATCCATTCAGCGGTATGAACGGCACCTTAGAATTTCCCAAGCGAATTTAATGTTTATCTGGAAGCCGCCGGGGGCCTGCTTGGGAAACGCTGATTAAGTCCCAGCAATGGTAACCTCCGTAGGGATTCGCAGTCCACTGGACTGCGAATCCCTACGGAGTCTTCCGGAGTTGGATTTAATCAGCGTTTCCCTGGGACAATCTGCGGACGATGGCGATTATCAGGTTGGTGATGTCTTCGAGGTCTTTCACGCGCAGTTGTTCTCCGAGGCTGTGGATGCCGTCCATGCCGGTGGCCAGGACTACGGGCTTGAGGCCGGCGTCGGCCAGGATGTTGGCATCGGAGCCGCCGCCGGTAACAGTGGCCTTGGCTGGCAGGCCGAGCCCGGCCGCCTCCTCGAGCACCAGCTGCACCAGCGGGTCGTCCTCGGTGAGCATGAAGCCGGGATACTCCACCACCCATTGCACGTCCACGCTGGCACCCTCAACGCTGGCGGCGGCGGCGTGCAGGGCGGCGTCCATGGCGGCGTGTACCTCCTGCAGGCGCTCGGCGCCCAATGAGCGGCACTCGCCTGTGACCACGCAGGTATCGGCAACGATGTTGTTGGCCGCGCCACCCTGGATGGTGCCGATGTTGGCGGTGGTCTCGGCGTCCAGGCGGCCCAGCTCCATGCTGGCGATGGCGGCGGCGGCCAGGTTGATGGCCGAGACACCGGCCTCCGGGCGCACGCCGGCGTGGGCGGCGATTCCGTGGAAGGTGGCGGTAAAGGCGTCATGGAAAGGGGCACCGATGATGGCGCCGCCGGGCTGGCCGTCGGCGTCGAGTACGAAGCAGGGCTCGCCGGCAAAGCCGGAGTAATCCATGGCCTTGGCCCCGCGCAGGCTGATCTCCTCGCAGGTGGAAAGGAGCACGCCGATGGCCGGGTGCGGCTCATCGCTCTCGGCCAGGGTGCGGATAAGCTCGATGATTGGCGCCACTCCGCCCTTGTCGTCGCCGCCGAGGATGGTGGGCCCGCTGGGGCGGATGATGCCGTCCTCCACGAGCGGCTTTATCCCCTCACCGGGGCTGACGGTATCCATGTGCGCGGAGAAGTAGACTTTGGGCACCGCGGGTATGCCTGAAGCCGGAGCCGTGCCGGTGCCCGTGCCGGCGCTCGCGCCTGCACCTGCGCCAGCGTCCGCGCCTGCTCCCACGCCTGTGCCCGCGCCGCTCTCCCCGCTCGCCAATCGCGCCGGCAGCTCAGCAATCAGGTTGCCGGTATCTGAGCCGGTGGCTGCGGCTGAGTCGTCGAAGCGCACCGTGCAGCCAGCAGCTTCCAGAGCCTGGCGGCAGTAGGCGGCTACGGCACCCTCGTGCCGGCTGGGGCTGTCCAGCTGCACCAGCTCCAGGAATGTGTTCACCAGTCGTTGCGAATTCATAACCAATCCCCCCGATACCTCATCGGACGTTCCATCACTGCTCGGCCCCTCTCCCCCGCCGGGCTTTACAGGCTATCGCTGCGCCCACGAAGTCGCGGAACAGCGGGTGTGGGCGGGTCGGGCGGCTCTTGAATTCCGGATGGCCCTGACTGCCGACGAACCAGGGGTGATCCGGCAGCTCGACCATCTCCACCAGGCGGGAGTCGGGCGACAGGCCGCTGATCACCAGCCCGGCCTCCACCAGACGCTCCCGAAAGACGTTGTTCACCTCATAGCGGTGGCGATGGCGCTCGTAGATGATCGGCTCGCCGTAGGCCGCGGCAGCTTTGGTCTTCTCCTTGACCACGCAGGGATAGGCGCCCAGGCGCATGGTGCCGCCCATGTCGTCGATGTCCTCCTGCTCCGGCATCAGATCGATGACGGGATATTCCAGCTCGTGGCCAATCTCCTCCTCGAACTCGGCGGAGTTGGCCTCCGGCATGCCGGCCACGTTGCGGGCGAACTCACAGGTCGCCGCCTGCAGGCCCAGGCAAATGCCGAGGAAAGGAACCTTGTTGGTGCGGGCATAGTTGATGGCCGCGATCTTGCCCTCAAAGGCGCGCACGCCAAAGCCGCCGGGGACCAGCACGCCGTCCATGCCGGCCAGGACCTTCTCCACACCTTCGTCTTTGAGGGTCTCGCCGTCGATCAGGCGCACGTTGACCTTGCTGCCGTGGTGCACACCGGCATGTCCGAGGGCCTCAGCCACCGAGAGATAGGCGTCGGGCAAAGAGACGTACTTGCCGACCACCGCGATGTCCACCTCGTCTTTGAGCTTGTGCATCTTGTCTACGTAGAGCTGCCAGTCCTTGAGGTTGATCTCCGGGGCCTCCAGGCCAAGGAGTTTGAGGACCTTGCTGTCGAAGCTCTGGGCGTGCAGATTCAAGGGCACCTCGTAGATGCTGGGGGCGTCGATGCAGTTGATCACGTGCTCCATGCGCACGTCGCAGAATAGTGCTATTTTCTCTCGCAATTTATCGGTGATCTCGTGGTCGCTGCGGCAGACGATGAAGTCGGGCTGGACACCGATGCTGCGCAGCTCCTTGACCGAGTGCTGGGTGGGCTTGGTCTTGACCTCGTGCGCCGCCGGGATGTAGGGCACCAGTGTGACGTGGATAAAGGCCACATCGCCCAGCGGCTTGTTCATCTTGAACTGGCGGGCGGCCTCGATAAAGGGCAGCGACTCGATGTCGCCGATGGTGCCGCCGATTTCGGTAATCACGATGTCGGCGGCGGTCTGGTCGGCGATGCGCGAGAAGCGGTCCTTGATGGCGTTGGTCATGTGCGGGATGACCTGCACCGTGCCACCCAGGAAGTCGCCGCGACGCTCGCGAGCTATCAGGCTCTGATAGATGCCACCAGCGGTGAAGTTGGACTCCCGGCTGAGGCTTTCGTCGATGAAGCGCTCATAGTGGCCGAGGTCCAGGTCGCCCTCGTGGCCGTCGTCGGTGACGAAGACCTCGCCATGCTGGAAGGGGCTCATGGTGCCGGGGTCGACGTTGAGATAGGGGTCGACCTTCTGCATCGTCACCTTGTAGCCACGCGACTTCAGCAGCCGCCCCAATGAGGCCGCCGTGATACCCTTGCCCAACGATGAAACTACGCCGCCTGTCACGAAGATATGCTTGGACATTCGCTTACCCTTTCCTGCCGGAGTGGCTGTCTGTTGGCCTTGCTGCCTGCCGGTGTGCCGGTTGTGGCTGGTTGCTTGCTGCTTGCTGGTGTGTCGGCCGTGGCCGGTAGCTGCCCGCCGTGCTGCCTGTCTGAGTGCCTGCTTGAGTGCCTGACTGATTCATCTAGCGTTTCCTCCCCAACTGGTCCAGCGCCTTGAGCGCCTTGTTGCCTTCGATGGCCTGGGAGAAAGACCACTTCTCCGAAGCCAGATTCAACGCCAGCAGTAACAGCGCTGCCGCCACCAGCCCCCCAAAGGGGAGGGCCGTAGCCATCAGGTAGCCGAGCAGCGCCCCGGCGGCATTGGCGCCGGCGTCGCCGAGCATGCCCTTCTCCCCCGCATCAAAACGCCAGGTGGCCAGCACCGGGCCGAAGGCTGCTAGGGCCAGGGCGACGATGTCGGCGGCATCGAGGTTGACGACGCGCAGCGCGCCTACACAGCACAGCGCCAGCGCCAATCCCAGCAGATAGACCTTGCTGGCCCGGGCCGGGCGCAGGTCGAAGAGATTCAGGAGGTTGGCGAACAGCGCGATGATGCTGGTGACCAGGACCACCTTGAGGATGGAGGTGGCGCCGTCGTAGTACAGCGAAACGGCGGTGAACAGGGAGAGCATGCCGATTCCCAAGAATTTCAGGCCGCCGGTGGTTATCCGCCCCTTGAGCATCGCCTTGAGATGGCCGCGGAAGCCGCGCACCCGCACCGAACCGGGCGTGGCGCCGCTGCCGGCCCAGTCGTCGAAGAGGCCAAAGACGCAGGCCCCCGCCAGCAGCGGAAAGGTCGGCAGCAGGTAGCTGATCCAGCCCGGCTGGCCGATGTGTAGCAGGTTGAGGATATGGGCGCCGATCCAGAAGGCCACCAGCCAGATGAACCAGACAACACCCAGGCCGTTGAAGACCTGATTGCCGCGATAGTTGAGGACCTTGGGAGCGGAGGCTTGCAGTGAGGGAACCAGAGAGGCCATTGCCAAAACCGGAATGGCCACGCAAAAGACGATGGCTACGAGCACACTTATCACAAATCGAGCAAGCCTTTCAGTCAGCGGCGAAGCTGGCGTTAACACCACTGGATTTCATCTTATCCTAACCAGCCTTGCGATGGGTGGAGAAGTGGCAGTTTTTTTGTGACAATCGGTGGCTATCGGTGGCTATCGGTGGCTATCGGCGCCAGGACGACAGGACGGCTATCGGCGCCAGGGCGGCGATCAGGCGGCGGTCAGGCGGCGGGACGAAAGGGCAACAATCAGGCGGCGATCAGGCGGCGTTCAGGCGGCGGGGTAGGAGCCGAGGGTCTTTACCTCTCGCAGTTTGAGGCGCAGACAGTCCAGGGCAGTCTTGACGTGGATATCGTCGGTGTGGCCGTCGATGTCGATCCAGAACATATAGTCGCCCAGAGCCCGTTTGGTGGGGCGACTCTGGATTTTGGAGAGGTTCAAGCCGGCGTAGGCAAACTCCTCGAGAATCATCAGCAGGGTGCCGGGGCGGTCCTCTTTCATGAACAGTGCCAGCGAGGTCTTATAGCCGCTGGTATCGCTGGGGGTAGGCAGTGGGTCCGGGCCAATGAGCACAAAGCGGGTCTGGTTGCCGAAGTGATCCTCAATCTGCTCAGCCAGTACGTTGCCGCCAAAGAGCTCGGCAGCCAGCGGGGCACCGATAGCGGCCGTGGTGGACGGGGCGACCGCCGGGTCGGCCGGGCCGGGAAGAGCCGGGGCAAGCTGGCCGGGCTGGGCGGAGGTGGCCAGGCTGGCGGTTATGGCCATGCGCACCGCCTCGGCAGTGGAGGTGGTGGCCAGAGTAGCAGCCTGGGGCAGGTGGCGCTGCAGCCAGCGGCGGGACTGGCCGATGGCCTGGGGATGCGAGGCTATGGTCCTGACGTCTGCGAGCTCTACGCCCGGTGCTGCTATCAAACTATGATGGATGTCTACTACTATCTCGGCGCGGATCTGGGCGCCGGAGGTGAAGGCAAAGGCGTCGAGGGTCTCGTTGACGCTGCCCTCCAGGGCGTTTTCGATGGGCACGACGCCGAAGTTGGTGCGACCTCTGTCTACCAGGTCGAAGATCTCGGCGATGCTGGCACATTCGATGAGCTCGACATCAGCGGGGCTGGCGCCGGGCGCGGGGACGTCGGGGGCGGGCTGAGTGGCGGCGGGGGCGGCGGGGGCGGCGGGGACGTCGTGGGCGGGCTGAGTGGCAGCGGTGGCATCAGCGGCGGCAGCGGCGGGGGCGGCACCGGCGGCAGCGAAGCTCAAGGCCGCCTGGTGGCTGTAGGTGCCCTCCGGCCCGAGAAAAGCGTAGGTAGAAACCGTCATGTTCTTATCCATCCATCCATACATGGCTGACAATTCACAGGGTCTGATATTTGCGGCAGATTACTGAAGTTCGTGGCTTCCCTGTTGAAGTAGAGTACAATTATACCCATGAACAGCATCGACGACTACGCCAACCTGGACTTCGACCGCGAGCAACGCTGCGGGTTTCCCGAAGTGATTTACGGTGCCGGCAAGACGGCGGAGCAGGTCGCTGGCATCATGAGCGCCCTGGTGGAGCACCACGACGTGGCCCTGTGTACCCGGGCCAGCACCGAACAGGCTACCGCCACCTGGCTGGTAGTACCCGACGCCCACTACATAGCTTCCTGCGGCATCCTCTATGCCGACCGCCGCCCGGAGCCATTGCGCATGACCGGCTCCACTGTTGGCGATGCCCTGGGCGTCTACGACCCGGGGTTACCGGGTGGCACACCACGGCCCGCAACTGGCGAAGTCGCCAATGCAGCAGCCAAGGTGGATACGGTTGCGGCTGCTGATGTGGCTGACACGGCTGATGTGGCTGGTGTAGCTGGCGCAGCGGCTGGTGCAGCTGGCGCAGCGGCTGGTGTAGCTGGCGCGGCAGCAGTGACCGACACGGCTGGCGCCGGCGAGAACGCTGAAGCCGCCAGCGATGACGTTGCCAATGACGTTGCCGATGCCATTACCAACGCAACAAGCCCTGTTGAAGCAAAACGTGTACAGAATACTATCGCCACTCCCGATGGCCTGGTGGTCGTCTGCTGCGCCGGCACCAGCGACCTGGCGGTGGCTGAGGAGGCGGCGCTGACCGCCCGCATCATGGGCTCGCGGGTAGTGCTGCTCCACGATGTGGGCATCGCCGGCGTACATCGGGTACTGGCGCACGAGCACGAGCTGCGCGCTGCCCGCGTAGTGGTGGCGGTGGCCGGCATGGAGGGCGCCCTGCCCTCACTGGTGGCCGGCCTGGTGGATGTGCCGGTGATTGCCGTGCCCACCTCGGTAGGCTATGGAGCCAGCTTTGGCGGCATCGCGGCGCTGCTGGGGATGCTCAACTCCTGCGCCGGCGGTGTCAGCGTAGTCAACATCGACAACGGCTTCGGCGCCGGCGTCATCGCCCATCGTATCAACCTGCCTGCTGTGCGGTGATGGTTGGTGATTCTCCACTTTGATTTCTCGACCGGCGCCTCTGGCGATAAGCTGCTGGGCGCGCTGCTGGAAGTCAGCGAGCAGACCGGCGCCGCAACGTTTGCCAGCCTCCAAGCCTGCGCCCAGGCCCTGGTGCCCGGTGTAGAGGTGCAACGCACGCGCGTGAGCAGCGGTGGTATCCAGGCTACCCACATCGAGGTTCAGGAGCCGGATGCGCCGGCACGGCACTGGCGCGACATCCGGGAGATGATTGCCGGCGTGGCCGCTGTCGGAGCCTTGTCGCCGGCAGCAGTGAAGCTGGCCGAGCTTGTCTTCTCCGATATAGCCGAAGCCGAAGCAGCGGTGCATGGCTGCTCGCCGGAGCAGGTGCACTTCCATGAGATCGGCGCGGCCGACTCGATAATTGATATTGTAGGTAGCAGTTTGCTGTTCCAGGCGCTGGCTCCGGAGGCGGTCTACGCCACGCCGCTGGCCATCGGCAGCGGTACTGTGATGTGCGCCCACGGCGAGCTGCCGGTGCCAGCCCCGGCCACCGCCCGGCTGCTGGAGGGCTGCGTGGTCTTCTCCGGCGCTCATACCGGCGAGTTGACTACGCCCACCGGCGCTGCCCTGGCTCGCCATCTGGTGACCAACTGGGAACCGCTGCCTGGCTGTCGCCCGCTGGCTGTGGGCTACGGTGCCGGCAGCCGCCAGATACCCGGCGCAGCCAACGTGGTACGCCTGCTGGCCGGACAAGCGGTGAGCCTGGCAGGCGGCGGCGATGGCGATGGCGGCAGTAACGACCAATACTCGTGTATCGCAAGTGACACGGTGAATGGTGACGCAGACCTTGCAACCACTGATGCAGCCTCCAGGACTTCTCCCCGCGCAGGGCAGCACCTGGCCATCGAGGGCTGCGTGCTGCTGGAGTCCAACATCGATCATCTCTCCCCCGAAGCCCTGGCTTTTGCCTGTGAGGAGTTGTTGGCCACCGGTGCACTGGATGTCTGGCAGGAACCCATCACCATGAAGAAAGGCCGCCTGGCCGTCAAGCTCTGCGTGTTGGCCGCGCCGGCGCAGACCGAGCGGCTGGCCGAGGAGGTTGCCCAGCGCACCGGCACCTTGGGCATCCGGCGCACCTACGTGGAGCGCAGTGTGGTACCCCGCCAGCAGGTGGTGCTGGATACTCCCTACGGCCCGATGCCTTACAAAGTCGCCCGCAGCCTCAACCCCGCCACCGCCCAACATGGCTTGCGCCCCGAACACGAAGCCGTAGCCCGCCTGGCCCGCGAATGCGGGTTGGATTACAACGCGCTGTATGCCGAGTTGACGCAGTTACCGCGGTCACTCATCAATCAGCACACCAGGGAAATACCACGTGATAAGGAGCTGCGGGACAACTGAGCTGGTCGGCAACAGCCAGCCAGAGATATGTTTGCCGACATCAAATGAGGCCACGGTTTTGCAGCAGCTGATACGTCGGAGGCGGAATACGCCGCTTATTACGTTCCTCCGACAGAGTGTGCCACCTGTTACCCCACTTGGCTTATTCACAATTGCGTTCGAACACGAAAATGACTGGAATTTGGCAAATATGGGGGCTTGCAGGTTGTGGCCAGGCGGGCGGTGTTTAAGTGCTGCCTTGGTGGAGAAGAGCGTACTGTCTGCCGGGCGCAGGACTGTTGAATAGCTGGCCAACGGCAGGTGCTTGTTGTACCTGCCGTTTGCCTTGTACGGTGGCTACTTGGCTGCCACTACCGGAATCGGCGTTTCGTCCTTTTCGTCCAGGTTGCCGTCGTAGGCGTAGTGTTTGGTCTCGCGCCAGATCAGGCCGGAGAGCAGCAGTACGCAGATGATGTTGGGCACGGCCATCAGGGCGTTGAAGATGTCGGAGATGTCCCAGACCCAGCCCATGACCACACCGGTGGTACCCAGGAAGGCCACCACGATGTAGAGGATGTGGTAGGGCAGCACGCCATGCTTGCCGAACAGGTAGGCCACGCAGCGGTTGCCGTAATAGGACCAGCCGAGGATGGTGGAGAGGGCAAAGGTGGAAAGCCCCACCACCAGAATCCAGCGGCCGACCACCGGGATGGAGTTGAAGGCCGTGGTGGTGAGATCGGCGCCGGCGGAGATCTGGCCGGAGGTGATGGCGGCGGCGATGTCTGGATGACCAATCATCGTGGAGACCAGCACAATGCCGGTGAGCATGCAGATAATCACGGTATCCCAGAAGGTACCGGTCATCGAGACCAGCGACTGACGCACCGGGTTGCGAGTGGTGGCTGCGGCGGCTACCAGCGGAGCCGATCCCATGCCGCTTTCGTTGGAGAACAGCCCGCGAGCTGCACCGAAGCGCAGGGCGGCTGCAATGCCACCGCCCACAGCGCCGCCGAACGCCGCTTCTGGCGAGAAGGCGTAACTGAAGATGTAAGCGATGGCCTGGAGCACATAGGCATGGTTGATACCGATAATCACCAGGCAGCCGAGCACATAAAACACCGCCATGAACGGCACCAAAACCTCGCAGACCCGGGCGATGGCCTTGATGCCGCCAATCAACACCAGTGCCACCAGGATGGCAATCACCAGGCCCACGGCCCAGGTGGGGATGAACTCAAAGTTGGAATGAATCGTGGAGGCCACGGCGTTGGACTGCACCGCCGAGCCGATGCCAAAGGAGGCGATGGCGGCAAACAGGGCAAACAGCACAGCGCCGAGCTTGGCCCACCAGGGGGTCTTGCCATCTTTTTGGAAGTGGCGCTCCCAGGCATACATCGCGCCGCCAAGCATCTTGCCGGCGTGGTCTTTGACCCGGTATTTGACGGAGATGAAGGTCTCCGAATACTTGGTGGCGATGCCGAAGATGCCGATGATCCACATCCAGAACACCGCGCCCGGCCCGCCAGCCAGCACGGCTGTGGCCACGCCAACGATGTTACCGGTGCCGATGGTGGCCGACAGCGCCGTGGTCAACGCGCCAAACTGGGAGACGTCACCCTCAGCATTGGGGTCTTTGGTGACTGATAGCTTGATAGCTTTGGGCAGCATGCGAAACTGCACGCCGCGGGTGACTGCGGTCATCACCAGATGCCCGCCGACCAGCAGCACAATCAACCAGGGACCCCAGACCCAACCGTCAATAGTGCCCACAATACCTGCGATGTCCATGCCTTAAACCTCTCTCCTTGTTCGTGCCAACACAGTAGAAAGCCCCCTCCAGGCGCTGAATTGGCAATTTGGTTAACTTACGTATTCTTACTGAATGTTGCGGATATTGCAAATTCCCACTACAGACTAGCTGTTCTTGACGATGATGGTGCCCATCATGTCGGCAACGTTCTCGCAGGCGTCTACGCAGCGCTCCATGCGCAGGAAGATGTTGCTCCACTTGAGGATATGCACCGGGTTGTCAACGTGGTTTTGATAGAGGTCGTGGATGGACTCGATGTAGAGCTTGTCGGCCTCTTCTTCGAAGTTGTTGACAGCGATGATGTGCTCGGCCATCTCACCCTTCTTGAAGTTGCGAAACTCCTGCAACGCGCCATGCAGAGCAGTGGCCGCCCGCTCGATCAATACGGCCATCGGCAGGGCCTGTTCGTACAACTCGTGGACATCGAACATATAGATTTGTTGCAGCACGTCCTCGATGTAATCGGCGATGTCGTCGAGGCGATGGGCCATCTCGATGATGTCTTCGCGATCGATGGGAGTGATGAACTCCCGGGCCAGGTGGGTGAACAGGGCATGGGTCTGCTCGTCGGCGGCGTTTTCCAGCTCGTGCATCGCTGCCAGCTGTTCAGGCAGCCTGTCGCGCTGGAAGTCGCGGAAGGCATCGACCAGCATCCGGGCCTCCTGGCAGGAGTAATTCACCTGGTTGACCAGTGCATCAAAGTAATCGAATTTTTCCTTGGCCATCTTGCTTAAACCTCCAATTTCTGGGTGAACATCTCGTTGATGAGTTTGGGGTTACCCTGCCCCTGGGTGGCTTTCATGGCCTGACCGACGAAGAAGCCGATCAATCCGGTCTTGCCACTGCGGTACTCAGCCACTTTGTCTGGGTTGGCGGCCAGTATCTGCGCCACGATGGCTTCAAGCTCACCGGCGTCGCTGACCTGCTTGATGCCGCTTTGCTCCACAATCTGCTGCGGAGAAGCACCCGTCTCGGCACTTTGCGCCAACACCTCCTTGGCCTGCTTGGAGGAGATGGAGTCGCCGGCCAGCAGCTCGGCCAGCTGGGCAAGGTGCTGCGGGGTTAATTTGCTATTTTCTATAACAGTATTGTGGGCATTCAACCAGGCGCTGACCTCGTTGAGCAGCAGGTTGGCGATGCGGGGGGCCAAGCGGGCGACCTGCGGGCTGGATTGCAGGGTGGCGTCGAAGAAGGCGGAGAGGGATGCGTCGCCGGCCAGGTTGGCGGCATCGGCACGGGGCAGGCCATAGTCGCGGGTGTAGCGCTGGCGTTTGGCATCCGGCAGCTCGGGGAGGCGGGCACGCACGCTCTCGATGAACTCATCCGTGAGGTCGTAGGGCGCCAAATCCGGCTCGGGGAACAGCCGGTAGTCGTCAGCCGTCTCCTTGACCCGCATGGTCACGGTGCGCTTGGCGGCCGGCTCCCAATGGCGGGTCTCCTGACGCACGGTGCCGCCACTCTCCAACACCTCGGCCTGGCGGCAGATCTCGTAGGCCAGGCCGTCGTGGAGGTTCTTGAAGCTGTTCATGTTCTTCAGCTCGGTCTTGGTGCCGAATTCGACCTCGCCCCGACGCCGCAGCGAGACATTGCCGTCGCAACGCAGCGAACCCTCCTCCATCGAGCAGTCGCTGATGCCCAGCGTGAGATAAATCTGGCGCAGTTGCTGGAGAAACAGGCGGGCTTCCTCCGGCGTGCGCAAATCCGGCTCGGTGACCAGCTCAATCAGCGGCGTACCGCAGCGGTTGTAGTCCAACAGCGAGTAGGTGGCGCCGGTGATGCGGCCGTCGGTGCCGCCGTAGTGGACGGTCTTGCCGGCGTCCTCCTCCATGTGGATGCGGGTGATACCGATGTGGGTGACGTAGCCATCCAGTTGGGCGATGGGCGGTGCGGGGGTGGCCGTAGCAGCACCGGTCACATCGCTGGCCGTGCCGGTGCCGTCTTCCGCCAGCAGCGGCAGAGTTCCAGCGCGCACTACCCGCTCGCGGGCTGCCGCCCCGTTGACCTCCAAATCCAGCCAGCCGCGCATGCAGAAGGCCACCGGGCCCTGGGTGGTCTGGAAGTTCTTGCTCATATCCGGGTAGAAATAGTTCTTGCGGTAGAACATCGAGCGCTTTTCTATCTCACAGTTGGTGGCCAGGCCGGCCAGCACGATGCTCTCGATGGCGGCGCGGTTGGGCACCGGCAGCGCTCCGGGCAAGCCCAGGCAGACCGGGCAGACGTGGGTGTTGGGCTCGGCGCCGAACTCGATGGGGCAGGAGCAGAACATCTTGGTGTTCAGGGTGGTCAACTCGGTGTGTACCTCCAGGCCGATGACCGCCTCCCAATCTTTGAGCACCGTCAACAGGTCCTTCATCGCGCACCCCCTTGGGCCGGCGCCAATCGGGCGATGTCCGGATAGCAGCTCTCCAGGGCAGCGGCCACCCGCAGGGTGTTCTCATCCCTGAACTGCGGGCCGATAATCTGCACGCCCACCGGCAACCCGCTGTCCTCACCCAAACCAACCGGCAGCGACAGGCCGCCGTTGCCGGCGATGTTGATGGGAATGGTGAAGATGTCGGAGAGGTACATGCTGGCCGGGTCGCTGATCTCGCCAAACCTGAAGGCGGTGCGCGGGCTGACCGGTGAAAGCAGCGCGTCTACCTGCTCAAAGGCCCGTTGATAATCCTCGGTAATCAGGGTGCGGACCTGCTGGGCCGGGTAGTAGTAGGTGTTGTAGACACCGCTGGAGAGCAGGTAGCTGCCGAGCATGATTCGCCGCACGGCTTCCGGGCCAAAGCCGTGGGCCCGGCTCTGCTCGTACTGCTCCCCCAAATCCCCGGCACCACCTTCACGATAGCCATATCTAACGCTATCAAAGCGGGAGAGGTTGGAGAAGGCCTCGCAGGGGCCGATAACGTAGTAAGCGGCCAACGCCGCTGCGGCATTGGGCAGCTCAATCTCGACTATCTCCGCACCCAGTCCCTCCAGCTTGGCCAGGGCTGCGCGGGTGGCTGTGACTATCTCGGCGTCGATGCCCTCAGCCTCCAAAAAGCCGGGCACGTAGCCGATGCGAGTGCCTGCCACGCCGGCCGCCAGCACCTCCGGCGCCGAGAAGCAGGTGGTCACCGCCTGCGAGGTGCAGTCCAGAGGGTCGCGGCCGCTGATGGCGTCCAGCGTGATGGCGACATCGGCCACGCTGCGGCCAAACGGCCCCACCTGGTCCAGCGATGAGCCGAAGGCCACCACGCCATAGCGCGACACCACGCCGTAGGTGGGCTTGAACCCCACTACGCCACAGAATGCCGCCGGCTGGCGGATGGAACCGCCGGTATCCGAGCCCAAAGTCACCGTCAGCATGCCGGCAGCCACTGCCGCCGCGCTGCCGCCGGAAGACCCGCCCGGCACCCGGGTGAGGTCCCAGGGGTTGTTGGTGCGCTTGAAGGCCGAGGTCTCGGTGGAGGAACCGAAGGCGAACTCGTCCATGTTCAGCTTGCCCAGCGGCAGCGCCCCGGCGGCCAGGGACTTGGCCACACAGGTCGCCGTGTAGGGCGAGATGTAATCCTCCAGCATCCGAGAGGCGCAGGTGGTGTGGGTGCCGGCGAGGTTCATGTTGTCCTTGAAGCCCATCGGTACGCCGGCCAGCGGCCCGATGCTCGCAGGCTGCTCCCCCGCTGCCAGACGCTGGTCCACGGCATCGGCGGCGGCCAGGGCCAGCTCGGGGGTCTGCTCCAGAAAGGCCTGGACGCCCGGCTCGCAGGCGGCGATGGCGTCCAGGGCGGCCTCGGCCAGTTCGCGAGCGGAGAAGCTGCGGGCGGCCAGCCCAGCCTGGATGTCGGCGATGCTGAGCTGCGGATAGGCCGGAGACAGAGGCTGCGATTGAGGCTTGGGCTGCGGCTGGGGCTGTGATTGGTGTTGCAGCTGAGGTTGCGGCTGAAGCTGCGACGGAGGCTGCAGCTGGGGTTGCGGCTGGAGCTGTGATTGGTGTTGTAGCTGAGATTGCAGCTGGAGCTGGGGCTGCGACGTGGCCATCAGCGGTCACCTCCGCCATCGCCCAGGATGGACGGGATGCGGAACTGGCCATCCTGCTGATCCGGCGCGTTGGCCAGGGCGATGTCGTGGCTCAGGCCAGGCTGCACACTGTCCTCACGCATCACGTTGGACAGGCCGGCAATCGGGTGGAAGGTCGGCTCCACGCCCTCCAACTGGTACTCGGTAATCGGCTTGAGGCTCTCGATGATGTTGTTCAAGTCCACAGTCATCGCCGCTACCTCGTCATCGGTCAGCCCGATGCGAGCATAGGTGGCGATGCCACGAACATCTTTCTCCGTCAGATACATCCAACTCCCTCGCGATTGAGAATTTGTCAGACAGTATTGTAACCCTTGCACCCGCCCCGCGCGCCGCAACCGCCCAACCGACCCAGAATTACCGTGATTACGCATCAATCACATCATTATTGTACTAAATTAAATCTTTATCATACTATTTCAGGAGTTTTTGTTTAATATTATACAATTTTGCATCACATATTCTGGTAAACAGGCAACCTGGGGAAGCAATAAAGGGTATGCTCACAGAAAACACCGGAGCTTTGCATAATTCTTCAAATCACGGGGTTGTGGAGATGAGTTGGATGTTGACCTGGTAGTTTTCGCTGGTTTGGGTGACTTGGTAGCTGCCGGCGTAGCGGGCGACCGTCTGCTGGACGATGCCGGTACCGTAGCCGTGACCGCGCTGGCGAGGCTTGGACTGCTCGGCGGCTACGTCGCGGGAGTTTGCGACCTGGATTCTCAGACTGGCGGCGGCGGGCAGCATTGCCGACCCTGGTACAAGCTCGGCAACTGTCTCTGATGGCAGCTCACGCATCGACTCTGATTTCGGAGCAGGTGCAGGTGCAAGCGCAGGAGCAGGAGCAGGTGCAGGTGCAGGTGCAGGTGCAGATGCAGTTGCCGGTGCGGGGTCGTAATCCACCACCAGGTGCAGCCAGCGCTTCTCCGGGGCGGCGATGTTCAGGCAGGCGTTGATGGCGTTATCCAGCAGGTTCATGACGATGGCGGTGATGTCCTCGGTGGCAAAGGGCAGTTGCTCAGGGATATCGGTCAGCTCATGAAGCACCAGGATACCGTTGGCGCGGGCACGCTTGAACTCCCGATAGAGCAGGGCGTTGAGCAGGGCGTTGGCAGTGTAGCTCTCGCTGCCCTGGACGTTCTCGCCCAGTCGCTCGCTGACATACTGCTGCAGGCGATCCAACTCGCCCTGGGCGGCCATCTGACTGATAGCAAGATAGCTATTGCGCATCTCGTGCAGCAGGCGTTCAATCTGCGTCAGGTGTTCCTGTTGAACATCGGCGTAATCCTGCAAAGCCTTCAGCTGGGTAGTCAGGATTTTCTCGTGAGCAGTGCTCACTGCCCGGCTCCGACTCCGACTCCGGCTCCGACTCCGACTCCGGCTCCGACTCCGACTCCGGCCCCGACTCCTGCATCCAGGCCAACCTCGGCTCCGGCTATTGTTCCAGCCGCTGCCTCGGTTGCAGCCAACCGGTAGCCGCTCTCGCTGTTGCCGAGAAGTCCAACACCGGCTCCACTGTCCAAGCCCAGCTTGATCTCCAACGAGGCTATGAATATCTGAATCGTCCGGATGTCGGCATCGGAGTCAGCGCCCCAGACCAGGTCGTAGAGCTGCTGCGCGCTGAGCGGCTGCCCCGGCTGGGCTGCCAGTGCCGCCAGGATGACGAACTCCCGCGGTTCCAGATCCAGGTCCCGGCCACCGCTGCAGGCGCTCTGCTCCACGTGATTCAACACCAGGTTGCCCAGACGGCTGAGCCGCGCACCGCTGCGAGCCTCGTTCAGCCGGCGCAGATGCACCTTGACCCGCGCCAGCAACTCGCCGGTGCTGTAGGGCTTGGTCAGGTAGTCATCGGCGCCGAGCATGAGCCCGTTGATGACGTCCTCCGAGGTATTCAGGGCGCTGAGCACCAAGGTGCGGATATTGGGATGGCCGCGCAACTCCCGGCAGAGCTCCAAGCCGGAGCCATCAGGCAACAGGATGTCCAGGATTATCAAATCGGGGAGAAAACCGTCAACGTCCCGCCGCGCCTCGGCAACCGAGGTCGCAACCTCAACCGTGTAGCCCGCCGCCTCCAGGGCCTTGCGGTTGACTTCGTTGACCCACTTATCGTCGTCAACGATCAAAATTCTCCCCCCGGTAGGCGCCTGATACACAGGGCACTCCCTTCACCGGTATGCGTAATCGTAACAAATTATGCAGGTAACATGGGTAATTTCACACAAACTACACATTTCGCGGTCGAAGCGGGCAGCCGGGAGCAGCCGAGCAGCTGAGGGATGTCGCAGATTCACGCCCTGCCAGGGAAACGCTGAGCTAGTTCCAAGCCTCCGTTGGCCGTAGGGATTCGCAGTCCAGTGGACTGCGAATGGCTTCGACCGTTAAGCAAACGTGCCAGTGGCACGTTTGCAGGGAGAAGGGGTGAAGCGCTTGCGCAAACCTATGGATCGAAGCTGCGAATGCAGCGTTTGAGCCCCTGGGCAAGGCAATTCATTGCGCCCTCCCGACCTGCAAAACTGCTCTGCTCGAAAGGGCGCGATGAATCGCGCCCCTACGGGGGCTACCATTGCTGGGGCTTGCTCAGCGTTTCTAGTGTACGGCGGAGACGGCGGAGCAGAGGCGGTCGGCGAAATGGGAGAGGGTTTCGGAGTCGTTGTCGGCCAGCTGGATGTGCACAGCGCGCCGGCCGCGGGCAGCCAGGGCCAGAAAGTCGCTGTGGGCCAGTGTGGCCGCCAGAGTGCCCAGAGTATAGTGCTCCTCCGGGATGGCGATGTCGTTTTCCTCCATGGCGGAGATAATCAGAAAGACGCCGTTGTTGGGGCCGCCTTTGTGCAGTTGCCCGGTGGAATGCAGGTAGCGCGGCCCAATCTCCAGGCAGGCAGCGGCGCCCAGGCGGCTGGCCACGCGGTTGCGCATCCGCTCCAGCGCCTCGCGGCGGCCATAGCCCCGGAAGGGCAGAAAGGCATTGAGGGAGAAGTAGTCGCCGTCGGCCAGTGAGCCCAGCAAAGCCCGCAGAGCCTGGTCGATGTTGGCGATGTCGGCGAGCTCATCACTCAGCAGGGCTGGGGCGACGTGCACCGCTCGCACTGTGCCGGCAGCAAACTCCATGGTCAGCAAGTTGGGGTGCTTCAGGCTGGCAGCCGCAGTGCCGCAGCCAGCCTCAGCCACTGCGCCTGGCTCGGCGGGCGCAGCAGACCGGCCGCTCTGCTGTCCGTCAGCAACAGCGCCGGATTGGCCGGCCAACAGCTCGCGCACCAGCTGCTTGGTCAGCTCCACATCGGGCTGATCAAATGGGTTGACGCCCAGCAGGATACCGGCAAAGGCGATAGCATACTCCCAGAGCACAAAGCTGGAGAAGGCCTCCAGCGGTCCGTCGATGGTGTAACGCAACAGGGGTATCTCGGGGCTGATATTGCCAATCGACTCGCTGAAGCCGTCGGTCTCCCCCACCTCATAGACGATGACGCTGCGGTCGGTGCGGGCTGTGCTGAGGATGCTGGCGTCCACTTCCACATTGGGCAGGATGCCGACGCCGTGCTTGCCCAGCGACTCCGCGACCAGCTGCTCTACCCACAGACCGAAGACCTGGCCGGAGGGTGGCAGAATCAGCGAGAACTTATCCCGCCCACAACGCTGGCCGGCAACCAGAAAGGCCGCCAGCTTCAGCGCCGGATTGGCTGGCTCATCGCTGGTGCAGGCCTTTTCGGTGAGTGCCGCCGCCTGCACGGCCTGCGCGATGTCGATGCCCACCAGAGCCGCCGGAAACAGCGCAAAGACCGTCAGGGCGGAGAAGCGCCCGCCGACGTCTGCCGGGCTGTTGAAGACCTCGCGATAACCCTTGCTGTGCGCCAACTGCTCCAGCTGGCTGCCGGGGTCGGTGATGGCCACGAAGCGACGGGCAGCAGCCGAGGGGCCAAGGTGGGCGCTGACGTAGTGCCAGGCCACCCGCTCCAAGCTCAACGGCTCCAACGTGGAGCCGGATTTGCTGGAGACGATATACAATGTACGAGCAGGGTCGGATGAACCTAAGATATGATTGACGAAGACCGGCGAAAGCGAGTCCATGGTCCGAAAGGCCACGCCGTTACCCTGACCGCAGACCTCCTGCAGCTTGGTCAATGTCATTGAGGCCTGCGACGAGCCGCCCTGGCCGATCAGCACTACGGCGTCGAGGCCTTCGGCCAGGATGGCCTGAGCCTGCTCGTTGATGACTGCGATGGGCAGCACCGGATTGGCGGCCAGGCCGACCCAACCCAGATAACGCGAGGCATACTCGATGGTCTCGGGGCTGGCGTTGAACAGCGTGGCATCACGCTGGCCCAGACGTGACGGTGCCTTGAGTTCCAACAGGGACTCAAGGCACGCGTTAACAGCTTTGGTAAATGCGGTTGTCACTGCTCGTCAGCAGCATCGGCCTCGGCTTCGGCCTCGGCCTCAGCCTCAGCTACAGCCTCGGCTTCGGCGGCTTCGGCGGCTTCGGCCTCAGCTACAGGCTCGGCTTCGGCCGCCTCCGCAGCAGCCTCAGCGGCTTCCGGCGCTGGCTCGGACTGGGCCTCTGGCTCAGCCTCAGCTTCAGCGACTTCGGCGGCTTCGGCCTCAGCCTCAGCAACAGCCTCAGCAGCTTCCGGCTCCCCGGCAGACTCAGCGGCCTCCCCGGCCTCCTCAGCCACCGCGTCACTCTCCGCCGCGTCACTCTCCACAGCGTCGCTCTCCACCGCGTCACTTTCCGCAGCGTCATCCTTCTCGGCTTCCGCCGCATCCCTGGCGGGCTTGCTGGCAGCAGCGGACCTGGCAGCCGGCTTATCCTCAGCAGCACCGGCCTTTTTGACCACTGGCTCCTGCACCAGCTCCATGATGACGATCACCGCCGCATCGCCGCGGCGCTTACCCAGGCGCAGGATGCGCGAGTAGCCGCCCGGACGACCGGCGAACAGGCCCTGCTCGACCTTGGCGAAGATCTCATGCACCAGGTCCTTGTCGCCCAGATAGGCAATCGCCAGACGGCGGGAGTGCACATCACCGCGCTTGGCCCAGGTGATGATGCGGTCCACGTCACCGCGAATCTCCTTGGCCCGCTCCAGGGTGGTCTTTACCCGGTCGTAGAGGAAGAGATTGGCGACCAGATTCTTCTTGATGGCCTTGGTATGGCTGGCATCGGTGCCCAGCTTGCGGCCTTTCTTGTAGTGTCTCATTTTCTATACTCCTAGGGCTTCAGATCGAGGTCCATCGAATGCAGCTTGTCCTTGACTTCCTCAATCGACTTGGCGCCAAAGTTGCGGATGTTCAGCAGGTCGTTCTCGGAGAAGTCCACCAGCTGGCGCACCGAATGGATGCCGGCGCGCTTCAGACAGTTGTAGGAGCGCACCGACAGATCGAGGTCCTCAACCTGTTTGTCCAGCTCCGTATTCTTCACCGAGCTGTCCTCGGTGAAGATACCGACCTTCTCCGGATCAACCGGCTCGCCGAGCAGCATGAAGGCGTCCATGTGTTGGTTGATGATGTAGGCGGCCCGCACCACGGCGTCATTGGGGCTGATGGAGCCGTTGGTCTCCACTTCCAGCACCAGCTTGTCGTAGTCGGTGCGCTGGCCCACACGGGTGTCGGTGACGTCCATGGTGCAGCGCAGCACCGGCGAGAACAGCGAGTCGACATGGATGATGCCGATCGGGTCGTCGTGGCGCTTGTTGCGCTCGGCCGAGATATAGCCGCGACCGACGCCGATGCGCACGCTCATCTCCAGCTTACCGCCCTCCGCCAGGCTGGCAATCAGGTGGTCTGGGTTGACCAGATTGAATTCTGCCGGTACGTTTAAGTCAGCACCCGTGACCTGCGCCGGCCCCACGGCAGAGATGGTGGCCGTAGCCTCGTTGCCGGTCTCCATGGAGGAGAAGACCAGGCCCTTGACGTTTAGGACGATGTCGGTGACGTCTTCGATGACGCCGTCGATGGCGGAGAACTCATGCTGCACGCCGTCGATGGAGATTGCTGTCGCCGCTGCCCCGTCCAGCGATGAGAGCAGCACGCGGCGCATGCTGTTGCCGAGCGTCTGGCCATAGCCACGCTCCAGCGGCTCGACGATGAAGCGCGCCAGCGTGTCGTTGACCTGCTCGACCTTGACCTGTGGTCTCATGAACTCTGTCATTTAAACCCCTTACTTGCTGTAGAGCTCGACGATGAGCTGCTCGCGGATATCCAGGTCGATCTGCTCGCGGTTGGGCAGAGCCAACACGGAGCCCTGTAGCTTTTCGATATCAACTTCCAGCCATTGCGGCACCTCGGTGCGGGCATTGGTGATCAGCGAGGACTTGATGACCAGCAGGTCTTTGGCCTTGCTGGCCACAGCCACCAGGTCCCCGGCCTTGACCCGAAACGAGGGGATGTTCACCCGGCGGCCGTTGACGGTGATATGCCCATGGCGCACCTGCTGGCGGGCCTCATCGCGGGACTTGGCAAAGCCCAGGCGATAGACCACGTTGTCCAGTCGTGACTCCAGGATGCGCAGCAGGTTCTCACCGGTCACGCCCTGCTGGCGGTTCGCCAGGTTGTAGTAGCCTCTGAACTGCTTCTCCAGCAGGCCGTAGATGCGCTTGGTCTTCTGCTTCTCGCGCAGCTGGATGCGGTACTCGCTTTCCTTGGCGCGCTTCTTGCCGGCGTCGCCCGGGGCATAGTCGCGGCGCTCAAAGGCGCATTTATCCGAATAGCAGCGGTCTCCCTTTAAGAAGAGCTTGTTGCCTTCGCGGCGGCACAGACGGCAATCTGCGCCCGTGTATCTAGCCATATTGGGTTTTCCTTTCGTTACACGCGGCGGCGCTTACGCTGACGCACACCGTTGTGTGGGATGGGCGTGCAATCCTGGATGGAGGCGATCTCCAGCCCGGCGGCCTGCAGGGAGCGGATAGCCGTCTCGCGGCCGGAACCCGGCCCCTTGACGAAGACCGTCACCTTGCGCAAGCCGTGCTCCTGAGCGATCCTGGCAGCCGCTTCGGCAGCCATCTGGGCGGCGAAGGGCGTGGATTTGCGCGAGCCCTTGAAGCCCACGGTGCCGGCGCTCTGCCAGGTGATGACGTTGCCCTGGGGATCGGTCAGGGAGATGATGGTGTTGTTGAAGGTCGACTTGATGTGCGCCTGACCCACGGCGATGTTCTTGCGCTCGGAGCGCTTGATGCGGGTGCGCACCTGTTTCTTGGCAGCCATTACTTCTTCTTGCCTCCGATCTGCTTACGCGGTCCTTTGCGGGTGCGGGCGTTGGTGTGCGTCCGCTGGCCGCGTACCGGCAGGCCGCGGCGGTGCCGCAGGCCGCGATAGGAGCCAATCTCCATCAGCCGCT
>JAISUQ010000189.1 GCA_031272005.1 Coriobacteriales bacterium | reverse complement strand
TCACCTTTGATATCGATACCGACATGGGCAGCATCGACATCAACGGACGGGATTATGGAACCAAGGCCTATCAGGATAAGAGCAATGCCGAGTTGACCTTGACTATCAAAGCCAACATGGGCAGCGTGGAGGTTACAACCAAGTAAGTAAGCCGAGGTGGCTCAGCCAGTCTGCGCTGAAAACATAGCGGAAAGAAGAAAGTGCTGCATTATTCAGCACTTTCTTGTTTCAAGTCGCACTGCCCCGTTGGAGCTCGCCGCCCAGTGGCCTGCGAACCCCAGCAGGTGTTTCCGGTGACAGATAATCAATCGCCGTCCACTGACGCTCAGGCTGAGCGCTCAAGCTGGGAGCAGTTGGCGGGCGGCTTGTGTGGGCGTGGTGGTTTGTGGGCGGCGGTGTCGCAGCTGGGCTGGTATCTGCTCGCACATATTGCCCCAGAAGCGCTTGGGCATGAAGTTGCGCTGGCAGGTGGGGTTGCGCCGCTCCTGGATGGCCACAGTATCGAAGAAGCACTGCCAGAGCGACTGGAACTCATCCTCTGAGCTGGTTTGCTCTGGCAGTTGCAACTCGCGAGCATCGAGCAGCCACCACTTCTGGGTGTCGAAGACGCCAGTCAGCTGATGTCGGGCGTCGTGAATCATGAACGGCTGGACATTGAAGCGCTCGGCGAAGTGATCCATGATCAGCGGCACCACACTGGCCTTGGGCTCAATGCGAGAGAAGAAGACCCCACCCTCCAGTTGGGCGAAGCGCACGAATTGCAGCATGTAGTGGGCTTCCTTGCTGACGACGCTCAGCACTTCCTCAAAATCGTGTACCACCGGATTGGCCAGATGCGTGCAGCTGTGTGGCCCCTGGCGCAGGGTATATTGCAGGTAGCGCAGGATGATGCCGCCTTTGCGCTGGTCGTCAGAGAGAAAGACCCGTTTGACGTTGTCGTAATTGGCTGGCCCCAGCTTGTTGACGATACCAGCCTGAACCCGTTCGGCCTGTTCAAGATCTGTGCTCAAAGGCTCATAGGACACAAACAGGCTTTCCTGCAAGCCAGCTTCGGTGACGATGTCCTCCGGGCATTCCCGCCGTTGAAAGGCGGTGAACACGGCCGAGAGCAGCCCTTCCAACGTGCCGTCGTACAGATACGAGAAGGCCACGCTCATGACGCTGCCAAAAGCCGTGCGCCCTGTGCCGCCACTTCTGGCGGCACCACTGCTGACTTCCCCGCCGCAGCCAGAGCCTGAGCACTCCAGGTCGGCGAAACGTTGGCTGCTTGTCCCCATGCTCCCATGTCGGCTTCGGGCTCAGCAAACAGCGACAGTTGGCCATCCAGCACGCCCTTGCGGCGCCGCCCGCGGGCATCCGCAACCAGCTGGTTATAGATGCCCACCGGGTCGAACAGCACACCCTCAGCAAAGGCGCCATTGCAGGTGATGAAGTATTTGGCCCGCTTGAGAGTGATGTTCAGGCGTTTGAGGTCCTCAAAGCGCAGGCGACGCTCCCGCCGGGCCATGGCTATCCGCTTGGCGCCTCGAACCCCCACGCCGGGGATGCGCAGCAGCATCTCGTAAGGCACCTTGTTGATCTCCGCCGGAAACTGATCGATGTGGTTCAGAGCCCAGCCGCACTTCGGGTCGATCAGTGGGTCGAGCATCGGGTGTTCGGCATCGATGATCTCATCCACGTCGAATTGATAGAAGCGCATCAGCCAGTCGGCCTGATACAGCCGGTGCTCGCGCAGCAGCGGCGCTTCTGAGAGCGCCGGCAGCAGCGGGTCGCGGTTGACCGGGATATAGGCCGAGAAGAACACCCGCGCCAGTTCGAACTTCTGGTACAGCCCGGCAGAGAGCTTGAGGATATGATGGTCTGTCTCCGGCGAGGCACCGATAATCATCTGGGTGCTCTGCCCGGCCGGCACAAAGCGCGTGCGGCGCACGGTACTCAGGCGCTTATCCTGGTAGTTAGCCTTGATGCCGTCGCGGATAAAGCCCATCGGGCGGACGATGCCCTCCTTGGCCTTCTGCGGCGCCAGGGCCTTGAGGCTGGTCTCGGAGGGGAACTCGATATTCAGGCTCATCCTGTCGACCAGCACGCCCAGCCGCACCAGCAACTCCTCCGAGGTGCCCGGCACGGCCTTGGCGTGGATATAGCCCCTGAAGCCATACTCATCACGGAGGATGCGGATAGCCTCACACATCTGCTCGGTGGTGTAATCCGGATTGCGCAGCACGCCGCTGGATAAGAACAGCCCCTCAATATAGTTGCGCCGGTAAAAGCCAATCGTCAGCTCGGCCAGCTCGCGGGCGGTGAATGTCGCCCGGGGCACATCATTGCCCCGTCGATTGACGCAATAGGCGCAATCGTAGGCACAGGCATTGGAGAGCAGCACCTTGAGCAGGGTGACGCAGCGCCCATCTGCGGAGAAGGCATGACAGATGCCCGCTGCCGTTGTTGCTCCCAGCTGCCCCTTGACCGCCTGGCGATCCACCCCGCAGGAAGTACAGGCCACATCATACTTGGCCGCATCTGAGAGAATCGCCAGCTTATCCAACAACTCCATAACCAACTCCCCTGCTGCATTTGAGGAACATTTGTTCGTTACCAGTCTACTCCAAACATACGTTCGCTGTCAACCAGCCGGCCACGAGCTGCCTTATTAACTCCGCTACCACCGCTGCCGCGGGCCGCCACGAGCCTGCTGCCCAGAAGCGGGTAAAACTGGTAAGATAGCCTATTGTGTTGCGGCGCTGAGAAGCAGGCGGGGGATTTTGGGTTTGAAGGACAACTGGACAAGATTCGCGGCAATCGCCATCTGTATGCTCCTGGCCTTTTTGGTGCTGCAATTGCTGGTCAGCGCCCAGCTTGGCCAACAGCAGGCTCAAGTCAGGGCCTCCCAGCAGCTGCAGGCGCAGCAGGCCATCATCCCCGCCTACATCAGCCCCTATGAGTTTGAGAACCTCCAGCCCACCGAAGATGACCGCTTTGTCTATTTGGAGAATAATCAGCCGGTTTCGCTGATCGGCATCGACGTCTCCGACCACCAGGGTGAGATCGACTGGACGGCCGTGCGCAACAACGGCATCGGCTTCGCTTTTATCCGCGTCGGTTATCGCGGCTACACTGAGGGCGCGATTTACGGCGATGCCCAGTACTCCAACAACATCAACGGCGCCAAGGCTGCCGGCATCCCGGTGGGCGTGTATTTCTATTCCTCGGCCATCAATGAGATTGAAGCCGTGCAAGAGGCCGATTTCGTGCTGGCCTGCCTGTACAACACGCCCTTGGAGTACCCCGTAGCCTACGACTGGGAACCCTCGCCGCCCGGCAACGGCCGTGCCGACGCGCTGTCCAGCGAGCAGTTGACCCGCAACGCCCAGGCCTTCTGCCAGCGGATTGAGCAGGCCGGCTACGACGTCATGCTCTACGGCAACCAACGCGACCTGCGTCGCTATTCTTCCGAGCTGCTGGCCAGCTATGACGTCTGGTATGCGGAGTATAACGTCAGTGCCCCCACCGGCCAGCTGGACTTCACCATCTGGCAGTTCACCAGCTCAGGAGTGGTAGACGGCATCAATACCCGCGTCGACCTGAACATCCAATTCAACGCCTACGTGGAGTAGCTAAGGAAGCAACGATTAATCCCAGCCATGGCAATTCTTGTAGGGGCGCGATTCATCGCGCCCTCCCGACCAGCGAAACTGCTCTGCTCGAGAGGGCGCAATGAATTGCGCCCCTACGAAGTTTTCCGGAGTTGGGATTCAGCAGGTCTCCCTGGAGATGTACTTTATTTGATTACCCGCAGACGCGCCTGGTATTCAGCCAATTGCGGATAGGCCAGCCGTAACTGCTCCTGGTGCTCATTTTGAGTGTCCATGGCTTGTTTCAGCTGCCTGGCTACCTGCTCATGGGCAGTACCGCCGAAGGTGTTGCGCCGGGCTACCACGTTGGCGATGTCCACTGCGTCCAGGGCGTCGGCGGCAAAGGCCGGTGAGGCGGCCTGCAATTCCTCCAGGGTCAGTTGCTGCAGAGTGCGGCCCTGGGCCTCCAACTCCCCCACCAGCTTACCGACGATGGCATGGGCCTCACGGAAGGCAACGCCTTTACCCACCAGGTAATCAGCCAGATCGGTGGCGGCCATATAACCGCCCTGGGCGGCAGCCAGCATCCGGTCGGCATTGATCTGCATCGTGGCAATCATGCCCTGCACGGCCTCCAGACTCAAAGCCAGCGTGTCGATGGCGTCAAAGGCGCCTTCCTTATCCTCCTGCAGGTCCTTGTTGTAGGCCAGAGGCAGGCCTTTCAGAGTAACCATCAGCGCCGTCAAGTCGCCAATCACCCGGCCGGATTTACCCCGCACCAACTCAGCGAAGTCGGGATTCTTCTTCTGCGGCATGATTGACGAGCCGGTAGCAAAGCTATCGGACAAGGTGATGAAGCCGAACTCATCGCTGGACCACAGCACCAACTCCTCGCAGATGCGCGACAGATGCAGCATCGTGGTGGCGCAGGCATAGACCAGATCAAGCAGATAATCCCGGTCGCTGACAGCATCCAGGGAGTTGGGGATAACCTCGGAGAAGCCCAGGGCGCTGGCAGTGAACTGGCGGTCCAGCGGATAGCTGGTGCCAGCCAGGGCGGCAGCGCCCAGCGGTGAGGCATTGGCAGCGTTGTGGGCGGCCAGCATCCGAATGGTGTCGCGGGCCAGCATCCAATACCAGGCCAGCAGATGATGGGTCAACAGCACCGGCTGAGCTTTCTGCAGATGGGTATAGCCAGGCAGGATGACGTCATCTTTCAGGGCTTCGATGGCAACATCCAGTATCGCCAGCCGACAATCAAATAGCTTGAACATCAGGTCAGCAGCCCGCTCATGGGCATAGAGCCGAGTATCGCAAGCCACCTGGTCGTTGCGGCTGCGCCCGGTATGCAGCCGCCCGCCAGCCTCACCAATCTCGGCGGTCAGCGCCCGCTCGATGGCCATATGGATGTCCTCATCAGCGACGTCGAAGCCAAACTCGCCGGCTTCGATGCGCCCGGCGATGAGCTCCAGACCAGCACAGATGGCCTCAGCATCGGCAGCCGTCAGCACGCCTTGTTGTGCCAGCATATTAGCATGTGCCTTGGACCCGGCAATGTCCTGCCGCCAAAGCCGCCAGTCCACCGGCAACGAAGCCCCAAAAGCCTGCATCCGCCCCGACGGCGAATCGGTAAACCGCCCACCCCAGAGCGGTTTGTTACTATCTGGATGTTGCGTTCCCATCTTGTTCTCCTTAACAGCACTTCTGACAGCACACTACTTAACCCTTACGCCTGGCAACACGGGCAACCGTGCGGGCAGGAGGGGTGTCAGAGAATACTCCGCATCCCGATTGCCTTGAAGCATCGTGCAGCTGCGGAACTCGCCGCTGCGCGGCTCAGACAGTCCTCGCTTACGCACGATGCTTCAAGGCAATCATGCTCCGCACATTCTCTGACACCCCTCCTGCCCGCACGGTTGCCTGCACGGTTGCCTGCACCATGCCAGCGTATTCTCCAGCACCCCTCCCGTAACCGCACCACATTCTATCAGGTCTACTGTCCTCGCTTCCGCCGGGCCTGCGCCGCTATCTTCACTGGCAGGCCGTAGAGGTTGATGAAGCCGGCGGCGTCGGCGTGGTCGTAGTCCGACTCGCCGAAGCTGGCGATGTCCAGATCATACAGCGTGTTGGGGCTGGTCACGCCGCAGGTGATGATGTTGCCCTTATACAGCTTCAGGCGCACCTCACCGCTGACCGGCTCTTGGGTCTTATCCACAAAGGCGTCCAGGGCTTCGCGCAAGGGGGTGTACCACTGGCCGTTGTAGACCAGCTCGGCGTAGCGCAGGGCGGCATGCTGCTTGAAGTGTTGGGTCTCCTTGTCCAGCGTTATCGACTCCAAAACCTCGTGGGCATGGTAGAGGATGGTGCCGCCGGGGGTCTCGTAGACGCCGTGGCTCTTCATGCCCACCAGGCGGTTCTCCACCAGATTCAGGATACCCACGCCGTTGGCGCCGCCCAGCCGCTCGCCGTTCAGCGATACCGGAATGCCCTGCTCAAAGCCCAGCGTGAGCGCACATGCGGCATCAGGGGCGGTTTGCGGAGAAACGCCCAGCTCCAGGATCTTCTCCAAATCCGGTTCGTTGGCCGGGTCCTCGATGTCCAGACCCTCATGCGAGAGGTGCCAGAGATTCTTGTCCTTGGAGTAGTTGGTCTGGCGCGTGATCTTCAGCGGCACGTTGTGGGCCTCGGCGTAGTCGATGGCGTCCTCGCGGCTCTTGATGTCCCACTCCCGCCAGGGGGCGATGACCGCCAGATCGGGGGCCAGGGCCTGCACGGTCAGCTCGAAGCGCACCTGGTCGTTGCCCTTGCCGGTGCAGCCGTGAGCGATGGCGTCGGCGCCTTCCTGGCGGGCAATCTCCACCAGCGCCTTGGCAATCGGCGGGCGGGCGGTGGAGGTGCCCAGCAGGTAGCCCTCGTAGCGAGCGCCGGCCTTGAGGGTGGGCCAGATGAAGTCGGAGACGTACTCATCCTTGATGTCGGCGATATACAGCTTGCTGGCACCGGTGGCCAGGGCCTTGGCTTCCAGACCCTCGAACTCCTCGGCGCCCTGCCCCACATCGGCGGCCATGGCGATGACCTCACAGCCGTAGTTCTCCTTCAGCCAGGGGATGATGATTGAGGTATCCAGGCCGCCGGAGTAGGCCAGGACTGCTTTTTTGACTTGCTGCTTTGCCATGTTACTTGCCTTTCTTTGTCGGGCATATCTGCTGGTTAACTCTTCAATCGCTCCAGTGTCTGCTGGAATTGCCGGGCACCGGGTTCGTCCTTTGCTACTATCAATATCGTATCATCGCCTGCTACTGTACCCAGCACCATCGGGATAGAGGCGGCATCCAGGGCGGCAGCCACGCCCTGGGCTGTACCCTGCAGCGCCTTGACCACCACGATGTTGTTGGCCACCTCCACCGACTGCACCAGATCGCCGACCATCCGGCGCATATGGACATCCTCGCTGAGGATGTAGAAGCCGTCGGAGCGCTTCTGCAGGCCAATCTCGGCCACATCGCGCGATACGGTGGCCTGGGTGCATTCCAACCCGCGCTGGGCCAGTGCCTCCACCAGCTCGCGCTGGGTGCGGATCTGCTGGTTGCGGACGATTTCGCGAATCAGGTCCTGTCGTTCGTTGCGTTGCATCATCGGTCCTCTTCTATCAATCTTTGCCGAGTCCAGCCGCGTTGTGCAGCTACCGGGTCACGCTCGCTGGCGCCATCAGCAGGGAGAGCAGGGTCTTCTGGGCATGCAGGCGATTCTCCGCCTCGTCGTAGATCTTGGAGCAGGGCGCGTCCATCACCTCGTCGGTGACCTCCTCGCCGCGATGGGCCGGCAGGCAGTGCAAAAAGATGGCGCCTGGCCGGGCCAGCTTGAAGGACTCGGCCGTGAGGCGGTAATCCTTGAAAACGGCCGCTCGCTCGTCGTGCTCGGCCTCGGCGCCCATCGACGCCCAGGTGTCGGTAATCAGCACGTCCGCCTCGCTCAGCGCCGCTTCTACATCGCTGTCGACCGTCAGCCGGGCGCCGGTTGCAGCAGCCAGCTCCTGACATTGCTGCACGTAAAGCGGCTGCGGCTGGTAGGCCGGCGGCGTGGCGATATGGGCCTGCATACCGCACAGCGCCGCACCCTCCAGGTAGGTATGGGCCATGTTGTTGCCGTCGCCCACATAGGCCAGCTTCAGCTGACTGAGGTTGCCTTTGTGCTCGTAAGCGGTGAGAAAATCGGCCAGCCCCTGGCAGGGATGGAAGTCGTCGGTGAGGGCGTTGACCACCGGCACAGAGGCCCACTGGGCAATCTCCTCCACCCGGCTCTGGGCGAAGCTGCGAATCACGATGGCGTCCACGAAACGCTCCAGGACCATGGTGGTGTCCTTGAGCGACTCGCCGCGGGAGAAGGCCGAGTTGCTGTCGGCCATCACCACCGGATGGGCGCCCAGCCGCGCGGCAGCCAGCTCGAAGCTGACCCGGGTGCGCAGCGAGGGCTTCTCCAGAATGATACCCACGGCCTGCCTCTGGTAGGGAGCGCTGGCCTGGCCGGCGGCCGGGTCGCTTCTCCAGGCCTGCTTCTGATACAGCGCGGTGGATAATACCATGTGGAACTGCTGCGGCGTCAAGTCCATCAGGCGGAGCAGGTCCCGCCCGGCCAGCGGGTTGCCGGCCAGCTCGACAGCCGGCGCATCCAAAGCGGCCCAGTTGGGAGAGGACTGGCCGAGCGTTCCCCCGGTTTGCTCACTCATGACAACTTCTCCAGAATCTTCGTCAGTTTGGCAATCATCAGATCGATCTCTGTGGTGGTACAGACCAGCGGCGGCAGGAAGCGCAGCGTCGCCGGGTCGGTGTTGTTCAGCACCAGGCCCTGCTCCAGGCCGGCATCCACCGCCTGGGCGGCGACTGGCTGGCTGAGGGCGGCGCCGACCATCAGGCCGCAGCCACGCACCTCCACCACCAGCGGCAACTCGGCCAGCTGTTGTTGCAGGTAAGTGCCGACCTTGCTGACATGCGCCGCCGCATCCAACTCAGCCAGAGCCTGCTGGGTGGCATTGGCGGCGGCTACGGCCAGCGCGCCTCCGGCGAAGGTGGAGCCGTGGTCGCCCGGCTCGAAGGCTGCCGCCACCGCATCGCGGGCCACCAGCGCTCCCATCGGAAAACCGTTGGCGATACCCTTGGCCAGAGTAATGATGTCCGGCTGGATGCCGAAGTGCTGGAAGGCGAAGGGCTTGCCGGTGCGATAAAAGCCGGTCTGCACCTCATCCAGGATCAACAGGATGCCCCGCTCGGTGGTCAGATGCCGCACGGCCTGCAGGTACTCCGTCGCGCAGGGCCAGACCCCGCCCTCGCCCTGGAGCGGCTCCAGCAGCACCGCGCATATCTCCCCCGCCGACAGCGCCGTCTGCAGGGCGGCCAGGTCGTTGAGCGGCACATGCGTAAAGCCGGCCGGCAGCGGTTCAAAGGCTTCCTGCTTGGAAGGCTGCCCGGTGGCCGCCAGGGCAGCCAGGGTGCGCCCGTGGAAGGAGCGCTGAGCCGCCACGATGCCGACCGCGCCGCCCAGATGCTTCTTGCCGTAGCGCCGGGCCAGCTTGATGGCGCCTTCTACACTCTCGGCGCCGCTGTTGGTGAAGAAGGTCCGCCAGACGGTGGTGCTGTCGCTTTCGGAGTTCAGCAGGTCGTTGAGGGTCCGGGCCAGCTCGCCCCGTCCCTCAACATAGTAGTAGTTGCTGACGTTGAGCAACTTGGCCGCCTGAGCCTGCAATGCCGCCGTCACCAGCGGGTGGGCATGCCCGGCCGAGGCCACACCGATACCGGCGATGAAGTCCAGGTACTCGCGGCCGGCGTCGTCGTAGAGCCGCATCCCCTCTCCGCGCACGAATTCCACCGGCTTGCGCTTGAAGGTCTGCATCACATACTGGGCGTCCAATTGCTGCTCGTATGCTAGTGTTGAGTCTGTCATTTGTCCCCTCCATGCAGTTTGCGGGCCAGGTTATCCAGCGGAAAGGCCGCGAAGTCCTCTGGCCGATAGGTTTGTTCATCGGGCATGACCATCGTGCCCACGCCCTCGTTGGTGAAGATCTCCAGCAGCAGGGTGTGCGGGATGGTGCCGTTCAGGATATGTGCCGCGCCCACGCCGGCTTCCAGGGCTGTCACGCAGGCCTGCAATTTGGGGATCATGCCGGTCGACAGGCCGCCAGAGGCAATCACCGCCTGCGCCTCGCTCAAGGACAGGCGGGAGATAAGCGAGCCCTTATCCGCAAAATCCCTGTACAGGCCGTCGACATCGGTGAGGAAGATGACCTTATGCGCCCCGATGGCAGCGGCAATCTCGCCGGCGGCGGTATCGGCGTTGACGTTGTAGGACAGGCCGTCCTCCCCCACCGCCACGCTGGCGATGACCGGGATGTAGTCCTTCTCCACCAGGTCGATGAGCAGGGTGGGGTCGACCTTGGTGATGTTGCCTACCAGGCCGAGCTCCGCAGAGGCCTGGGCCGCCTTGACGATATGGCCGTCGGCGCCGTTGAGACCAACGGCGATGTGGCCGTGAGCGTTGAGCTGGGCGACCAGCTCCTGGTTGATTTTGCCGATCAGCACCATCTTGACGATGTCCATGACCTCCGGCGGCGTGACGCGGAAGCCGTCCTTGAACTCGCTGGGCAGGCCGAGCCGGGTGGAGAGGTCGGTGATCTCCTTGCCGCCGCCGTGGACGATCACCGGTTTGATGCCGAGGATCTTCATCATCACGATGTCGCTCATCACGTCGGTGCGCAGCTCGGCATTGGTCATCGCCGCGCCGCCGTATTTGATGACCACGGTCTTGCCGGTGGCCTGTTTGATCCAGGACAGCGCTTCGATGAAGACCTCTGCCTGTTTGAGCTCCTGGGCATGTGAGACCCGGGTGCCGGTTTGTTCTACGTCCATGTTGACCTTCCTCCGGTGGGCGGGCTTGCGGCCTGCCCGGTGCTGGGGGGCGGGGTGTAAACCCGCCCTTTACGTGCGGTAATCACCGTTGATGGTGATGTAGTCGTGCGTCAGGTCGCAGGTCCAGATGCGCGCCTGCCCGTTACCGCCAGTGCCCAGGTTGGCCTGTATCAGGATCTCATGCAGCTCGTCAAACAGCTGCAGGGCCTCCTGCTCATCGAAGGGCACCGGTAACCCGCGTCGGCAGACCGCCAGCCCCATCAAATCGATGTCCACGTCCTCCTGTTGGAAGACGGCACCGCTCTTGCCCAGCGCCATGGCAATCCGACCCCAGTTGGCATCGTGCCCGGCGATGGCCGTCTTGACCAGCGGCGAGTTGGCGATGGAACGCGCGGCCTTATCGGCGTCCTCGGCACTTTGGGCGCCGCAGACCTCCACGGTCACCAGTTTGCTGGCGCCCTCGCCGTCCCAGGCGATCTGGCGGGCCAGGTCTTCCAGCAGCGTGGTCAGGGCCTGCGCAAACGGCGCGAACAGCGGGCAGTTGGGGTTGATGGTCTTGCCCTCGGTGGCGCCGGTGGCCAGCAGATAGACGCTGTCGTTGGTGGAGGTGTCGCTGTCCACCGTCACCTTGTTCAGAGTCACGGCGATGGCCTGCCTGAGCGCCTCATCCGCCGCCTCCTGAGTCAGCCAGGCGTCGGTGGCCAGCACGCCGAGCAGCGTTGCCATATTCGGCTGGATCATCCCCGAACCCTTGACCATGCCGGCGATTGTATAGGTCACCTCAACCCCATCGCTTTGGCTGGCGGAGAATTGCACCGCCGCCTGCTTGGGCAGGGTATCGGTGGTCATGATGGCCTGGGCGGCGGCCAATCCGGCAGCCTGGGCGGCAGGCGAGGCATCGGCCGGGCCGAGCTCGGCTAAGGCCAGCGGCACGCCGGTGACAAAGGAGTCGATGGCCAGCGGCACACCGATGACACCGGTGGAAGCCGTCAGCACCTGATGCGGCTGGCAACCGAGATGCTCGGCGACCAGTTTGGCGGTGCGAATGGCCGTCTGCAGACCCGGCTCGCCGGTGTTGGCGTTGGCGTTGCCGGAGTTGAGGATGACCACGCAGGCACCCGACGCGGCGCCCGTGCCAGCGGCTGCTCCGCTGCCTGCGCCAGCGCCAGCACCCTCTCCTTTGCCAGCTCCCTGGTTGGCAGCCTTAAGGGCATCGACATCGGCACAGGCGCACTTGGCCAGATGCTGGCGGGAGAGCTGCACCGGTGCGGCGCAGAAGCTGTTATTCGTGAAAACGCCGGCCGCAACGGCGGGCTTCTCCGCCACCACCAGAGCCAGGTCCTTGCGTTGGGGGTTGCGTCTGAAGCCGGCCGACACACCGGCGCAGCGGATGCCGGGCACCGCCCCCAGACCGCCGGCCACAAACGTGGCGTTGCCGATGACGGTGCCAGGGGCAGCGGCAATCGCAGGCTTTACATTTTGCTCGCTTGCTATTGTATTCGCTGTTGTGTCGCTCACAGTATCCTCCCTATGGCATCCAGCCCGCAGGTCTCGGGATACCCGAAGACGATGTTGGCGCATTGGATGGCCTGGGCAGCGGCGCCTTTGCCCAGGTTGTCGATGGCGCAGGAGGCCACCAGCACGTTGGTACGCGGGTCCAGCGCCACGCCCACCTGAGCGTTGTTGCTGCCGACCACGCTGGCCGTGCGCGGCATGCTGCCGGCTGGCAGCAGGGTGACGAACGGCTCATCCGCATAGGCCTGCTCGTAGACCGCCCGCAACTGCTCGCCGCTCACGCCGGTCTGCAGCTGGAGCGTCACGGTGGAGAGCAGCCCCCGGCTGAGTGGCGCCAGGTGCGGGGTGAAGACCACCGGCACCGGCCAGCCGGCCACGCCGCTTAAGGTCTGGGCGATCTCGGGGGTGTGCCGGTGGGTGGTGACGCCGTAGGCGTTGACGTTCTCGTCGGCGCTGCAGTAATGGGTGGTGGCGGTGGCCGAGCGTCCGGCGCCGGAAACGCCGGAGATGGCGTTGGCAATCACCGGCGCCCCAGGCGCGGCCAGCCCGGCAGCCAACGCCGGGGCAACAGCCAGAGTGGTGGCGGTGGGATAACAGCCCGGGCAGGCAATCAGGGCAGCGCTGGCAACACCGGTATCGGCATCGGCAGAGCCCGCCGCGCCCGCCCCGGCAGCCCCATCAGCTCCAGCCGCAGCCGCAGCCGCACCCGCAATCTTCTCCCGATTCAACTCCGGCAGCCCGTAGACGGCCTGCGCCAGCAGCTCAGGTGCGCCATGCGCCACGCCATACCACTGCTCGTAGACGGCGGCATCCCGAAGCCGGAAATCGGCGCTGAGGTCGAAGACCGCCACGCCCCGCTCCAGCAGGCCAGGTGCCATGGCCATGGCTGCAGTATGCGGTACGGAGAGAAACGCCGCACCCAGGCCATCAACTGAGGCCACCGAGTCATGCGGTGTAAAGGCCAGCTCGCAGCGCCCCAGCAAAGCCGGGTACAGCTCGGCCAGCGGCTTGCCGGCGTCGCCATCGGAGGTCGCCGCCACCAGCTCGAAGCCGGGGTGACCGAGCAGATGCCGCACCAGCTCGATGCCGGCATAACCGGCGGCGCCGATGACCGCGGCTTTGACAGTGCTCCTGGAGTCGCTCACTTCGTCCTCTCACTTCCCATTGCCTGGGCGACAGGCAACCAGCCGTCTGCCGCCAGGTGAAACGTATAATCTATCAAATCTAAACAAAATGCAGCCAGAAGTCAATACTCTGGCTGCATTTATGCAGAAATTCTGAATATTTTACGCTATTTATACACAGGCACGATGTAGTACAGCGACGGGCTGCGGCCATTGTAGCTGTAGCACTGCCCCATCAGCTTGGCGATGGAGCGGGCCCACTCATAGCCGGTGGCGTACTGATGCGAGCCGAACTTCAGCGTGGCGCTGGAGCGGGCATAGTCCCACTTCATGGCATACAGCGTGGGCTGCGGGTAACTGGAGCGATAGGTGTAGTTGGCCGCAATCCATTTGGCGGCGCCCCAGATGGCCGCCTCCCGGGAGTTCCAGCCTTCCTTGATGGCCATCGCCCGGCCGCCAGTGAGCGGTGAGGAGTCCACGGCGCCGATGCCGAAGTAGTTGTAGTAGGTACCCGCCGGCCAGGTCTTACCGCCAACCTCAGTCTTGCCGTCATAGGCGTAACCCTTGGCCAGCGTGGATGTGCCCCAGCCGCTTTCGTGGATGGCGTGGGCCAGCAGATAGGTGGGGTTGAGGCCATAGTAGTTGGCTGCCGCCAGGAAGGTCGCACCCATGCCCACCATGTTGCCGCTGCGCCCGGTGGAGGTGCTGTTGATGAAGGCCTCCAACTCCGCCGCCGTGGTGCCGTCGCTTAAGCGCAGGTCGGTGAACTGATAATAGTAGCTGCCGGTCTGTTGGGCCGGATCCACCCGGACCTTCAACGTCTCTGGGGTCTGCCCCCAGCCTGTCAGATAGCTGTTACCGGCAAACTGCCAGTCAATCATCTGCGCCATAGTCATATTCAGGTTCTCGTAGCTGACGTTGCCCAACCGCACCGGCTTGAAGGACTGTCGCGCAACCAGGCTGGAGCTGGCATTGAGGACATCGACTTCATTGCCGGCAACCAGTGATGGACTCTCCACCGTCAGGCAGGATTGCCCCGCGTTCATGGCGCTGTAGATGCGCACCCCACCCGTGCCCGGCGCATATTCAAAACGCCAGAGCTGGTTGGTACCGCCGGTCTCGCTCCACTGAATCACATCGCCGGCACCGGTGGCATCGTCCATGACCTTGGAGTTGATGTCCAGCGCCTTGCCCGACCCCAGGCTGCGCAGCACGTAGTAGCCGCTGCCCTTGGGGATGACCAGAAACTTCTGATTATCGGCGTCCTT
>JAISUQ010000167.1 GCA_031272005.1 Coriobacteriales bacterium | reverse complement strand
ACCGACGTCTACCAGCTGCCCGCCGTGGTGGCCATCAACGCCTTTCCCACCGACACGCCAGCCGAACTGCAGCTGGTGGAGGAGGAGTGCCGCGCCCTGGGCGTCAACGCCGTGCTGGCCGAGCACTGGGCCAAAGGTGGCGCCGGGGCCAGGGCCCTGGCTGAGGAGGTCGTGCGGGCGGTGGAGCAGCCGGGCGACTTCAGCTTCTCCTATCCGGAGCAGTTGTCCATCGAGGAAAAGCTCAACGCCATTGCCACCCGAATCTATCACGCCGACGGCGTGGACCTGACCCCGCAGGCCCGCGAACAGGCCCGGGTGCTGGAAGGCCTGGGCTTCGGCCAGTTGCCGATCTGTGTGGCCAAGACCCAGTACTCCTTCTCCGACAATCCGGCTCTGCTCGGTGCGCCGACAGGCTTCAGGGTCACGGTGCGCAATCTCAAGGTCTCCGCCGGCGCTGGCTTCATCGTCGCCCTGACTGGCGAGATCATGACCATGCCCGGCCTGCCCAAACTCCCTGCCGCCGAAAAGATCGACGTCGACGCCACCGGCAGAATCAGCGGCCTGTTCTGATAACTGGTGCAGAAAGGCAGCCCTTCATGAGCACGGATTTCGCCAATCTCTCCTGCCAGGACTTCGTAGACGTCCTGGCCTCCGCCGCCCCGGTGCCCGGGGGCGGTGGTGCCTCGGCGTTGGCCGGGGCGCTGGGTATGGCTCTGGGCAATATGGTCGGCGCCCTGACGGTCGGCAAACCGAAATACGCCAGCGTCGAGGCCGACATCATCGCCTTACAGGCCCAGGCTACTGCCCTCCAAGACCGACTGCTGCAACTGATTGCCACCGATGCCGCCGCCTTCGAACCACTGGCCCAGGCCTATCGGCTGCCCACGGACACCGAGGAGCAGCGGGCCCATAAAGCCGCAGTCATGGAGGACTGTCTGCGCGCGGCCTGCGCCCCGCCCCTGGCCATCATGGAGGCCTGCGCCCAGGCCATCGAGTTGCACGAGCAGTTTGCCGCCAAGGGCACGCCGCTGGCTTTAAGCGATGTCGGCGTCGGCGTCAGGTTCTGCCAGGCGGCGCTTCAGGGCGCCAGTCTGAATGTCTTCATCAACACCGCAGCCATGACCGACCGCGCCTGGGCTGAGGCCACAGAAGCCCGGGCCAACCAGCTGCTGGCGGAGTCCGGCAATATGGCGGATAATGTCTTCAACGATGTAAGTCGCCGGATACGAGGACAGTAGAGGCAACAAGATGACCAGGATACTTGCCGGTGCAGAGGTCGTGGAGGCCATGAACGCCGCCACCGCCCGCAGTGTCGCCGAGCTTAAAGATGCCGGCCTGGAGCCGACACTGGCTATATTACGAATAGGCGAGCGTGAAGACGAAATAGCATACGAGCAGCAAGCCGGCAAGCGCTGCCGCGCCGTTGGTATTGACGTCCGCGAGGTGACCCTGCCCGAACCCTCCAGCTACGATGAGGTTGCCGCCGCCATCACCAGCCTCAATGAGGACAGCTCCGTCCACGGTGTGCTCATGCTGCGTCCGCTGCCGCCTCATCTCGACGACGATAAGCTGCGCAACCTGCTGGTTGCGGCCAAGGACATCGACGGCATCACCGACGCCTCGGTTGCCGCCGTCTTCACCGGCCAGGCCAGCGCGTTTTCGCCTTGCACCCCTCAGGCCTGCATCGAGATACTCGACTACTATGGTGTCGAGATTGCCGGCCGGCGAGTGACCATCGTCGGCCGCTCCCTGGTGGTCGGCAAGCCGCTGGCGATGTTGCTGCTGCAGCGCAACGCCACCGTCACCATCGCTCATTCGGCCACTGCCGATCTGCCCGCAGTCGTTGCCCAGGCAGACATCGTCGTGGCCTGCGTCGGCCGCCCGCAGATGCTCGGTGCTGAGTACTTCCGCCCCGCGCAGACAGTCGTGGATGTCGGTATCAACGTGCTGGAGGATGGCAGTTTGGTGGGGGATGTGGACTATGCCGCCGCCGAGGGTCTGGTAGCCGCGATTACGCCGGTGCCGGGGGGTGTTGGTACGGTGACCACCAGCGTGCTGGTCAAGCATGTCGCCGCCGCCGCTGCGCAGGCCTGCCGCTGAGCCCCGACGCCCAAAGCCGCCGCCGCCGAGCTGCCACCATCGCCGCGCAGGCCTGCCGCTGAGCCACTGAACCGTCCAACCCAGGCGGGCTTTGCCGGTGCAGGCAGCTGGGTGCTAAGATTATCTTAACAATCAAGGCGAGATGGGAGCCAACATGGCCATGGATGCCAAAGACATCGCCGCACTGCGTTCGGACGCGCTGGCGCCGGCCGAGATTGAGGCCAAAGCTGAGATTTTGGGCCTCAATAAATCCCAGGCTAAACCGGGCAAAGCCTTCGTGCTGGCTATCATGGCCGGTCTGTTGATTGGCCTGGGCGGGATGTTCATGCTGCTCTTCAAATCCGAAATCAGCTTTCCCTTCGTAGCCTCCCAGGCTCTGGGCGCCATCGGCTTCAGCATGGGGCTGTTTCTGGTGGTCTGTACCGGAGCGGAGCTGTTCACCGGCAACTGCCTGATGATCTGCGGCAAGCTCTCGGAGCAATACAGCTGGGCCAGCATGCTCAAGAGCTGGGTCATCGTCTATGCCGGCAACCTTCTGGGTTCGCTGTTGCTGGTGGCTCTGCTGGTGGGCGCCAACTACGCCGCCTTCAACTCGGAGGCTGTGGGTAACGCCATGATCACCGTGGCTGCCGGCAAGGTCAGCCAGCCTTTCGGGGTGCTGCTGTTCAAGGGTATCCTCTGCAACTTCCTGGTCTGTCTGGCAGTCTGGGTCAGTTTTGCCGCCCGCACCATCACCGACAAGTTCTTTGCCGTGCTGATGCCGATAACGGCCTTCGTGGCCTGCGGCTTTGAGCATTGCGTAGCCAATATGTTCCTGCTGCCGATGGGCCTGGCGACCAAGCTGCTCGGCTTTGCCTACAGCGGCAGCGCCAATATCGAAGCGCTGAACATCGGCAGCGTGGCCACCAACCTCGCCGCCGTCACCATTGG
>JAISUQ010000116.1 GCA_031272005.1 Coriobacteriales bacterium | reverse complement strand
GTCGGTGATGTTGGCCACATGCTGCAGGAGGTTGGGCAGTCCAGCCTTCAGCGCCGCCAGATCCTCGCAGGCCAGCTGGTCCTTCGGCGCGCCACCGTGCATCTTCAGCGCCCGTACGGTGGCTACTATCACCACGGCCGCAGGCTTCAGCCCGGCCACCCGGCACTTGATGTCCAGGAACTTCTCCGCACCCAGATCGGCGCCGAAGCCGGCTTCGGTGATGGCGTAATCGCCCAGCTTGAGGGCCATGCGGGTGGCGATGATGGAGTTGCAGCCGTGGGCGATGTTGGCAAAGGGGCCGCCGTGGACAAAGGCCGGCGTGCCTTCCAGGGTCTGCACGAGGTTGGGCTTCAGGGCATCCTTGAGCAGGGCGCACATCGCGCCTTCGGCCTTCAGCTGGCCGGCGGTGACGGGCTCGCCGGCGCGGTTGTAGCCGATGATGATCCGGGCCAGGCGGGCCTTGAGGTCGGTTATCGAGGTAGCCAGACAGAAGATGGCCATGATTTCGGAGGCCACGGTGATGTCGTAGCCGTCCTCGCGCGGCGTGCCGTTGGTCTTGCCGCCCAGGCCGTCGACCACGAAGCGCAGCTGGCGGTCGTTCATGTCTACGCAGCGCCGCCAGGTGATGTTCTTGATGTCGATATCCAAGGCGTTGCCCTGGTAGATGTGGTTGTCAATCATCGCCGCCAGCAGGTTGTTGGCCGCACCGATGGCATGGAAGTCGCCGGTGAAGTGGAGGTTGATGTCCTCCATCGGCACCACCTGGGCCCAGCCGCCGCCGGCCGCGCCGCCCTTGACGCCGAACACCGGGCCCAGGGAGGGCTCGCGCAGCGCCACGACGACGCTTTTGCCCAACTGGCGCAGGCCGTCGGCCAGGCCGACGGTGGTGGTGGTCTTGCCTTCGCCGGCCGGGGTGGGGGTGATGGCGGTGACCAGCACCAACTTGCCGTCCGGGCGGTCGATCTGCTCCAGGACGTTGTAGTCGATCTTGGCCTTGTAGTAGCCGTAGGGCTCGAAGCAGGCGCTGTCCAGCTTCAGCTCGGCGGCCACCTCGGTGATGGGCCGGGGGGTCACGGATTGGGCGATTTCGATGTCTGTCTGCATGACGCTCTCCTGATTCCTTGGTTGAACATGACTGGGTGTCGGGCTGTAGGTGATTTCCGGTATCTCCAACAACACCTGAGCTATCCTGGCGGCTCATCAGCCCGCTTGGACAGATAGAGTCGTTTGGCGGCGTTATCGCGCTCATGGGTGTAGTTGCTCCAGCCGGAGGTGGCCTCAAGGCCCCAGTCGTTGGGCTCGGTGATCCAGGCGGACAGCTGCTCCAGCTGGCCGTAGCGCTTCAGGCGATGATAGGCCTTGTACCAGATGCAATAACGCTCGCCCGGGTAGACCTCGCAGAAGCCCTCCCGGCTGCCGCCGCAGGGCCCGTTGCGCTGGCACTTGGGACACTGCGACATCGGGCAGCTGTAGACGCAGGTCTCCAGCCCGCAGTCGCCACAGTCCCGGCAGCCATAGAGCGCCACCTTGGCCAGGTGTTCCAGGCCGTGATGGCGGTTGCGGCCGCGGGCCCGCTCCCGGGCATCCATGACGGCGCTCAAAGGCTTGTAGCCGCGCTTGCCCTTGGTCAGAACCCAATAATGAAAGCAGCGCGAAAGCCCATATCCGGAGAAGATCCGGCGGCCACGAGCTGCCTCATTGCGTGGTGCAGGGCTGCCATCCTCGGCAAACAGGTAGAAGCCGCCCGGCTGACCATAGCTCAGCTCGCTGGCCCAATCCTGCCAGCCGTCCTTAAGCTCATCGGCCTGCGCCAGAATCTGCGAGATGACCTCGGCAGTCAGTCCCATGCCGCCCAGGTGCACGCCCTGATAACCCTGGCCCCGGGCGATGGCCACCATCCTGGCCGCCCGCAGCAGTTTGGCTTCGCGCCCCTTGTCCTCCGCTGCGGCCTCAGCTTCCAGCACGCCCAGCAACTCATCGCTGACATAGCAACCGGGAAAATCGCCGCGGTGCATCAGCCGACCGGCGCCGGCGCCGAGGACGAAGACATTGGCGATGACCGGCACATCGAGCCGGCGTTGGCGCAGGTACTCCAGCAACTCTGCCATCTTACGAGCATCATAGCCTACTTGGGAGATGATGAACTGGGCGCCGGCAGCCAGCTTCTTCTCCAGCTTCAGGTACTGCAACAAGGTCTCAGCCTCGGTCCACTTGAAAGGTGAGGCCACCGCTCCGGCAAAGAAAGCGGTGGGCTGCTCGGTCACTGAGCCGCGGGGCGTCTGCTGCGCCAGCCCGGCGTTCATCTCCGTGATCATCTGCAACAGCTGCACCGGGTCGAGGTCGAAGACGGGCCTGGCCTGACCGCCCCAACCGGAGCTGGGATAATCGCCGGTCATCACCAGCAGGTTCTCGATACCCTGACGCGCCAGCGCATAGAATTGGCTTTGCAGCTGATTGCGGTTGCGGTCCTTGCAGGTCATATGGACCAGTGGTGTGACGCCGGCATCTGCGAACTCCCGGGCCAGGGCATCGGCCAGAAGTGCCGGATTGCCGCCGGGATTGTCGGTGATGGAGATGGCCTGGACGCGCCCGGTCGCGGCGATGCGCAGGGCTTCTTCGACCTCCCGCTGCTGATGCTCCTCGCGGGCTCCGCGCCCGGCCACCAACTCGCAGCTGACGACGAACTCGCCGTCGGCCAGGGCCTCACGAAGTCGGTTTTGCATCAAGCGCCGCACCTTTCTGGGATGTCCACGATCAGCAGAAATCCTGCCAATGCGATTATAAGCATTAAGCCGGATTGATGGCACCAACCCACCAGCCAAATCCGCCAGCGCCGCGAGTTTTCAGCTGTCGCCCAGATAGGCGCCGGTCTGGCGGTTCCAGAGGTGGGCGTATTCGCCGCCAGCCTCGACGAGCTGGGCGTGCGTGCCGTCCTCGACTATCCGACCCTCACTGAGCACGACGATGCGGTCCAGGCTGGCCACGGTGGAGAGGCGATGGGCTACGACGATGGCGGTGCGCCCCTGCATCAGGTTGCGCAGGGCGTCCTGGATCAGCTTCTCGCTCTCGGAGTCCAGCGCCGAGGTGGCCTCGTCCAGCACCAGGATCGGCCGGTCGGCCAGTATCGCCCGGGCGATGGCCACCCGCTGGCGCTGGCCGCCGGAGAGCTTGACGCCGCGCTCGCCGGTGATGGTCGCAAAGCCCTGGGGCAGAGCCTGGATGAATTCCAGGGCGCAGGCCTTCTCAGCCGCCGCGATGATCTGCTCCTCGGTGGCCTCGGGGCAGCCGTAGGCGATGTTCTCGCGGATGCTGCGGTGGAACAGCAGCGGCTCCTGGGGCACGTAGGCGATCTGCTGGCGCAGCGAGATCTGGGTGGCCCGGGAGATGTCCTGCCCGTCGAGCAGGATGCGGCCCTCCTGCAAATCGGCCAGGCGCAACAGCAGCGTGGTCAGGGTGGTCTTGCCCGAGCCGGAGCGGCCCACCAGCCCAACCCGCTGCCCGGCGGGGATATGCAGGGAGAAATCGCGGAAGACCCGCAGTTGCGCGACGGCCGCTGGCTGCTTGAGGCCACCGCCCTGCTGCTCCTGATAAGCGAAGCTCAGCTGCTCGAAGTCGATGCGCCCCTCGCTGACCTCCAGCGGCTGCGCGTCCGGGGCGTCGTCCACCAGTCGCGGCTCATCGAGGATCAGCGTCATGTCGTGGGCGTCGCCGAAGCCGCGGTTGATCATCTGAAAGACCATGTTTATCCGGTTGAACTGCATGGTCAGCGAGTAGGTGTAGGTGAACATCATCACCAGGGTGCCGGCACTGATGCCAAACCAGGCGTTGCCACCGGTGATGAAGACGACCACGCAGACCATGATGATGACGATGATGCCGGCGGTAACGAAGCCGCGCATGGTCGAGGCCCGCATCCGTCGGGAGTCGGCAGCCACCACGTCGCGGTTGGCGGCATCGAAGATGCTGCGCTCGTAGGCCTCGCGCCCATAGGTCTTGACGGCCAGGATGTTGGTGATGCTGTCGGAGAGCTCACCGGACAGGGCGTTCTGGGCCCCGGCCGCCGCCGAGTTCAGCGGCAGCACCCGTTTGTACATCAGATAGGCCGCCAGCACATAGATCACCAGCAGCGCCGTGAGGATGGCCACATATAACGGCACGACAGGCAGCAACATGGCGATGGTGAACACCGCCGTCATGACTATCGGGATGATGGCGTAAATCAGGTTCTCCATCAGGTTGGAGTAGCCGGCCATGAACTTCTGGGTCTGGGAGACCAGCGAGCCGCCAAAGCGGTTGGAATGGAAGGTCATGCTCTGGTTGGAAAGGGTGTCGAAGCAGCGGGTGGCCAGCAGATAGGCGGCGCGGATCTCCAGCTTCCAGACCGCATAATCCTGCAGCTTGCTGCATATCTGGCCAAAGAGGTTGACGGCCACCAGAGCCAGGATGTAGGGCCCAAAGACCCGCGGCACATCAGCAGCGGCCACCGCCTCGCCGCTCACCCGGTCGATGACCAGGGCCACCACATAGGGGTTGCCAAAGGAGAGCAGAAAGACAAAGCCCAGCGTCGTCACCAGCGCCAACAGAAACATCGGCCATTGCGCCCAGGTCACCTGCCAGTAAAAGGCGATGGTGCGCAAAATGACGGAGGACTTGCGCTCGGCTTGCTGGGTGCTCATCGGTTGGCTACCTCATACCTTGCTGACTCGGCCACGGCTGAAAACTGCATCGACACCATGATACGAGAAGAACATCGCGGAGAATACCGTCATTGCCGGATTTACTGCAACGATTGCGACGATTGCGACGATTGTATCTGCTGCTGCAGCGCAATTTGCCCTCAACACCCCGCTTGAACAGCAGCTTTACCCGAAACCCTGACGTTCGTCCGGATGGATGGGGCTACCTGGGGGCTGACAGGTCACTTAAAATCTTGGCAGCAAGGATAGCTGGGTTGCCAACGTAAGGGCTGATTGCCAACGTAGAAGCTGAGATAGGGGCAGGGCATGCCGATGTACACTTATAACGCTGTGGCGCTGGACGGTTCACGCCGGTCCGGGCGGGTGGAAGCACCCAGCGTTGAGGCGCTGTCGGGGATGCTCAAGTCGCAGAACCTCTTCCTCACCAAATGGGCGACCAAGGAGCCACCGCGGGAGACCACCCGTCTGAAGACCGTGGAGGTCGCCGACTTCTGCCGCCAGCTGGCGGCCATGCTCTCCTCCGGCATCATGCTCATCCGGGCCATCACCATCATGTCGCAGCGCAATCTCAAACCGCATATCAAAAAGGTCTACCTGGCCCTGATGGCCGACCTGCAGAAGGGCTCGACCCTCTCCGAAGCCATGGCCAGGCGCGGCCGGGCCTTTCCGGAGCTGCTGATCAACATGATGCGGGCCGGCGAGAACACCGGCCGGCTGGACGTCACGGCGGAGAAGATGGCCGTGACCTACGACAAGCAGCACCGCCTGGACTCCAAGGTCCGAAGCGCCGTGACCTATCCGATGATTCTGGTGGTGCTGATCATCAGCGTCGTGCTGATTCTCTTCACCTTCGTGTTGCCGCAGTTCATGGGGCTGTTTGAGAACATGGAGCTGCCGCTGCCGACGCGCATCGTCATGGGTATCAGCGACTTTCTCAAATCCCATGGCCTGGTGTTGCTCGTCGGCATCATCATCGCTGCCGCGCTGCTGGTGGCGCTGTTTCGGCAACCGGCGCCGCGCCGGGCCCTGGACCGCCTGAAACTGCGGCTGCCCGGCTTTGGCCATCTGCTGAAGACCATCTACACGGCCCGCTTTGCCCGCACGCTTTCCTCTCTCTATGTCAGCGGCATCTCGATGATCCAGGCCCTGACCGTGGCCAAAAGCACCATCGGCAACAAGTACATCGAGTCGCAGTTCGACCAGGTCGTTGAGCATCTGGGCAACGGCCGCTCGCTCTCCCAGGCGCTCAGCGGCGTGGACGGCTTTGAGCCCAAACTGCAATCCACGGTGTTGATCGGCGAGGAGAGCGGCACGCTGGAGAAGATGCTGGAGGCCGTGGCCGACCAATACGACTACGACTCCGAGATGGCCAGCCAGCGCCTGGTGACGATGATTGAGCCGATCCTGATTGTGGTCATGGCAGCCATCGTGCTGTTCGTGATTATCAGCGTGCTGATGCCGATCTACCAGCTGTATCAAAACGTCGGCGCCCAGGGGGGCCTGTGATGACCATCTCGATCTACTGCTCCCCTACTGATTTGCGCATCGTCGTCGGCACTGCCAATGAATCCCGGGTTCGCGTGGAGCAGTTCGTGGAGGTGCCGCTGCCCGCAGGTGCGATGATCAACGGCATCATCACCAACGTCGATGCCATGACCCGCTTTTTGAAGGACGTGGATACCGTCCACGGCCCGTTCAAGGGCGACGCCACGGTGGTGGTGGAGAGTAACCTGGTGCGCACCAAGCTGCTGACGGTGCCCAAGGCCCCCGAGCGCCAGGTGGCGGCCTTTGTGGCCAGCGAGATGCAGGAGCTCTCCGACGGCCAGGTGGACGAGGCCTTTGACTACTCGGTGCTCGGCCCGGGCGCCGAGGGCGGCCTGGACGTGCTGGGCGTGGCCGTTGGCCGGGCGATGTTGGCGGCTTACATCGGCGTGGTCGGCAATGCCGACTTCAAACTGAAGAAGATCGACGTCGGCACCAACGCCCTGATCAAGGCGGTGCGCTATCTGCCCCAGATTGCCGCCGGTACCAACCTTCTGGCGGTGCTGGACTCCAATATCATGGCCATCTCGCTGTTTGAGAACGGCGAGTACCGCATCACCAAGAAGCATCGGCTGTTGGCCCCGGAGAATACCGATGCCCGCCGCCAGGAAGCCGGCAATCACCTCTCCTCGATGATCCAATTCCAGAAATCGCAGCATATGGACTCCGAGATCCGCACCATCTTCATCACCGGCGTCTCCTCCGAACGCGTCCAGGCGCTGGCAGCGGCCACCGGCTATCTGCATCTGCCTTTTGAGGAGATCCAGCTGGACCACCATCTGGAGCTGACCGGCAAAGCGGCCTATGCCCAGGATGGATTTGAAATAGCTAAATATATTTATAATATCGGCGCATTGATTGGAAAGTGAATCCTGAAGTCATGACCGCTCTGGCAAAAGACATAAACCTCTATCGGGTGATGACCAGCCGCCGGGCCTCCAGCGCCAGTCGCAAGCCGCTGCTGCTGGCGACTGCCGTGCTCGTAGCTGTTGGCGCGCTGATTGCCGCCGGCATCATCCTCTACGGCCTGCAGATGGCCGAGATGCGCCTGGACCGCGACGACCTGGCCCGTTACGTCAACAGCACCCAGACCCAGCAGCGCTACAGCGAGTCTTTGCGCCTGCAGTCGCAGGTGACCACAACCGAGCAGCGGGCCAACATGGTCAAACAGGTGCTGATCAACCTCTCCAGCTACCCCGACCTCGGCGGGGCGGACTTCCGGAAGATCCGCTCCTACGCCGGCAGCTCAGTCAGCCTCGGCGACATGCGTTACGACCACCGCACCGGCACTTTGAGCATCTCCGCCAGCGCCACCGACGTCAACAGCGTGCCGCACTTCGTGCAGCAGTTACGGGAGAATGGCGGCTTTGCCGACATCCAATACAGCGGCTATACCCAATCCGTGCGCTCGGTGCGCTCCGGCAGTGGCGCCGATGCCACGACCTCCGAGGTCACCGAGTACCGCTACGAGCTGACCTTTCTGCTCAACCAGCCCCAGGCCAAGCTGCCGACGCTGCCGGATGCCAGCGACAACAGCAACGCAGCAGATGGCGCCAGCGCCAGCGGTTCCGACGATGCGGACAGCCCGTCCGGCGCCGACGCAGACTCAGCTGCGGGCAACGCCGACGACACTGCCGTCGACCCGGGATTGGGGGGCTGAGAGATGACCGAGAACAGCTTCGGCAGCGGCGGCGGCTTTGCGGCCGGCAGCGGTAGCGGCGGCGGCATCAGCGCAAGCGGCGGGTTTGCCGGCGGCAGTAGCAGCAGCAGCAGCAGCGGGGGCGGCGGGTTTGCCGGCGGCGCTGACAGCGCCAACGGCGACCTGCTTGGACAACCTGGTGAGAACTTGCTCATGCGCTTCATCCACGCTCTCAGCTCGCGGGAACGGGCGCTGCTCATCGCCTGCGTGATTGCCGCGATAGTGGCGGCAGCGGTCTTCTTCCTGGTCATCCCGGCGATGGAGGAGCACAAGGCCCTCAACGCCGAGATCGACACCCTGGCCGCCCAGAAGCACGAGCTGGACCAGCAGATTGCCAGAAGCAGCGGCTATCAGGCCGCCATCGAGCAGGCCGACTCGGACTTCAACGCCTACAAGGGCTACTTCCACGCCGCGATGACCCCTGAAGAGCTGGACACACTGATTACCGGTCTGCTCACCGACAGCGGCCTGAAGCCGACCCAGCTGTCGATGTCCCAGCTGCTGGCCGAGGATCTGCCGGCTTACGTGCCCGAAGCCATAACGGTCGTCCCGGCAGGCAGCACGGCCTCAACGGACAGCGCCGCCAGCTCCGGCACGTCGTCCGGCTCCGACTCGGCAACCGACTCCGACTCGGCGGCCAGCTCAGCCGGCGCCGCCGACGCCGCCCTGGCCGCAGGCGATGCCGATACCGGCACCACCGGCACCACCGGCAACACCGGCAACACCGACACCACTGTCGTCGCCGCCGGGTCCACCGGCGCCTGCGTCTATACCGTGGATGTCGACGTCAGCTGTACCGAAGAGCAGCTCCTGGACTTCCTGGATCGGCTCAATCAGGAGCAGGCCATCGAAGTCAGCTCCTACAGCTTCACGCTGGACAGCCAGGGCGCTGGCTCCGCCAGGATCCAGATCAAGGTCTACTGTTACCTGTAGGGCGGCGCTGCGACCCCCTCTGTTCAACGAAGGATTGTGACATGGCAGAAACCCGACAGATTCGCATCGGCGACTTACTCAAGGAATACGGCTACCTCGACGACGAGCAGCTGGAGCAGGCCCTGGCCTACCAGAAGACCAACAATCTGCGCCTCGGCCAGGCGGTCATCGCCTTAGGCTTCGTCACCGAAAACGAGGTGCTGCTGGCCTTATCGCACAAGCTGGGTCTGCCCTTTGTCAACGTCGATACCCTGCATGTCGACGTCAACGCCTTGCAGAAGATTCCCCGGGCTCTGGCCGAGAAGACCTGCGCCCTGGCCATCTCCGAGACCGACGGCGCCCTGGATGTGGTGATCAACGACCCCATCGATCTGTATGCCACCGACGAGCTGGCCAATGCCGCCCAGATGCCGCTGCATGTGATGATCGGCAAACAAGATGATATTAAGCGAGCAATAGCGCACTACTACAGCGAGGTCGACGCCCGCCAGGCCGTCAACCGCCTGGACAGCGACTTCGCCGCCCAGTTCCCCCCGATTGAGGAGATCAACACCGTCGAGCTGGGCGATGACACCACGCCGGTGGTCAACCTGCTGAACTCGCTGATGATGCGGGCCTTCTCCTCCGGCGCCTCGGATCTGCATGTCGAGCCCTTTGCCAACAACAGCAAGGTGCGAATGCGCATCGACGGCGCCCTGGTGGATTACTCCGACATCCCCAAAAACATCCACTCGGCACTGATTGTGCGCCTGAAGATCATGTCCAACCTGGACATCGCCGAGAAGCGACTGCCCCAGGACGGGCACTTCCGGGTGAACATCTCCGGCAACGACCTCAACGTGCGCTTATCGGTCATCCCTACCATCCATGGCGAGAAGGCCGTGTTGCGCTTTCTCTCCACCAATGTGCCTATCGACCATGCTGCGCACTTCGGGATGATTGACGAGGACTACCAGAAGTTTTTGCGTATCCTGCAGCAGCCCAACGGCATCATCTACATCACCGGACCCACCGGCTCGGGCAAGACCACCACCATGTACATGGCCATTGAGCAGTTCCGTCAGCGGCAGATCAACATCTCCTCAATCGAGGACCCGGTGGAGCGCAACCTCGACGGCGTCAACCAGGTGCAGGTCAACAACATGGCCGGCCTGACCTTCCAGGCCGGACTGCGCTCGCTGATGCGCCAGGACCCGGACATCATCATGGTCGGTGAGACCCGTGACGCCGAGACGGCCTCCATCTCGGTATCGGCGGCCATCACCGGGCATCTGGTCATCTCCACATTGCATACCAACGACGCTTTGGCCTCCATCGTCCGCCTGGAGGATATGGGCGTGCCGCCCTATCTGGTGGGTAACTCGGTGGTGGGGCTTTTAGCCCAGCGGCTGGTGCGCAAGGTCTGCCCATACTGTGCTGAAGAATACAACGCCTCGGAGA
>JAISUQ010000038.1 GCA_031272005.1 Coriobacteriales bacterium | reverse complement strand
CTTGGACTTGTCTATCTGCACCGAACCATCAGCCAGCTTGTGGGAAGCTTCGGTGGGGCAGACCTTGATGCACTCCGGGTCGGCGCAGTGCTGACATTGCACGGTCAGGAAGTAGGTATAGATATCAGGCCATTGTCCACCTTCACTACGGGGATTAGGCCCCACGCGCAGCACTTTGTTCCAGTAGTTACCGATTGGCACGTTGTTCACAACCTTGCAGGATACCGAACAGGCCAGGCAGCCCACGCATTTGTTCAGGTCGGTTGCAATCGCATATTGGGTCATGGTCACACCCTCCCTTCATAGGTGGGAAGCCAGGTTTTCAGGCGCGGGTCATCAGAGGTGTGGATTATCGGATTGCCGTTGTTGTCACAGGGCACGGGGTTGCCAAACGGTGAGTTCTCCGGAGTAGCCTTATAGATTTTCGCACCGTAAACCCGCAGATTGGAGGAGGCGATAATGCGGTCCTGGGCATGCCGGTCGATCAGGCAGTTGACGCCGGAGAGCTTGAAGCCCTTGTCAGGCTGATCCAGCTCGGGGTACCACCATTGATGCTCAGCGTTGGCCACTCCGGGCGCAATGCCGTAGTAGAGGTCGACCACCTGGCGAATACGAGGCGGCTCACCACCGTTGATCGCTTTGACCTCCTCATCGAAGTCGGTCTCAATCCACACCCAATCTCCCTGCTTGACGCCAATGCGCTCGGCATCCACTGGGTTCATTTCCAGGCGCGGTACCGGCCACAGCTCGCGACACCAGGGTAGCTGGCGATGCTCGGAGTGGAAGTATGTCCCCTGGCGGCGCCCGGTGGTCAGCGTGAAGCTGTTCTCGTCCTGGTACAAGTCGGGGTCGGCTATCGGGCCGTGTGGCGGCTCAACGAACCGGGGGAACTCCTCGCCCTCTCCCACCAGCCACGACTCAAAGACCGTGGACCAGAGCTCCTGCTTATGCGTGGTGGTATTCCAACCGGGATGGTCGTTCATCACCGGTGGAAAGCCGGTGGAGATATGCGAAACGCCAGTCTCGTAGCGGCGATAGGTGCCCCAGTCGGCTTTGCGCTCGATTTTGGAGTCGAACCAACCATTCTGCTGGAACTCGGCCTTGTACTGCTCCCAATCCAGAATGCGGAAATTGCCGCTGGCCAGGGCGGCTTCGTTGCAGCGCCGATTGGCGTCTTGCATAGAGCCCCACTTCTCTTCATCAGTGGTTCCGGCGAAGTAGGGCACGCCCATGGCCTTGAACACCCAAACGATGATCGACAGGTCGTCCAGCGCTTCGCCTGGTGGTTCGATGGCCTTGACTGTGGCTCCGAAGGCACCCGATGAGCCCTGGCTTTTGCGGATACAATCCAGCTCCAGCCAGTGCGCCGCCGGCAGCAACAGGTCGGCTGCCATCTCGGTGGTCGGTGTGTGCCACAGTTCGATGGAGACCCAGAAATCCAGCTTCATCAGTTGCTCGCAGGCGAACAGCGAGTTGGACTGGTTCATGAAGTCGCCCGTCTGACCCATACCGCAGGAGAGCTTGTAGGGCTCGGAGGTGGCTATCGTGTCGTAGATGGAGGTGGCATCCGCCCAACCAGGGCTGCAGTCCGAGCCGATCATCGTGAAGCGCTCCTGGCCGATGATTTTCGTGTTGTCGGCCACACGGGTCTCGCGTGACGTGGGCACATTCATCGACAGGTCGAAGGCCATACCTCCAGGCGTGGACCCACGCATACCGCCAGGAGTGTCCATATTGCCGGTGATGCCGGCCAGCAGGTCGCAGGCTCTGTTGTTCTGGGCTGCGTTGCAGGCATGTTCCAGGGCCAGCATGTACTGGATGCCGCCGTTGCCATAGCCGCTGGATGGGTCAACCCGTGTGCCGTAGGCGATGGCCGCCTCGCGCAGCTTCTCGGCCGGCACCCCGGTAATCTCAGCAGACTTCTCAGGCGTGTAGTCCTCCAGATACTCTATGAAACGTTCCCAGACTGTGCGGACATGCACTGTGCTGCCGTCTTTCAGTGTCACTTCGAGGCCACCGGGCTGGGTATGCAGTGCAGGCATCAGGCCATCCGGAAACGGCGTGTATTCGATGACGAAGCCCTGATCCTGGCCGGTAAGATCCAAGCCGGGCTGCTTGGGAACAAAGCCCTCGGTAGCCGGCTTCCAGTCTTCGCCTTCCCAACCGGGCTTCTCCACACTGGCATCATAGTAACTCAGGTTGCCGGAAACCTCATTCAGCACCATGAAGCGCGTGGATGAGCCACCCTCCAGGATGTCACTTTCCTTGAGCAACCGGGTATTGATTTTCTGGCTTTGCGAGTTGGCAGCAGACGGTGTTGGCTCGAAACTGGCCTCCTCTACCACCAACATCGGCGCGTTCATCCATTTGCGCACATAGTGGTCGTCATAGAGTTCCTGCTCGATTATCACCTGGTGCATGGCCAGTGCCACAGCGGCATCGGTACCGGGGCGCAGGTTTATCCAGATATCAGCCTCTTTACCCAGATTGGTTTGGCGCGGATCAACCAGAATATGCGTCTGAGCCCGGGTGGCCACATCTACAGTTGTCCGACAGGCGTCGTCATAGTTTGACAACTCTGAGGCGCCGCCCCACTGCACGTATACCGCCGGACGGCCGACCACCTCCATCCAGCTGTAGGCGTTGAATGCATCGATGCTGGTCGCGTAGAAGCGCGGCCCTTTGCAGACCTGGTTGGCGCGGATGGCGTTGGGTGAGCCAAAACAGGCCCCGAAGGCAGCGTACGGCCCCATGGCCCAGATGCGGGAAGTGCCACCCATGCTGAAGTAGGTCTCGTTGCCGTACTTGCCCTGAGCGGTATTGAATCCGTCGGCCAGTATCTGCGCTGCCTCGTCCCAGCTGACGCGCTCCCATTGCGGGTCCTGGCCTTTTGGTCCGGTACGCTTCATCGGGTACATCAGCCGTGTTGGATGATAGGCGGCTTGCAGCGAGGCCTGACCCTTGCCGCAATGATTGCCAGCACCCTGAAATGCCGACTCATCGCCCTCTGTCTTGATGACCTTGCCGTCTTGAACGGTCACCCAAACGCCACATTCCATCTTGCCGCAGCCACGGCAGCCAGAGCGAATCCGCTTGACCTCCCCCGTTCCTGTTGTTGCCCCTTGAGGGTCTTCGGCCAAGGCAGATCCTGCGAAGCCCGCTACGCTTCCAGCCGCTGCAGTAGCGGCCAGGATTTTCGCAAACGAGCGTCGCGACATCGTGAGCTTACCCATAAGCACTCCTTTCCTCTCTTAATCCCTGACATCAATATCCTGACAGGGAGAATTCTGGGAGTCAGCGGCGCTTTTGTAATCGGGTGTTGAACATGGACTGAAAAAATACCAATCATGCTGTCAGCACGATGCCACTCCGACTGCAGCATGATGTATTCTTAGCACAACAAGTTCGAGGAGGAATATGGGAAGCAAGGTTCACAAGCTGGTTTCAGCAACTGAGCTTTACTTGGCTATGGCCCTGGCCTGCAACACGGCCTGGGTGAAAATGAATTTCCACAGCCTGGGGATCTTTGCTGCATCCAGCGAGGCCGAGATGCTGCTGG
>JAISUQ010000140.1 GCA_031272005.1 Coriobacteriales bacterium | reverse complement strand
TAATGAAGTATTTGCTCGAACCAGTGAAAGTCGAGGCGCGTTGTACCCTGGCCTGATTGTAGCCTGCCAGGCTCCAGGTCTCATCAGCTGTAACGGTCACGATACCAGTGATGTAAATTGTCGCGCCAGCATAAGTCGGGCTGAGAAGAGCCTTAGCAGCGGAGAAGGTCTTGACGGCCGTGGCTGCCTCGATGCCGTCGTTGGCATCGTTGCCCGAAGCGCCGTTCAGGTAAACCGCTTTCAGGCCGTCAGTGGGGTCTGCCTGCTCACTCTGGGCAGAGGCCACTGTGAAGCTGTCGGCTTCGGCGTCCCAGGTGGCGGTGAATTCTTCGCCGTTGACTATCAGGGAGTGTTCGGCGGGGCTGATGTAGAAGTAGAGGTTGGAGTCTTCGAGGGCTACCCAGTTGGTGGAGGTTACTGTGATTGGCTCATATTCGCCGGAGTCCTTGTTCTTCTCTTCGTTGATGAATTTGTAGTGATGCAGTGTGCCGTTGTAGAAGTCGTTGCCGTCTATCTGGACCTCAAAATAACTGGCCGAGGCTTCCAGCAGGCTGGTGTCGAAAACCAGCATCCGCACCGGCTCGCCGTCAGCATCCAATTTATTGGCAGTGACCACTTTATCGGTAACGCCGTATTGGGTGACGCCAGCGCTGGCCCAATTGGACAGGGCGTTTTCGTCGCAGACGGTACGGATCGAACCGCCCGTGACATAGAGGTTGCCGCCGATGGCGTCATTGCCGCCGGCATAGCCGCCGCCGCCGATGGCCGCACCGGCCCAGTCGACATTGATGGAGAGGGTGCCACCTTTGACGTAGACGTTGCCACCCGGGTTGGCCAGAGTGCCGCCACCGCCGCCGGAACCGCCGCCGATGCAGGCGCCCATGGCGTTGGCGATGATGGTGTACTCGCCGGAGTTGAAGGTGATATTACCGGGAGCGCCGCTGTAGGCCGCACCGCTGCCAATGGCCGGGCCGGGCTTGGTGGACTTGCCGAAGATGGTGACATTGTTGAAGGTCATGTCGCCGTTCTTCTCGCCCTTATCGGAGCCGAAGCCGGCGCCCTGGCTGCTCTTGTAGAAGTACAACGTGCCGGTGCCGCCTACGGTAAGGTTGGCGGCTTCGGGTACGTGCACCATTGCCTGGGTGCCGCCGCCGCCCTGCTCGATCTCCAACAGGTTGGTACCGGAGAAATACAGATAGTTGGTACCACCGGTGAAGTTGAGTACGCTCTTGTTGTAGTTATTGTCGATGATGGCCACGTCCTGCAGCGTCAGATCGACGCCGTTGGTCCAACCGATGATGGCGATGTTGTTGTTGGTACCAACGGCTTCAATAGCGCCGCCATTGCCAATAATCGTCACCGGGTCGGATGTGTTGATGGTGATGTCTGCGCCGGTCAGCGCCGCATCGAGCTGATAGGTTCCGCCGGTATCGATCGTAGTCGTGCTGCTGATGACCGGCACATCTGGTGTTGTCACCTCAATGTACACATCATCCGCCAGCGCTGTCAACGGCAAGAATGCCAATGACAGCACCAATGCCAGCAGCGATGATAACGTTGCCGCGCGCCAATCCAGCCTGTATTGAGTTGCTTTCATTTTGGCTCCTCCACGCTCTCTTAAATTAACATTCTGTTTAACAATTATTTCCCTGCTCTAATAATACTGCTGCTAGAATTATAACGCGATTTCAACTCCAATTCAACAGACATTTTTTGGACGGCAATATCAAGCCGCCACTTCCCGCATAGGATTCAGAGTGCCTATCAGGGAGCACTTGATTGATTCCAACTACGGTAAATCCGTAGCGGCGCAATTCATCGCGCCCTTCCTAACTGATAGTAAATATTGTCGGCCTTTACACTATATAATTCAGTTTATACTGTTAGACAGCTGTTTATCATGAGATTTGGTTGCCATGGATACGAATGTAAAACTACTCGACAGATTCCGCTGGCCGCTGCGTTCATCGGGAATCTTCAAGGGGTTGAAGGACGCCGAACTAGTCAGCATCCTGCGCAATTGCCGACCGCAGGAAGCTGCCTTCAATGAAGATGATATCCTCTGGACTCAGGACGATCCGTTTGTCGATTTGTTCATCCTGCGTTCCGGGCGGCTGATTTGCTATCGCAATACCATCAGCTGCAAGGACCAGCTGGTCTGTTATTACGACCCCGGACAACCAATCGCCCTGGAGGGTGTACTGTCGCATAAACACACTTCACCATTTACAATCAAATCCAGCATGGAAGGTTCATATGTCAGTCTGAGCTTCAAACAGATACTCAAATCGGATAAGCTCCACAGGGATGTGCGCGAGACGATTCTGCTCAACCTGGCTAAAGTCGTCGCCGACGACAGCATCCGCAACATGAATAAAGCCTGCGTACTGGCCCGCTACAAATCCCAGGACCGCATCATCGCCTTTCTGGAGTTGGTCGGTTCGCGCAGCAAAGGCGACTTCTTTGACGTCGGCATGGACCGTCAGGAGATGGCCAACTACCTGAGCGTCGACCGCACCACCCTCTCCACCGAGTTGAACAAGCTCCAACGGGCCGGCACCATCGAAATGCAGGGCCGCAACTTCCGCCTGCTATAATCAGCCCACACCAGAATCCGTGGTAGAATCTTGTCATGGATTATCAGGAGGCATACCGGCAGTTGTTCCTGTCTTTGGGCGGCGATGTCGCCGGGCGGCAGGCTGCGCAGGAGTATCTGGATAACTCCACAGCCATCTACCATGACGAGGTCATCGGCATCGCCGCACTGCCCCGGATATGCGACATGGAGCAACTCCTGGTGCTGGACACTGTGGCCAGCACCACTTACTCGATTCTCTCCAAAGTCACCCGTCTCTACCAGCGCGATGCCCAATATCGCCAGCTGTTCGGCTTTGCTCCTTTGCTGGAGCGGTTGATCTGCCTGCCCACCGGCTACGACAGCATCATCCCGATTATGCGGGCCGACATCTTCTTAGACCTGGCAACCATGGACTTCCAGTTCTGCGAGTTCAACACCGACGGCACCAGCGCCATGAACGAGGATCGGGAGGGCGCCAATGCACTGAGCCGCTCGGCAACCTGCCAGCTTGCCGCGACGCAGCTGCTACTGCAACCCCAGGAGCTGTTCGACAACTGGGTGGACGGGTTCTTGGGCATCTATGCCGGCAGCGAGCAGGCGCTCAGCAACCCGACTGTGGCCATCGTGGATTACGCCGCCAGCGGCACGCTGTACGAATTTGAGCAGTTCAGGCAGCGCTTTGCCGCACGCGGCTTGAACTGCCTGGTCTGCGACATCCCCAGCCTGCAATGGCGCGACGGGGTGCTCTACGGCTCCGACCTCAACCCCCAGGCGCCCGGCTACAACAGGCCACAGCGCATCGACGCCATCTATCGCCGGGCGGTCAGCGGCGAGATCCTGGCCGAGCTGCTCAGCCGCTCACCGGATTGTTGTGGTGCCCACGCCCTGCTCCACGCCGTCGAACAGCAGGCCGTCACGATGATTGGCGGCTTCAACACGCACGTCGCCCACAGCAAGCGGGTCTTTGCCGTGCTGCACCGCCCGGAGACCATGGCCCTGTTAAGTGATGCCGAGCAGGATTTCATCCGCCAGCATGTCCCCTACACCACACTGCTGGCCGAGCGCTTCATCGACCTGGAGGCTGTCAAGGAGGACAAGAACCACTGGATCATCAAACCGGAGGACGGCTATGCTGCCAAGGGCGTCCATGCTGGCCGCGATTACACGACCGACAGCTGGGCCACACTGATTGACGAGCTGGCCAACACCAACTACATCGCCCAGAACTATGCCGCGCAACAGCCTGTGCCCAACACCCGTCTGACGCCGATTGGCCTGGACCCGGCCCAGCTGGAGCCCTGGAACCTCCTGACCGGTCTGTATCTTTACAACGGCCGCCTCAGTGGCCTGTACGTCCGCGCCGGCCAGAGCGGCCTGATTGCCGGATTCGCCGGCGGCATCACCGTGCCCACCCTGCTGGCCGCCTATGACCCTGCGGCTGGCCTGCACCTGCGCACCCGTGACTTCGCCTGAACCTGAAGCCGCAGAAGCCAGGCGCCAGTTCCGGAATTCTCCACATTATTGCTCTATATTAAACATTTTGCTCGCATAACTATGTGGTTATGTTTAATATTATCCAATATTGTCCAATATTGCCGCCAGTTCAATGATCGTCTGCCCAATAATGCCTCCCCACTCCGCTGGCAACAGTTGTATACTTACTGCTTGCGCATTTTGCAGGGAAGAACCCTTGAGATCGCATCAGGGCTTCCACAAGGATTGGGATGTAGCGGACAATGACTGAGCAAAACCAAGCGGTGCGAGTACGTTTCGCGCCATCGCCGACCGGCCACCTGCATATCGGTGGCGCCCGGACGGCCATCTATAACTGGGCTTTTGCCCGCCGCCAGGGTGGCAGTTTCATCTTACGCATCGAGGATACCGACCCGGAGCGCTCCACTGTGGAGAACACCGCCCAGATTCTGCGCTCGCTGCGCTGGCTGGGGCTGGATTGGGATGAGGGCCCGGAAGTCGGCGGCCAATACGGCCCCTATCTGCAAACCGAGCGCTTTGAGTTCTACCGCCAGGCTCTGGAGCAGCTGCAGGCCAAAGGCGCCGTCTACCCCTGCTTCTGCTCACCAGAGGAGCTGGAGGAGCGCCGCGAGGCCGCTTTGGCCGCCGGCAAGAGCAATATCGGCTACGACCGCTCCTGCCGCGATCTGCCCGCTGATGAGGTCGCCGAGCGGCTCAAATTGGGAGAGCCGCACACCTGGCGGTTGAAGATCCCCCTTGATCACGGCCCGGTCAGCTTTGAGGATGAGGTCTTTGGCACCACCACCTTCCCCATCGATCAGCTCGACGACTTTGTACTGTTCCGCTCGGATGGCACCCCCACCTACAACTTCGTGGTCTGCGTGGATGACGCGTTGATGCAGATCAGCCACGTCATCCGCGGCGATGATCACCTCTCCAACACCCCCAAACAGATTCTGGTCTACGAGGCGTTGGGTATCCAGCCGCCACGCTTCGCTCACCTGTCGATGATTCTCGGCGGAGATGGCAAGCGGCTCTCCAAACGCCATGGCGCCACCAGCGTGGAAGCCTTTGAGGAGGAGGGTTACTTCCCCCAGGCGCTGCTGAACTACCTGGCGTTGCTGGGCTGGTCGCTGGACGGCGAGACTACTTTGCTCACAGCCCAGAAGCTGTGCGAGAACTTCTCTCTGGAGCGGGTTTCGCGCAATCCGGCCGTCTTTGACGAGGCCAAACTGGCCTGGATCAACAGCGAGTACATCAAGCAGATGGGTGCCAGCTGCTTCATCAACGCCCTGCTCCCCTACCTGCAAGACTACGGCTTTACCCGCAGCGGAGCGGTGGCCGACGCCGATGGCGTTGCGGCGGATGTCGCCGCCTGGCGCCCGTGGTACGAGTCCATCTACCCTCTGGTCGCCGAACGCGTCAAGGTCCTGGCCGACGTCTGCCCGATGATTGCCTATCTGTTCAGCGGCCCCAAGGTCGCCCTCGACGAGGCTTCGGTGGAGAAATGCCTGCGCACCAGTACCGCTCATGATTGTCTGGCCGCAGCCACTGAAGCGCTGGGCGCCGCTGATCTGACCTGGGATTGCCACTCCATAGAACAGGCGCTCCGTCTGTTGCCGGAGCGCCTGGGGTTAAAACCGAAAGTCGTCTTTCAGGCGGTGCGGGTGGCTATCTGCGGCAATATGGTCTCGCCGCCGCTGTTTGAGTCGATTGCCCTGCTCAGCCGGGAAAACACCCTCAGCCGCCTGCGCGAAGCACTCGACCTTAGTGCGGCTGGCGGGCAACCGCTGCCCTAACCCACCTTCTCGAACTGCTGGGAGATGCTGATGCGGGCGTGCTTCATCGGCGGCACGGCCCACAGACGGGGCTCTTCGTTGTCGGCATTCTCCAGCGCGCCGGGCTTGTAGTGCCGGCCCCGGTATTCGCTCTGGGCGTTGACGCTCTGGGCGCTGAAGGAGCCGGTGGTCTGTTGCAAAGTCTTGATAATCCGCTCCTGAATGGCATTCTGTTGGGCTACCACGGCTTCGGCTGCCGCCTGCGCGGCCTGTTGATGCAGGGAGTTCAGGACCTGCTGGATCATCGAATCCGTGAAGTCCATGGCCTCTTCCAAAGCCGCCTGGGCGGTGATCGGCTCGGCCTGGGCGGTGGCTGGCTCGTCGGCCTGCGCGGTTGCCACAGCATCGCCGACCTGCTGTGAGACGGGTTCGCCGGAGACGGCGTTAATGCCGGCAATTGCGCCGCTGGCCATCATGGCATCTGCCGAGGCCGTGGCATCAGTCGCATCAGGAGCACCAGTCGCATCAACCACGCCCGCCGCACCTGCAGCAACCTTCGCACCGGACACCCCGGCCTCAGAGAGTACCTCAATCCGCGGCCCGCTGGCGTCGGCGGCGGCAGCCGGCTGCTGCTCGCTGCCCAACACCGAAAGTATCAGTCGATCCAGCTCGTCATCGCTGGCGAATTCCGCAGCAGCGTCGTACTCCAGAGGCTCCGCCGGTACCTCCACGCTCAGGCGGCTGGGTTGCTTGACCTCATAGAGCTCGGTGATCTTGGAATCTGCGTAGC
>JAISUQ010000114.1 GCA_031272005.1 Coriobacteriales bacterium | reverse complement strand
CCATCCAGGATGTCTACATCTCCGTCACCACCGGTTCGGCCAACATGATCGACTACCAGGGCACGGGCAACCACCTGCGCTTTGCTGGTACCTCCATCCTGGATATGGACACCGGGGCATCAGGCTATGCCATGGTCCATGTCAACACCTCCACCTCGCTTACTGTAGGCGGCGTCACCGATACGGACACCCTGTACTTCTACAAGCGCGAGCAAGGCGCCGGTATCGGCGGCAACGGCGGGGCATCGGGCTCTGAGGGCCAGGCGCCGGAATACAACGGGGCGATAACGGTCACCGGCGGGCGCCTGTTCATGAAAAGCTCCAAGCAGGGCGCCTGCATCGGCTCCGGTGCCAATGCCTCATCTACCACCTTCACGCCCGGGCCGATCACCATCCTGGGTGGTGAAATAAGCATCATCGCCGTGTCGCGCTCAGCGGCCATCGGCGGCTCGGCGGGGGCCGCAGGCGGTGCGGCCGGCACGCATGTCTACATGGAAGGCGGCACGCTGTCTATCAATGTGGACTTCTCCGGCTCAGCCATCGGTGGCGGCGGCTACAACGCCGGCAATGACTCCGACGGCGGCTGGCTGCACTACTCCGGCGGCTCTATTAGGGCCTATGTCGACTACAACGCCATCGACCCGGACGGGGACGGCAGCGCATCAGATACGCTTTGGCCGGGTATCACCGTCCCGGGCGTCTACGAAGCTGCCGTTACCGCTGATGTGGTGGATGCCAGCGGCACGCCTTTGCGCCTTCTGCGCCTGGATACCGAATCACTCGGGCTTGGGGCCGGGCCCTATGTCATCTCCAGTGACGGCGAGCCGCTCTATACCGGTGACCTCCACGCCTGGGCCTTCGTCAATGAGTCGCTGCAAAAAGACCACCAGGTGCCCATCACTTACACCATCGACAACTGGGTGTCACTTTCAGACACCTGCCTGTATCTCTACCTCACGCCGGAAAGCCACACCCTCGATGTCAACGGCGCCGAGGTCGTGCTGGCCTGGGACGCGGGGGCCAGCGGGCAGGGGGCCAATGCCGCCGGCGCCTTTGTGGTCGTCTCTGTCAACGTGCCCGACCCGCCGCTGGGCGCGGCCTCCGGTGACGTGGACCAGGACGGCGCCGTGAGCATCGCCGATGCCGTATTGCTGCTGCGCGCCGCCATCGGCCTGGACGAGCTCTCGCCCGCCGCCTTCGCCGCCGCCGATGTGGACGGCGACGGAGTGCTGACCATGGCAGACGCCCTGATCACCGCCCGCCGCGCTGTGGGCGTGGGGGTTTGATGCGGTACGCATCTGCAACTGAGTCGCAGTGACAGTGTGGAAGGTTCTTTCTGCCACCTTTTAGGGTGTGACAAGGCCGTCCCCTTTGTCACGCATCCTTCTAAGGAATCTGGGCTAGTATTCGGGCAATGTTTGAAGGTATTCGCTATTGTCCACCCGTCTGCATTAGTCTGCATATTTTGCCATTGACTTCATGTATTTACATATTGAAACTACTGAAGCAGTCTCTTCTTTAAGTCGAACAGTAACTTGTCAAGATCTCGACTTGAGTGATAAATGGATACAGCAACTACCTCAAGTATATCTTGGTTTATCCGGTAATAAACACGGTATGGAAATTTTGGGACTTTGCAGCTTCTTACCTCGGGGAACCCTTCAAGTACTATGCCAACCTCGGGCCAGACACAGAGCATCTCTGTAATGGTTTCAATCTTTATCAGAAATCTTCGAGCAACCTCTTCACTTGCGTTTTCTGTATAGTATTCGACTGCTTCGACGAGTTGTTCTTGCGCGATAGAGTCAAATCGAAAACTATAGATGACTTCTTCTGTTTCTTCACCAGCCATGATTGCTCCGTATATCTTTGAAGACCGATGAAGCATCTGTCAGGTTGTTGGAGTTTCTAGAATGCTTGCATAACAACGAGATGTATTCTATGAATCTTGCGTCACTTTCGTATGAGTCATCGTAGTCATTATCTTTCATGATGCAATAATCAGAGGTAGAAAGTGTGGTTTTGTCCTCAATATGCATACTGCACTCCCTTCTGATGTGCTGAGAACAGAGTAGCACAGTAACTGACAGTTGTGGCTGGGCGATTAGCTGGTTTGCCTGGTGCCATCAGAGGGTGGGGATGTGGTAGCATTGTTGCTGACTTCGGAAAGGATGACGAAATGCAGCATGAGGTCGGCAACGGCGATTTTATCCCGCTTCTGTTTGCCTCCGACATCAATGTCTACAGCATGGCACGGGCCTTCCACGAGGAGTATGGCGTCCGCTCGGTGTCTTACGGCATGGTGGACAGCGGGCCTTGTGTAGACAGCCGCATCCTTGAGCATCGGATGCGGGCGCGGGTCGACCAACCGGAGGAGATGCTGGAGGCGATTTGCGAGTTTGCCGCCGATTACCCGGAGCGCAAAACCATCGTGGTACCCTGTGGCGACGCTTACGTGCTGACGCTGGCCGGCATCCGCGCCGAGCTGCCCGCCAACGTGGTGGCGCCCGGCATCGGCCTGGAGCTTGTCCAGCGGCTGACGGACAAGCAGCGCTTCTACCAGCTTTGCGATGAGGTGGGGCTGGAGTATCCCGGCACCTACGTCTACCGGCCGCAAGGCGCGGTGGGCTGGCTGCCGCCCTGTCATCTGGAGGAAGTGGAGCAGGCTCGCGCCACAGCGACCCAAGCCGCTGCCAGAAGCGCCGCCGAGCAGCTGGATGAGGTGCCTTTCCCGCTGCCCTGGGTGATCAAACCGGCCGATGGTGTGGCCTACTGGGCGCACCCCTTCGCCGGGCAGGACAAGGTGTTCATCGCCGCTACCCGTGAGGCGGCGGCCGAGGTCATCGGGCGTATCGATGCCTCGGGCTATCCCGGTACCACCATCATCCAGGATTTCATCCCCGGGGACGACAGCTACATGCGCGTGCTGACCAGCTATTCCACACTTGACGGCCAGGTCCGCCTGACTTGCCTGGGGCATGTGCTGCTGGAGGAACACACCCCTAAGGGCAAAGGCAATCACGCCGTCATTCTCACCGGGCCCGGCGAGCAGGACCTGGAGCTGGAAGGCCGTATCCAGGCGCTGCTGGAGAAACTGGACTATACTGGCTTCGCCAACTTCGACCTCAAATTTGACAGTCGGGATGGCAAATTTAAGGTCTTCGAGTGCAACGTTCGCCAGGGGCGCAGCAATTTCTATGTCACCGCCGCCGGCGCCAACCTGGCTCGCTATCTGGTTGAGGATCTGGTCTACGGCAGGGGAGAGGCGCTGGGATACACCTCGGTGGCCACCGAATCGCTGTGGTTGGTGGTGCCGGAGAAGGTGGCTTTCGACTACATCTCGCCGCCGGAGTGCCGCCAGCAGATGCGCCAGCTGATTGCTGCCGGCAAATGCACCAACCCGCTGCTCTACGCGGCGGACAAGAGCCTGAAGCACAAACTGCGGGTGGAGAAGTCCCTGCGCACTCAGCCGGACAAATTCGCCCGCTTCTATGGCGAGCACCGTTACGCGGGCAACGACTGAGGGAGTCAGATGTTGATTGGGGTATTAGGCGGCATGGGGCCGGAGGCCTCGGCGCTGTTCTACCGGATGGTCATCGAGCATACCCAGGCCAGCTGCGACCAGGAGCATCTGGACATGCTGGTCTACAGCCACGCCTCGATGCCCGATCGCACGGCGGCCTTGCAGGCCGGAGCCGGCGAGCAGCTGCTCAGCGCACTGTTGGCCGATGTCACGCTGCTGGAGCGGGCTGGTGCTGAGGCCATCTGCATCACCTGCAACACCTCGCACGTCTTCGCCGCGCAGATTGCCGAGGCAGCCGCCGTGCCATTCTTGGATATGGTGCAGCTGGCCGCCGACGCCGCGCTGGCTCGCTTCGGAGCCGGCAGCCGGGTGGCGGTGCTGGCCACCGACGGCACGCTGGGGCATGCCACCTATCAGCGGGCTTTGGAGCAGCGCGGCCTGCAACCCTGCCTGCCCAGCCAGCCCCGCCAGCGGCAGGTGATGTCGCTGATCTATGACGGCGTCAAGGCCGGTGGCAGCATCGATGCGGCGGCCATCCAGGCTATCGACGCCGAGTTGCAGGAGCAGGGCTGCGACGGCGCCATTCTGGCCTGCACCGAGCTCTCCGTGCTGGCCGAGCGCTTCGCCTCTGTCCGCAGCGGTTTTTATCTCGACGCCATGCTCTGCCTGGCGCGCCGAACCATCGAATTCGCCGGAAAGGAGTACCGTTGACAGCAGATTTGCTACGCGACCTGAAGCGCGTCCACTTCATCGGCATCGGCGGCTCCGGCATGAGCGGCATCGCTCTGGTAGCCCAGGCTGCCGGCATCCAGGTCTCCGGCTCAGACCTCAAGCAATCCGAGTACATGCAGGCGCTGCTGCGCGCCGGGCTGGACATCTCCGTACCCCACAACGCCGCCAACGTCGCCGACCCGGATATCGAGGTGGTGGTGGTCTCCACCGCCATCCCGGATGACAACCCGGAGCTGGTTGCCGCCCGCCAACGCGGCCTGACCTTCTGGCCGCGCGCCCGGATGCTGGCCTATCTCGGCCGCCAGCGCCAGACCCTGGCCGTGGCCGGCACCCATGGCAAGACCACCACCTCGGCCATGCTGGCCAGCGCCCTGGTCCACCTGGGCGCCGACCCCACGCTGCTGATAGGTGGGGTGGTGGAGGAGTTCGACTCCACGGCCAAGGTGGGGGATGGCTCCTACTTCGTGGTCGAGGCTGATGAGTCCGACGGCTCCTTCGTCTGGCTCGACCCTTCCGTGGCCATCATCACCAACATCGAGGCCGACCACATGGACCACTACAAGAGCATCGACGAGGTGCACGTGGCCTTTACCGCCTTTTTGGCCAAACTCGACCCAGCCGGGGTGGCCGTGGTCTGCGCCGACAGCCCCGAGCTGCTGTCCTTAGCCGAGAAGACCGGTCATGACCTGCTGACCTACGGCCTGGCTGCCGATGCCCAGGTGCGCTGTGAGCCGGGTGGGGGTGGCGCGGACGCCGGGGGCATTGCGGGTGTCGCGGGCGGCCGGAATGCAGAAGACGGCAGCAGCTTCGCGGTGGCCTTCCCAGACGGCCAGCGGGTGTCCCTGCGCCTGGAGCACTCGCCCGGCCTGCACAACATGGTCAACGCCACAGCCGTCATGGCTACCCTGGATTACCTGGGCTTCGAGCGTGAGGCAGCGGCGCGGGCGGTCTCTGGCTTCAGGGGCGTGCACCGCCGCTTCCAAATCAAAGGTGTGGCAAAAGGCGTCACCGTGGTCGACGATTACGGCCATCATCCCACCGAGGTGGCCGCGACCCTCAAAGCCGCCAGCGAGCTGGGCTACAACCGCGTCCATGTGCTGTTCCAGCCCCATCGCTATACCCGTACCCAGGCCTTTGTGGAGGAGTTCGGCGCGGCTTTCGACCATGCCGATACCATCACCTTGATGGAGATCTATTCTGCCGGAGAAGAGCCGATTGCCGGCATCGACAGCGCCCTGCTGCTGGCGGCGGTGCAGGCCCATGACCCCCAGGCCAACATCCGCCTGCTCAGCCAGCGCTTCGAGGTGGCTGCAGCCATGGCTGCTGCCGCCGCGCCGGGCGACCTGATCATCACCATGGGCGCCGGTGACGTCACCAACCTCGGCCCGGAGATTCTCCAAATCCTGAATACCGATCAAGGCGGCGACGCGCAGCAATGACCACCTTCGATGCCTACTGCGACCTGGAAGGATCGATTGCCGGCAGCGTCAGCTATGACGAGCCGATGGCCCGCCACACCAGCTACAAGCTTGGCGGCCCGGCGTCGCTGTTCATCGAGTGCGCTTCGGTGGCCGACATCAAGCGCAGCCTGGAGGTCATCGAGGCCCACCAGCTGCCCTGGACCGTCATCGGTCGCGGCTCCAACCTGCTGGTGGCCGACGAGGGCTTCAAAGGCGCCGTGCTCACCCTGGGCAGCGAATTCAAGCACTTCAGTCTGCCGGATGTGGACAGCGGCCAATCCCTGCTGGTGGCCGGCGGCGGAGTAGTGCTGGCCAATCTGGTCACCGCCGCCTTCAAACACGGCTACTCCGGCTTGGAGTTCGCCGTCGGCATCCCCGGCACCCTGGGCGGGGCCGTCTACATGAAC
>JAISUQ010000103.1 GCA_031272005.1 Coriobacteriales bacterium | reverse complement strand
ATCTGTTGGATGACCGCCAGCTGGGCGCCGGCGCCAAGTTGCTCCGCCGTGGTATCCATGGCCGTGGCGGTGGCGGCCACCAGGGCATTGATGGTGGCGGCATCGATGTGCAGCAGGTGTTGCAGCGGGTTGTAGATGACATAGATCAGACCGAGGATAATCGGGATCTGCACCAGCAGCGGCAGGATGTTCTTCAGCGTGGAGTAATGCTCGGCCTTGTAGAGCTGCTTCTGCTCGTCGAGCAGCAGGGTGCTGTTGCCGGCAAAGCGCATCTTCAGGTCCTCCAGCGCCGGTTGGATGCGCACCATGACGATGGAGTTCTTCTGGGCCACCAGCGACAGCGGGAGCAGGAGCACTTTGGTAATCAGGGTAAACAGCAATATCGCCAGGCCATAGTTGCCCAACAGTTGATAGCACCAGTAAAGGATGTAGCCCAGAGGGATACCGAATATTGTATTGATGACTTCCAAGAAGACCTCGCGGGCGCAGGTATACTCCAGTACAACCGCAAAATTATACAGCAATACTTCAAATCACGCAGGTTTTTCGAAGCCCCCCTGGGAGATACAGGGAGAAACGGGGAGAACCAGGGAGAACCAGGGAGAACCAGGGAGAAACGCCCACCGCAAGAGCGCAATTCATTGCGCCCTTGCAAGCAGGTGTTTTCGCAGGTCGGGAGGGCGCGATAGGCCGCGCGCCTCTGACCTACTCTACTCGGTGTCGGCGGCTTCCAGTTGCTCGGCCTTCTTGACGGCCAGGAGCATGGCGAAGACGATGCCACAGACTCCACCGGCCAGCTTGCCGACCAGTACCGGAACAATCAGCGAAGGCTGGAAGTTGGCGGTGAAGCTGAGGTGGTCGCCAAACAGGAAGGCACAACAGACGGCAAAGGCGATGCAGATTACCTTATCCCGGGCTTTGATGTCCTTGACAAAGGCCAGCAGGGCCAGCACGTTGGCGGCGGCGGCCAGGATGCCGGTGGTGGCATCGGAGGACAGACCGAAGATCTTGCCGACGGCAGCCAGTGGTTTGGCCAGGTAACGCTTGATCAGGTAGACCATCGGGAAGGCGCCGCAGAGCATGATACCGATGGCGCCGGAGACTTCCAGGGCCCGGAAGAGGTCAACGTCGTCGGCGATTATCGGGTCAAAGCCCCAGTAGCTGCCGAGCCACTGCGATGGCAATCCCGTGAAGTACTCCACCACTACCACTACAAACACCAGCTTCAGCACCGACTCCAGCACGCGGCCGAAGATGGTGAAGCCCTTGATCATGGCGTCCGGCGCAAACATCAGACCCAGAGCCAGGGCCACGCAGATGATGATCAGCGGGATAAGGTTCAGGCCGATGGTGCCAAAGGACAGGGCCAGCTGGAAGGTGGCCTCGCTGTTGGTGGAGACAATCTCGCGCACTACCGGGTTGGACAGAGCGATAATCACGCTGGAGACCAGCACGCCGATGGGAATGGCCAGCAGGCCGCTCATCACGCCCAGGGCCAGGTATTTCTGGTCTTTCTTCTGAATCATCTTCAGCGCCACCGGGATGGTGAAGACGATGGTGGCACCACCCATGTAGCCGGTCATCATGGCCATGATCCAGCTCTCACGGGTCTCGGCCAGGGCATCGGCCAGCTGGTAGCCGCCCATGTCCACGGCGATGAAGGTGGTGGCGGCCATCGCCGGGTCGGCGCCTACGAAATTGAAGGCCGGGCCGAAGACACTGCTGACAAAGGCCGTGATGTAAGGCGCGGCGGCCATGATGCCGGCCACCGGCAGAAAGATCGGCCCGATGGAGTCGATGCCGGCCACGAACTCCTGACCCAGCTCGCTCTCCGGCTTGATCACCGAGGCTATGGCGCCGATGATGGCGCAGACCATGATGATGTAGACGACTATCTGTCCTACCAGTTCCATGTTTCTCCTATCCCTGTTGCCTGTTGCCTGTTCCCTGTTCCCTGTTGCCTGGCCCTGGGGCTTGCTCCCCCAAAGCCATCCTCGGCGTCAGTTCAGAGCATCTGCTCCGCGATGATGCCGTACTCCTTGGCGTAGCGGTACCAAAGGTGCAGCCACTCCCCTACCGATTCTCCCGCAGCCTCTTTATTCAACGCCCAGATAAACCAGTAATAGCCGGCCAGCGACACGTAGATCAGACAGTGCAGCAGCTCTGCCTGAGTCAACGGCCGGCCAAAGTAGGTTTCCAGTACTTCTGTGGCCTGCTCCTGGGTGTAATCCGAGCAGCAGATGAAGGTGCCCAGATCGGAGGCATAGTCGCTCATGCCGGTGTATTCCCAGTCAATCAGGTAGAAGTCCTCGTTTGCTATAAGGATATTAGGTTCGTAAAAATCGTTATGGCAGAGGCAGAGCGGTACGCCCTCGGCCTGTACGTGAGCGTAGAGCCGGGCGGCCCGCTGGTCCAACTCCTGGAAGTCTGGGAAGTCCAACTGGGAGGTGCCCAACAGGCGCTGCTTGATCTTGTTGGTCTCCTCTTGCAAATCGAAGTTGCTCTCCACGCTCTTGCCGGAGTTGTGCAGCTTGCAGACCATCGCCAGCGCGGTCTGCACATGCTGCTGGTTATGATAGTCAAAGGGCTCGGTGACCTCCACGAAGCGGGAGATCTTCCAGCCCTTCTCGGCATCCTGATAGATGAAGGTGGCATCCAGGCCCAGCTCGGCGGCGATGCCTTCGACCTCAGCTTCTACGGCACGGTTGAGGATACCCTGGGTGGCGGCGCCGGGGTGGCGATAGACGTAGCCGCCCTCGCCGACCCGGAAGAAGAAGGAGAAGTTGGAAAGGCCTTCGGGGATAGGCGCGATGTCGGTGATCTGCTCGCGCTGGCACTGCAACACCGCGCAGATGTTATCCAGGATGGCCGAGTCGATGTTGGCCAGAAAGCCGGAGTCAAAAGCCCGGACATCGGCCAGGGAGTCAAACTCATGCAGCACGCCGGCCGGATAGCGTCGGATGACCATGTCCAGCTCCTTGATGTGGTCGGCGTAGATTTCCTCCCAGAGTTTGGGGCGGGTCTCCGGGCGATCGTAGACCTCGGTGAGGATCTCGGCGAAGCGCCTGGAGTAGGCCTTGTCGAAGTAGGCCTCGCCGTACATGATCCACTCGTCGCTGCCGCCGATGAAGGTCTTGACGATGTGGTCGCCGGAGCCGGTGCGCAGCACCCACTCGTCCGTGGGCCCCTCGACGAAGATGGCGGCGTAATAGGCCTGGTAGACGTATGGGGAGAAGATGTTCCGCTCGAAGTAATAGTCCGCTGCCAGGATGTAGGTGTTGGCGAAGTGCTCTTTTACCAGCATCAGCGAGGAGTTGTTATTGCGCTCCAGGTAGGCGTCGTTGATGACGATCTGGACATTGAAGGCGTCCTCCAGATAGAGGAACTGCTCCTTCATATAGCCCACGACGACCGTGATGTCGTTGATGCCCGCCTCCTGCAGCTGGCGGATGATGCGCTCGATGAGCACCTCGCCGCGCACCTTGAGCGTACCCTTGGGCTTCTCGTAGGACAGCGGCACAAAGCGGCTGGAGAGACCGGCGGCCATGATGATGGCGTTGTCGACCTTATAGGGCTGAAGCGCCCTGAGGCCGGAGGCGCTGATTTGGCCATCGTGCAGATAGCTGCGATCCTGGAGCAGCTTGACCGTACTGTTGACGGTGCCCAGCGACAGGCCGGTACGCTCGGCGATATGGCGTTGGGTGGTGGCTGCGCCCGTCTCCCCCGCCTGACGCAGGTCGTTCAATACCAGAAACTCTGACTCCTTGAGCATGGAATCCCTCAGCTCCCTCAGCTCCCTCTGCTGCCTCTGCTGCCTCTGCTGCAGCGGCGCCCCCTGGCCGTCTGAATACTGTTCAACTTTTGGTAGTATAAATGAATATTGAACGTATGGCAAGCAGTTCAGCGCCGCTTGCCGGAATATGCCGGGGCAGCCTGTTCCAGTGTGTTCCAGTGTGTTCGGGTGTGTTCGGGTGTGTTCCAGGGAGCGTGCGTTGGAGGGCGCCTCAGGCGGTTTTCTCCGCACTTTCACATTGCTACACTTATTATTGTACTATATTAAACGTAGTTAGCTCAATACTGGATTCTTTTATTTAGTTTTATACAATTATGCTGCTCGCCCGGTGAATCTGCCAGGTTTTTGGGCGGATTCACCGGTTTCATGGGCTCGGTGGCAAATCAGTGCCTGAAGTGGCGGTGGCCGGTGAAGAGCAGGGCTACGTTGGCGGCATCGGCGGCGGCGATGACTTCCTCGTCGCGGATGGAGCCACCGGGTTGGATAACAGCGGTGACACCGGCAGCAATCAATACCTCCAGGGAATCGGCAAAGGGCATGAAGGCATCGGATGCGGCGACGGCGCCCTGGGCCTTATCCCCGGCTTGCTTGACAGCCAGTTCGGCGGAGTTCACACGGTTGGGTTGGCCGGCGCCGGAGCCTACGGTGGCGTTGTCCCGCACAATGACGATGGCGTTGGACTTGATGGACTTGCAGGCTTTCCAGGCAAACAGCAGGCTCTCCAGCTCACTGGGGGTGGGCTGGCGCTTGGTGGGCACGGTGAAGCTGGCAGGGTCTTCGGAGACCACGTCGGCGGTCATCGCCAGCATGCCGCCCTCGACGCTGCGGTAGTCGATCTGGCCGCCGGGGGCGTTGATGCCGCCGGTCTCCAGAATGCGGGCGTTGGGCTTCTCGGCAAACAGCTCCAGGGCGGCTGGGTCGTAGGCCGGCGCCACAACCGCTTCGATGAACTGGCCGTTGGCATAGATGGCCTCGACGATGGATTTGGGCACCGGGCGGTTGAAGGCCATGACGCCACCGAAGGCACTGACCGGGTCGACGTCGTGGGCTCGCTGGTAGGCGGTGACGATGTCGTCGTTGCTGGCGATGCCGCAGGGTGTCAGGTGTTTGACGATGACGCAGGTGGGAGCCTCAAACTCGCGCACCGCAGCCCAGGCGGCATCGAGGTCGAGATAGTTGTTGTAGGAGAGCTCCTTGCCCTGCAGCTGGCGGGCGTTGGCAAGTTGCCAGGCCGGGTTGGCCGGCCGATGCGGGTTGGTGCCGGGGTTGAGATAGAAGGCCGCGCGCTGATGCGGATTCTCGCCATAGCGCAGATCGGCGACTTTGGAGAGGAACAGCCGACGCTCCACCGGGAAGGGGCCGGCGTAGGGCGGCGGGGTGCGGCGGGTGGAGGCGGA
>JAISUQ010000082.1 GCA_031272005.1 Coriobacteriales bacterium | reverse complement strand
AGTGGTGTAGCGGTCTTTTTGCAGGAGAGCCGGGCCGAGGGAATCCTGGCCGGCTCCTACGATGGCCTGCTGTATCTGCAATTCATCCCGATGGATGTCTCGGTTGAGCCCGGGGATTCGATAGTCACCTCAGGCGCGGGCGGCGTCTACCCCAAGGGCATTCCGGTAGGGGAGGTCTCGACCGTCTCGGCGATGCCCTCTGATGTCTACCAGACCATCGTGGTGCGTCCGATCACCAGGGTCACCGATTATGAGGAAGTCCTGGTGTTGATCGGCAACGAATCCGAGATTGTGCCGAACAAGGAGGCCGCCGCTGCCGCCCAGGCTGCGACTGCAGCGGAGGCAGAGACCGACGCCACCAAGGAAGAAGAGGCTGAAACGGAGGGTGGTCAGTGATGGACAGCCGGGCGGCGCACGCGCCATTCATCCTCCTGGGGTCGTTTTGTTCCGTCGCTGCCCAAATCATGCTGGCGCCGAATATCGCCGTGGCCGGCGTGGTGCCCAACTTCCTGCTGGTCTTTACCGTTATCGTGGCAATCTTCAACAACCGCACCACCTCCAGTGTGCTGGGCTTTATCCTCGGCCTGCTCTACGACCTGATCATCGCCGGGCCTATCGGTGTCATGCCTCTGGTGCTCTCGGTGCTGGCCTTCAGCGTCAGTTCGCTGAACAAGGACATGTTCTCCGGAGGCTGGCTGGTTGAGGTGGTCCTGCTGCTGGTGGCGGCTTTCTTAGGCGAATTGCTCTATGCCGCTCTGCTGTCCATCGTCGGTTATGACACCAATTTCCTCGGCTCGCTGGTCAGCCGGACTCTGCCAGGCACAGTCTATGACTCGTTGCTGGGTCTGATTATCTTTCCGGTGATGAATCGCTTCTCGCGTCGGCGGCGGCAGGCTATCACCACCCTGAAAGGCAAGCTGCTCTAAGATGACTGCAGTCCAGACAGCAATCTGTATCGGCGTCGCCATCTTTATCCTGGTTGTGCTGGCCAGCATCGTCATCCTGCGGCTGCGCTCCACGCACTCCAAGACCGTGGTGGTCAAGCGCAGCTTCGGCCGCCACTCGGCACCGCGGGGCGTCGGCATCGACGACGTGCGCAAACCCGACCCGCACGAGGAGCCGGGCAAGAACAACCAGCGCAGCCGGCTGTTTCTGTTCGGCGCCTTCATCGCCGCAGTCTTTGGCTCCATCCTGGTCAAGCTCTGGTCGCTGCAGCTGTTGTCCGGGGATACTTACACCAAGTTGGCCGAGGACAACATGACCTCCGAGGTCTCGGTGCCGGCGACCCGTGGACGGCTTCTGGACCGTATCGGTCGGGAGCTGGTTGGCAACAGGGTCTCGATGATGGTCACCGGGCCGAAGCGGGTGGCCTCAGACCGCAATATCGTCCATCGTCTCTCTCTGGTGTTGGGGATGCCAGTCGGCCAGATTCGCAAAGCCCTGCTCGACGATAACGCCGGTTCACAGGCCGACCGGGTCATTGCCCGCGACGTGACGATGCGGATTGTCTCCTACATCAAGGAGCACCCGCACCTCTTTGGCGACGTGCAGGTGGAGGAACGCACGGTGCGCAACTACCCCTACGGGTCACTGGCGGCGCATATCCTCGGTTACATCGGCCCGGTCACTGAGGCCGACCTGCTGATTCCCAACCAGAGCATCGACTATCAGAGTGGCGACTACATCGGTAAAGGTGGTGCCGAACAGCAGTTCGAGGGCGTGCTCCAGGGCATCCGCGGCGTGCGCACCTACAAGGTCGACGTCGACGGCAATCCTTCCGGCCTGCTCAGCGAACAACCGGCCCAGAACGGCTCGGACGTCTGCCTGACACTGGACCTCGACATCCAGAAGGCCTGCGATCGCATCCTCGGCTTCATCGTTCCCAAGGCGGTGGACCTGGGTTATTTCTACGCCAATGCCGCCGCCCTGGTGGTCATTGACGTCAAGGATGGCGGCATCCTCGGCGCCTCCAGTTACCCCACCTACAACCCGGATGACTTCACCGACGGCATCTCCACCGATCTCTGGGAGGAGCTCAACGCCAAGGAATCCGCCTACCCCCTGACCAACCGGGTGATCTCCGGCCTGTACCCTGCCGCCTCCACCTTCAAGGCCTTTACCGGCATGGCCGGCCAGATGTATGGCATCATCGAGGAGGATACGGAGTTTGAGTGCGAAGGCTGGTGGGAGGAGTACGGCGAGCAGTGGGGCCAACGCTGCTGGGTTTATCCGGATGGCCATGGAATCATGGATTTGGAGAACGCCGTCAACGTCTCCTGCGACATCTTCTTCTACAACGTCGCTTCGCGCTTCTATGAGCGTTGGGAGGAGAGCGGCAACGACCAGCATGTCAACCTGCTCCAGGACTATCTGAAGACCTGGGGTTTTGGTTCGGTGACGGGCATCGATCTGCCTGGTGAAGCCTACGGACGGGTACCGGACCCGGCCTGGAAGCTGGAAGCCTTTGCCGACACCCCGGAGGATGCCCAGTGGCAACCGGGTGACATGACCAACATGATCATCGGCCAGGGCGACATCCTGATCACCCCGCTGCAGCTGGCCCACGCCTATGCCGGTGTGGCCTCGGGCAAACTGCTGGTACCGCACGTCTTCAGCAAGATCCTGGACTCGCAGGGCAATATTGTCGTGGGCTATGAGCCCAAGGAAAGCCAGATACAGCCGCTGATAGAGAAGAAATACATGGATCGCATCCATGCCGGCCTGGCGATGATCGGCGATCGCGAGACGACCATCTTCGGGCAATTCCCCTGTAAGGTCAGCGGTAAATCCGGTACAGCCGAGGTGGCTTCAGCCCCTGATGATTTCGGTTGGTTTGTGGCCTTCGCCCCCCGCGAAGACCCCCAATACTGCGTGGCCTGTGTGGTCGAGAATGGCGGCGAGGGCTCCGGTGTGCCTATCGCCGGCGTCCAGCACGCCCTGGCGGCCTGCCTGGGTGTGGATCTCGGCGACATCGAGATCCGCAGCTCGCGTACCGGGGAGCGTTGAGATGGCCATTCAGCCTCAGGTCCAGCAATCCCAACAGGCCTCCTCCAGCGGTGCCTGGGGCGACCTCTATCAGCGCTTCTCCAGCGTGGTCTGCCTGCCGTTTATCCTGGCTGCCGCGCTGGTGGTGGGTTTTGGCTTGGTCGTGGTGCGCAGTGCGGTCTTCGAGTCGGAGCTGTATTCCTTCTCCCGCCAGGTCATCGGGGTGGCGGTGGGGGCCATCTGCCTGCTGTTGCTCTGGCGGGTGGAGTATCGACGCTTCTCGGCG
>JAISUQ010000069.1 GCA_031272005.1 Coriobacteriales bacterium | reverse complement strand
GTCAACTTCAAGGTGGTCAAGAGCTTTGTGGCCGCCGTTAAGGAGAAGGCGCTGGTCAGCGAGGTGTTGGAGTCGCTGACTCCGGCGCAGAACGTCATCCGGATTGTCCTCGATGAGTTGACCGCCCTGCTGGGGGAGGACAACGCCAAGCTGGAGTTATCCTCGCGCATCCCCAACGTCATCATGCTGGTGGGTCTGCAGGGCTCCGGTAAGACCACCGCTGCCAGCAAACTGGCCTATCGCCTCAAACAGCAGGGTCACTCACCGCTGCTGGTGGCTGCCGACGTCTATCGCCCGGCCGCCGCCGACCAGTTGGAGTCGCTGGGTCGCGATATCGACGTCAAGGTCTTCCGGGGCGACGGTAAAGACCCGGTGCAGATAGCCAAGGACTCAATCCGCGAGGCCATCGACAGCCTGCGCGACATCGTAATCATCGACACCGCCGGCCGCCTGCACGTCGACGAGGAGATGATGGCTGAGGCCGAGGCCATCAAGCAAGCCGTGCAGCCGGAGCAGGTGCTGATGGTGGTCGACGCCATGACCGGCCAGGACGTGGTCAACGTGGCCGCCGCCTTCGCCGAGCGGGTGGACTTCGACGGCGTAATCATGGCCAAGATGGACGGCGACGCCCGTGGTGGCGGTGCCTTATCCATCCGTGAGGTCACCGGCAAACCGATCAAGTTCATCTCCGAGGGCGAGAAGCCCAGCTCACTGGAGGAGTTCCATCCCGACCGGATGGCCAAACGCATCCTCGGTATGGGCGACATGGTCTCACTGATTGAGAAGGCCCAGGCCGCCGCCGATGCCGAGATTGAGGAAGCCGAGGCTGAGCGCTTGGCCCGCGCCGAGTTGACCTTCGACGACTTCCTGATGATCAATCAGCAGGTCCGCAAGATTGGCGGCATTGGCAGCCTGCTCAAAGCCCTGCCGGGCGGCGACAAGGCTTTGGGCTCCGGCCAGGTCGATGAGCATATGTTGGATAAGATGGAAGTCATCATCAATTCGATGACCAAGGGCGAGCGTGCCAAACCCACTATCATCAACGGCTCCCGCCGCCAGCGCATCGCCAACGGCGCCGGCGTGCAGGTCTTCGACGTCAACCAGCTGATCAAGCAATTCGACGAGACCCGCAAGATGATGAAGAAGATGAATCTGGCTGCCGGCGGTATCGCCAAAGGCAAGCCCAGTAAGGGCAAGAAGGGCAAGAAAGGCAAGCGCAACCGGGGCATGCGCGGTCTGCCCAACATGCCCGGTTTGGGTAACATGAATCTGAACGACCTCAAAGGGTTGGAAGATTTGCTCAAATAGTGCCATTCAGCCCGGTTTTGTTGTATCATATCCATTCGCGTGTTTTTTCGCTCTCGCGTTGAGTTATGCTTAGTTGGCGACTCGGCGGGGATTTGAAGAAAGGTAAGGCGACAAGTGAACCCATTGTTGGTCTTCGTATTGATTGTCTGGCTGATTTCTGGCATCGGTCTGATTCTGTTTGTGCTTCTGCACTCTGGTAAAGGCACCGGCCTGTCCGACATCATCGCTGGTCAGGTCTACTCCGGCACCACCGGTACCAGTCTGGTGGAGAAAAACCTTGACCGCATCACCATCATCTTTGCGGTCATCTTCTTCATCACCCTGTTGGTTTTGATGGGTATCTACCCCAAGGGCACGATTGGCTGACAGCCAGCAGCGCACTACCGGGCAAGCGGCTCAGGCTCGCACAGACTGCGTACGCCTGCCCAACACAGCAGCAAACGTCGGCGTGGCGGAACGGCAGACGCGCTAGCTTGAGGGGCTAGTGTCCGAATGGACGTGAGGGTTCAAATCCCTCCGCCGACACCAGAGTTGATCTGCGAACCTGTTAATCAGCAAACAACAGATGACTCCCATTGCGGGGATTTGAACCCGCGAGGGATTTTCGCGTAAAGAAACGTGCCAGTGGCACGTTTTAGCGAAAATGTCCGAGTGAGCGAAGCGAACGAGGTCCACAAGCCTGAGCGCAGCTCACGATTGTCAAATCACTCCGCCGACACCAGAGTTGATCTGCGAACTCACAAATCAGCAACAACAGATGACTCCCGTCGCGGGGATTTGAACCCGTGAGGGGTTTTCGCCGTTCGCAACCCTGTCAGGTCAGGACTATGCGTCGGTTGTTGAGTTGGTGGTGGCTTCCAGCTCGGCAGACAGGGTGGTGGCGAAGGCGGTTATCTCGGGAATCTGGGCCTGCTCTATCTGCCCGGAGTCCATCAGTGAGGCGTAGTTGCTGTCGATGGGCAGGCGGGCGGTCAGGGTGATGTTGTACTCCTTGGCCAGGGCGTCCAGCTGGCTGGGTCCGAAGATGTCGTGTCTGTTGCCGCAGTCCGGGCATTGGAAGTAGGAGAGGTTCTCCACCAAACCCAATATCGGCACATTCATGGTAGCAGCCATGTTGATGGCTTTGCCGACAATCATCGAGACCAGGGCCTGAGGTGCAGTTACCACGACCACGCCGTTGATCGGCAGCGACTGGTAGACGGTCAGCGGCACGTCGCCGGTACCGGGAGGCATGTCAATCAGCAGGTAGTCCAGCTCGCCCCAGGTCACCTCGCTGAAAAACTGGCGTACCAGGCCGGAGATGATGGTGCCGCGCCAGAGAACCGGCGTGGTATCCTCGGGGAGGATAAGGTTGGTGGAGACCACCTGGATACCACCGGCGCTTACAGAGGGCAACAGCCCGGCGACATTGGCCCGCAGCTTCTCAGACACGCCGAAGGCTTTGGGTACGGAAGGCCCGGTGATGTCGGCGTCCAGGATGCCAACCTGCTTGCCCTGTGCCTGCAGGGCGCAGGCCAGAGTTGAGGTTACCAGAGACTTGCCTACGCCGCCCTTGCCGCTGACCACGGCGATAATCTGCTTGATTTGCGTGAAGTCGTTGGGTTTGGCATGCCAATCCTGCGGTTCGCTGCGGCTGGTGCAATCCGCCGCGCAGGACGAACAGGCGCTGTCGCAGCTGGCTGCGGGGTCGGCAGTGGGGTCGGCAGTGGAATCGGCGACGGGGTCGGCGGCGGCTTCAGCGGCGACGTCAGCGGCGGCAGCGGTTTCTGCAGTGGGCTGGGTGTTGGACTGGCTGTTGGTTTCATCGGGCATTGGAAAATTCTCCTTTGGGGACATCTGATGATAACTGGTGGTTTTTATCGCCTATGTATTGTAGTGAAACCTGCCGGCATATGCCAGCTTCCGTGATTGCGGAAAACCCCACAAACCAACACCACGCCAAAAGGGTGTGTTTTGCGACAACCTTTATCGCCATACTCGTCAGGTTGTTTATCCGTTTGATTGAGGAGGAACTAATGCACGAGTTTAGCGAGATGGACCGTCGGAGTTTTATCCAAGGCCTGGCGGCGTTGGGCGTGCTCAGCGTGACTCCAGCTTCGCTGCTGGCTGGTTGTCAGCCGCAAAAGAGCGAAGTTGGGGCGGAGAGGCTCCCGCAAGTCCAGTCCTGTGACGTGGTGATCATCGGAGCCGGTGGCACCGGCATGGCCGCTGCCCTGACGGCCAAAGCTGAGGGCGCAGCCAAAGTAATTATCCTGGAGAAGGAGAATACCGTGGGTGGCAATACCAACTTCTCCTCCTCCGGCATGAACGCCTCAGAAACCAGGTTTCAGGCAGAACAAGGCATCGAGGACAGCAACCAACTGTTCGTCGAAGACACCTACATCGGGGGCAAGGAGCGCGGCGATATGGCCCTGATTGAGCATCTCTGCGACAATTCCGCCGAGGCCATCGACTGGCTGGACAGCATCGGCATCCGGCTGGATAACATCTCCCAGACCGCCGGCACCTCGGTCAAGCGTTGCCATCGCCCAACGGACGGCAGTGCCGTGGGTAAGACGCTGGTGCCGGGGTTGGAGAAAAATGTGGGCCAGGCCGGCATCGACCTGCTGTTGGGAGAGAACGTCACCAGAATCATCAAGGAGGGTGACAAGGTCACTGGCGTGCAGACGGCATCCGGCAATACCTACACGGCGCCAGCCGTCATCGTGGCTACTGGGGGCTTCGGCGCAAATTTTGAGATGATCAAACAGTACCGCCCGGACCTGGCAGACTTTGTGACCACTAACATGCCCGGTACCCAGGGCGATGGCATGCGCATGGCCGCCGCAGCGGGCGCAGAGCTGATTGACATGGACCAGATTCAGACTCATCCCACCGTCGACCAGGAGCATGGTTCGCTGATTGCCGAGGCCATCCGGGGCGGCGGTGGCATCCTGGTCAACTCGGAGGGGCGCCGCTTCGTAGACGAGATGAAGACCCGCGATGTGGTCAGCGCCGCCGAGTTGGAACAGCCGGGCAAGTACGCCTACGTGCTCTACGACCAGCAGGTCTGGGATAAGAACAAGGATGCTGCCAACTACGACAAGCAGGGACTGTCCGTCAAGGCCGACAGTTTGGAGGAGTTGGCATCCAAGCTGAAGCTGGATGCCGCAGCACTCAGCGCCACCGTGGCGGCTTACAACGAAGTCAGCCTGAGCGGCGCCAGCGATGAGTTTGGCCGCACGCAGGGTCTGGCCGCACTGACTTCGGCACCCTACTACGCCTGCAAGGTGGCCCCGGGCATCCACCACTGCATGGGCGGCATCCGCATCAACATCGACAACCAGGCCCTGGACGCCGATGGCCAACCGATAGCCGGCTTGTTCGCTGCCGGCGAAACCACCGGTGGTATCCATGGCGCCAACCGTCTGGGAGGTAACGCCGTCTGCGACATCATGGTCAACGGCCGCCAGGCGGGCCGTTCTGCTGCCAAGCTGGCCAAGGGGTAGGGGAGAAGCAGCTGCAACCGGTGCCGGAAGCCAGAACGGCCTGCGGCGCCGGTTGCGGGATTATCAAGACTCAACTCCGCCAGCTTTTGCTGCTGGGTCAGGCTCGGTTTGCGTGTCGGCTTCGATGCCAGGGTTGATGCCAGCGAGGTAACTATCTGCCGCTTGCGGGCGTCCTGGGGTTATACTGGACAGGTTAGTTTGCCTACAGCCTTATGGAGCCTGAGTATGCTGTTTCTGCGATTCACGTCGATAATTCTGGCGACACTGCTGGCGCTGTCGCTGCTGGTTGGCTGCACGAATAGCGCCCAATCCGCTGGCGGCGATGGCGCCAGTACCGATACCGGCACATCAGGCACTGGCACAGCTGGCAGCAGTATCACCGCTGGAGAATCCGACTCTGCCGGCACAGCCAAGCCGGCAAACTCCGAAGCCATTATCCCCATGGACGAAGTAACCACCACGGCCAGCTTTTATCCGGCATCTTACGATGGTGTGGAGATGGAAGTGCTGGCCGTGCGCGCCTCCGATGGCGATTGTCTGGTAGCCTTCAACACCTGCTATACCTGTTACGACTCCGGCAGGGGCTATTATGTTCAGGATGGAGACGTGCTGGTCTGTCAGAACTGCGGCAGTCGCTTCGACATCGATACATTGGCGGTCAACACCAACGCCTGCAGCCCGGTGCTGGTCTTCGACAGTTACCGCGTTGAGGCCACAGGCGACCTGACCATCTCCGCCACCGAAATGGCCCCCGTCAAGGACCTGTTCGCAAACTGGAAAAAGTAGCCAGAAATGGTATCAAGAATGGTGGAGGCGCGGGGCCAAACGCGCCAGTGGCGCGTTTGTGGAGCAGCGAGCTTGCGAGCGCGACTGGTGAGTTATCGCAAGCCAGAAATGGTATCAAAGTTGGTGGAGGCGCGGGGCCAAACGCGCCAGTGGCGCGTTTGTGGAGCAGCGAGCTTGCGAGCGCGACTGGTGAGTTATCGCAAGCCAGAAATGGTATCAAAGTTGGTGGAGGCGCGGAGAGTCGAACTCCGGTCCATGCTAACCCCTTGCCAGGTGTCTCCATGCTCAGCGCGTTATCGAATCTCGCTTCAGGCTGGTCAACGTGCCAACGAACCTGTCGCCAGCCGGTTCAGTCTTTCCCTGCACCAGACCGACTACGTGTGCAGGGGCATTCCCCTGAGATGGCGCCACCTCGGGAGCGGGGATGTATCCCGATTAGGCGTCGCGGCCTTTAATTAGGCGGCGAGGGCATAGCTTCTGTTGTCAATTAATTTTGACGGTACCCCTGTTTAAGGTGGCGAGGAGACCACCGCATGCTGCCCGACGCAGGACTATCATGTCGAATCCAGTCGCCCCCACAAGACGACCTCGACTTTGCCAAGGTACAACCTGCCTAAAATGGCAGGTCAGCCAGTATACAACCATCCCGGACGGATTGCAAATCCAAGACATTTCTCTTGCAGCAGCAGGCTATCAAGGAACATGGTCGGGCGTCTCTTTTCTATCATCTCGTCAGCAGTTTGGTCAGGAGTTTGCAGAGTTGGCCGGGGAGTCTGCTGGGGTCGCTGCATGATACTACATTCGGGTAGATGTCCAGCAGCGAGTGGTAGACGCAGTCTTCTCCGGCATCGTCCAAGGCTATGGCGATGATGTTGGTGCCACGTTGGGTGAATCCCCCCAGGTTTCGTGGAGAGTTTTGCTTCCCTTTTTCATGAGGCCTTACGCTTCTTCCGTAAGTCCACCTTATCACTGTACCACTTCTCCTCGATATATGCTGC
>JAISUQ010000147.1 GCA_031272005.1 Coriobacteriales bacterium | reverse complement strand
GCTGCCTTCGCGTTGGCCATCCCCAACCATTATACGCATCATTAGCCCTACTAGCTGCAGAACTAGCCGTACTAGCTGCAGAACTCACCGCACTTTTTAGCGCAGACACTTCATCTTGCAGGTCAGCCAGGTTTGGCTCTCAGAAGTGTTTGCCTCGCGGGGATGCAGACCGCGGTTCCAGCAGCGCCACGGCGTGGGCTGTGATGCCCTCTTGGCGGCCCTCAAAACCGAGGTGCTCGGTGGTGGTGGCCTTGACGCCAATCTGAGCTGGCTCGATACCCAAAGCGCCGGCCAACTGGCCACGCATCTGCTCGCGGTAGGGAGCCAACTTGGGCTCCTGGGCGATGACCACGCTGTCGACATCCTGCACTTTCCAACCATGCACCCCGAGCAGCGCTCCTACCTGGCGTAGCAACTCCAGGGAGTCGGCGCCGGCAAAGGCCGGGTCGGTATCGGGAAAGTGCTCACCGATGTCGCCCAGACGGGCCGCACCCAGCAGGGCATCAGCAATGGCGTGGGCTAAGACATCGGCATCGGAGTGGCCGGCCAAGCCACGCTCGTACGGTATCAGCACGCCGCCCAGTACCAGCGGCCGCTCTGCCTCAGCCGGCGCGAAGGCGTGGGTGTCGATGCCGATGCCGATGCGCATGCTCAACTCCCCTGCAAGCGGATACGCAAACCGGCCTCCACGGAGGCGCGATCCTCCGGCACAGTAATCTTGATATTGTCCCGCGGGCCCTGGACCAGCACCACCTGGCCGCCCAGTCGCTCCACCAGCGAGGAGTCATCAGTGCCCACGAAACCCTCGGCCAGCGCCACGGAGTGGGCGTCGCGGATTGCCGGCGCCCTGAAGACCTGCGGGGTCTGCGCTGTCCAGAAAGCGCTGCGGTCCGGGGTGCCGATGATAGTATGTCCATTAACTATCTTCAGAGTATCAATGGCTGGGAAGCCCACGACCGCGCCTTCCGCATCGACGTTGCCGCGCACCGCCGAGATGGCATGGCCTATCAGCTCCGGCGTCACCAGCGGGCGGGCGCCGTCGTGGATGGCGATGAACTCGAACTTCTCCGGCACCGCACTGATGCCGTTATATGACGACTCCTGACGGATGGCCCCGGAGCGTACCATCTTCACCGGTGTGACAAAGGGAAAGCCATCGATGGCCTCGCGGCAGTACTCCTCCATCCGCTCTTCAGGGCAGACCACCACAATCAACCCGACGTCGGACACCGCGTCGAAAGCCTCGGCGCTCCAGGTCAGAATCGGTTTGCCCATCAACTCCAGCAGCTGCTTGCCGCCGCTGCGGCCAAAGCGCTCGCCGGCGCCGCCAGCCAGGATGACCGCCGCCGTATGCGGATTATGGGAGACCTGCCCGCGCACCGCCACCAGCGAGGAGGTCAGGATGTCCATGCTCTCCTTGTTCAGCACGAACTGGGGCTCGGCCAGCACCGACGGACCGCCTACCGGGTCGATAAGGCCTGGCTCCCGCCAGGCGCCATTGCTGGCAACTCTGTCTGTATGCCCGTCCATCCGTTATCGCTTGCAGCCTGGCCGCTCAGCTCAGACTCTTGAGGAAGCTCTGGAAGCCGGAATGATCCAGCCAGGCCGGCCAGACAGCGACATAGAAAAAGACGATGCCGCCGATGATGCCCAGAAGTCCCAGTGCCAGGCCGATGATGGCCAGGATCTTCTTCTGACTGCGCAGCCCGAAGATGCCGAGCAGCACGGCGCTGAAGCCCGGAATCAGGCTGGCAAAGGTCAACAGTGCTGTCGGCAAGGAGAGGATGCCCATGATCAGCGCGGTGATAGCCACGCCGTTGAGGGCCTTCTCACCCTTCCTGACCTTGGCGCCGGCAGCAGCGGTAGCGGCGGCTTCAGCGGCAGACGGAGCCTGCTGCGGCTGATAGGCCGGCACGCTGGCGGTTTGCCCGTAGTTGGGGATGCTTTGCGATACCGGCGCGCCTGGTGCACCCGACGCGACGGTGGCGCCCGGTACTGTGGCCGCAGGTGCCTGGGCAACCGGGGCCTGGGCAACCGCAGGCTGAGCAGTGACGCCTGTCGGAGCGTCCATCGCCCCGCCAGCCGAGGTAGCCGCATCCAGGAACTTATCCGTCCAGCTGATGCCATCCCAATAGCGAATCTTGCTGGTGTTACCACTGGGGTCGGGATACCAACCCGCCGGAATCTGATTGTCTGCCATTGCTCTCAGCTCCTCTCATTCAGCGGCGCCATGCCGCGTGACTCCATATATAGCGGCGCTTCCCTCAGACTGACCAGTATAGTATTTTCGGCCCAATCTGTCTGCCTGACTTGGCAGTTTGCCCCCGAAATCTGGTTAATTGCCAGCAGAGAATCCGAGTTGCCAGATTCTCAGCGGCCTGCTGATGGCATCATGCAGGCAGTCGATTCAAGCTCCCATAACCCTGCATCGGCTATCGGCCCAGGAAGTGTTGGATGTGGGCGGTCAGCAGGCGGCGGGCTTCGGGTTCGTAGGTGGGGTCGGCGTCGCAGCGGGCGATGAGCAGGAAGATGGGCGAGAAGAACTCCAG
>JAISUQ010000077.1 GCA_031272005.1 Coriobacteriales bacterium | reverse complement strand
CAGCCCGGCGGCCTGGGACAGGCGGTGCACTGCGCTGCCGAGCTGGTGGGTGACGAGCCGTTTTACGTGCTGCTTGGCGATGTCATCGTGCCGGATGCGGCGATGCTGCCGGCCATGCTGGCCCTCAGCCGTGAGCACGGCGGAGCCTCGGTCATCGCCGTTTTTGCCGTGCCGCGCGAGCAGGTCAGCCGCTTTGGGGTGATCGGCGGCGAGTTGCTCAGCGGTGGCGCTGACGGCATTGGCCCTGCAGGCGGGGAGTCGAGTGCCGGCGCGCAGCCTGACGCTGCCGAGCAGTTCAGCGCCGACGAGCAGCCCGGTGCCGGCGAGCAGCCCGGCGCCGTCTGGCGCATCACCGAGCTTACGGAGAAGCCCCCCGTCGACCTGGCGCCCTCCAACCTGGCCATCTTCGGCCGCTACCTGCTGTCGCCACGGGTCATGGAACTTCTGGCCCACACAGCTCCCGGCGCCGGCGGTGAGATCCAACTCACCGATGCCATGGTCCAGTTGCTGGAGGAAGAAGAGATGTACGCCCTGGTCATCGACAACAACGCCGGCTTCGACGTCGGCACCATCGAAACCTGGCTGGACACCAACAACCGCCTGAACCGATAGAACCGACTGGCTGGAGCGCTAACCTGTGCCAGGCAGATTGGCGGCAGGTGCCTGCAGCGTTGGCAGGGTGTGGCGGGCGGCTATCAGGGTGGCGTCTTCGGTGTCCAACACTACGATGTTCTCCAAACCCTGCAGTACTATCTGGCGTCCGGATGTGGAGAGTACGGTGTTGTTGCGACCGCTGGCGGCTTGGACGTTGCCATCCAGACGGTTGCCGGCTGAGTCAGCTGTAAGCTGAGCCTCCAGGCCGGCCAGGCTGGTCAGGTCGGAGAACTCCAGGCTGGTGGGGATGACTGCCAGGCAGCTGGTGGATTCAAAGACCAACTCCTCGAAGGACTCCTTGGGCAGGGTGGCTACCAGTTCCCGGGCGTCGGCATCGGCCCAGCTGCTCTCCTCCAACGAAACGAAGAAGCGCGCCGTCTCGGCGATGCGCTGGGCGCTGGGGGCGTCGGGCAGCTCGGGGTTGGCGGCGGCATGGCGCAGCTCGGAAAGCAGCTGGTCAGCGCGCAGCATGTAGATATGCGTGCTCCAGAGGGCTTTGAGCTGCTGGCCGCGCCAGATCTGGCCGGTTGTGGGGTGAGCCAGGTAGCTGCGGGATGCGAAGGCACCGGTGGTGCCGTGCAACTCCTCGCCCGGCCGAATCAGACCGATTGGCTGGCGAGAGTCGGCTGACTGAAATGCTTCGTGGGTTGGGGATGGCTGGGATGCCGGGGATGACTGGGATGTAATGGCGGCTTCCGGTGTCTTGCGGCTGGAAGCGTCCGAGTCGCGCCACTCCCTTGGCTTTGGGTTGCTGACAGCATCATTGTTCGGAGGCTCGCTGGCAGCCAGAAGCGCAATTCGATTGGCGGTGCAGACCTGATAAGCCCGATTGATGGCTGCCGGCCAGCGATCATCCTGCGAAAAACTCTGGCCGACAGGAAATACTAGCATAATAGCGTTTGGGTCGACCAGCTTGAGCCGATTGGCGGCCAGGGCGCAGGTCAGCGCGCCACCGCGGGGATAAGGCTCTGTCAGCAGCCGGTATGTCAGGCCCCGGCAGGTCTGGCTTTCCTGCAGGTGCTGCTCTACGGCTTGCACCTGGCTTCCGGAAACGGCAATCAGCAGTGGCTCAGCAGAAAACGGCCGCAGGGCCAGGCAGGCCAGCTCCAAAGGGCTGACTCCGCTCAGGTTGTCGCGGGCCAATTCCAACGGCGCATCCGGACGCGACAGCGGCCAGAGCTGAGAGGCGCTGTTTCCCAGGAGCAGCACGCCATACAGATGGGGTAGAGGTTGTTGGTTCATATACCCATTATCGCAGGTAACCCAGCGCTTGGAAAGCACAAACTGCTGGCAGTTACCGGGTGCTGCTGGTTGCGCTCACACCCCGTCATTACCAGGCCTGTCCCGGTAATCCAGTGGTAGGGTCGCAGCATCGCCTCTGGATTGCCGGAATAAATCCGGCAACAATGACCAGGAGGGGCGTGAGCTGTAACCCGGTTGCCAGATGCCGAGCAGCTGCTGCGCAGCTCTCAGCGTTTCCCAAAGCACGGCAGGGGGCATGCACTGCAACCTGCCTTATAATGGCCTGATGCAGGAATTCCTCTACATTTTTGGCCATGGGTTCTGCCACCAGATCCCTGAGCGTTCTTTGGTGGCAGGCGACCTGTACTTCCCGGTCTGTGCCCGGGATACCGGCATCTACATCGGGCTGGCGGCGGCCATCATCGCCTGCTTTGCCGTCTATGCCCGCGCCCATCCCAAGCCCGGCAATCTGGCGCCCTGGCCGGTGCTGGCGGGGTTGTGCTGCATGATTGTACCCATGGCCTTTGACGGGCTGAGCTCCTATCTGGGCTTGCGGGAGACGACCAACCTGATTCGCTACATTACCGGCCTGTTGACCGGAGTTGGCGCCGGCACGGTGTTTGCCCCCCTGTTGCTGGCACTGCGCCAGGACGCCGACCCTGCTGCGCGGGCCTTCGCCGCAGCGCCGCAGCTGGCTGCCCAACTGCTCCTGGCCCTGGGGCTGGGCGCTGCTTTCTACCTGACCTACCCGTTGCTCGGCGCGGTGGCCACAATGGTGCCGGTATTGTCCCTGCTGCTGGCCGGCGTGTCGCTCAGTTTGCTGATCCTGGGCCAGAACCAGCGCTTTGCACCCCACGGTCAGCCGCGGCGTTGGCTGGTGGCGGTGCTCATATCGCTGTTGATTGTCCTGGCCGTAGTGCTGGCCTTTGCCCTGCTGCGCTACCTGTTGCTGGACAGATGGCTCGGCGACTCCAGCCTCTGGCTGCAGCTGTCCTGAATCCGGCCCGGATTCACGGAAACGCTGAGCAAGTCCCAAACCTCAGGGGGCGCAATGAATTGCGCCCCTACAAGAGTTACCATCGCTGGGACTTGCTCAGCATTTCCTTGGAGTCAGCCCATCAGGCTGCTCAGGGCTTCTGGCCCAAGTTCGCTGAGCTCCTGGTGTACCACATCCAGCGAGTTCGCCAGGTCGTAGAGTGCGGCCAGGTTGCCAGGGCAATCGCACATCAGCACCAGCAGGTAGGGGTGCCCTTCGGCAAAGATGATTCCGGCATCACAGGCGCTGGGGGAGGTAGTAAAGCCATCATACTGCTCATAAAACGCATACCAGCCAGCCTTGGACCAGGTGGCGCCGCGCCAATCCAGCTGGCTGTGCAGCACCGAGTTGGCCGGGTAGCTGTAATACCCGGCCAGCTCCGCGGCATAGGGCGCATCACTGCTTAGAAAGTCGTAGGTTTCCAGCCAGAGCAGACCCAGCTCGCGCGGGGAGTAGTAAGGGTACATCGGGTTGTTGTTGTTCAGGTCAACCCCGGCCCGGTCGTACCATTCGTCCAGCGGCTCGTCCAGTCGACGCATGTAGAAGCTCTCATAGACGTCGTTATTCGAGTCCACCAGAATCGCTTCAATGGACAGCTCATATGGGGAGAAATCCTCAGGATAAGCAGCGATGTCGGCAGCGACGTAGGGTCCCTTGATGCTGGAGGCGGAGTAGAAATCCAGGTCGGTATGGTAGGCCAGGCCCAGACCGGTGTTCAAATCGAGGAGCACAAAGCCTACGCTGTTACCAGCTTCTTCCAAAGCCGTTGTGCTGGCGACCACAGCTTCCAGGGCGTTTTCGCTGAGCAGCGCTTCAGTATCGTAACCCGCAAACAACAGGCCGTCGCGCCCATACTCAGCTTGCGGCTCCCAGGATATGGATTCCAGAGCGCTACGAGGTTCAATGGCTACAAAGGTTGCCAGCGGCGGCGCCTCGACTTTGGCTTGCTCAACATCGCTGACGGCTCCGTGGTTCAGACCGGTCGTGTCGCTGGCCTGTAGCTCGGTGGATTGGGTCTGATTCATCAGGTTGAAGGCTACCAGAAATAAGGCCAGGGCAGCCGCCGTCGCCAAGCCAGCGGCAACGCGCAGAAACAGCGCTCGCCGTCGCTGATACTGAGCCTTCTGTTCACTGTTGTCCGACAATGAAAACTTCCCTGATTCCGCAATCGCCTGCTAACAGGGTACAGCTTTTCTCTGAAAAATGCCTGAACGTACCCCAATCCCCTCAATCCCCCCAATCCCCTCGAACAGCCCGCTGATATACGCCGCGCCGAGCGCGCGGTCGAAAAGGCCGTAGCCCGGGCGGGAAGTTTCGCCCCAGATAGCGCGGCCGTGGTCGGGGCGGACGAAGCCCGCAAAGCCCGCGCGGACGAGGGCGCGGA
>JAISUQ010000061.1 GCA_031272005.1 Coriobacteriales bacterium | reverse complement strand
TTCGACAAGGTGGAGATGGTCAAGTTCGCCACCCCGGAGACCTCCTTTGCCGAACTGGAGTCGATGGTCGCCGATGCCGAGAACATTCTCCAATTGCTGGAGTTGCCCTATCGGGTTATCGAGCTGTGCACCGGCGATCTGGGCTTCTCCGCCGCCCGCACCTACGATCTGGAGGTCTGGCTGCCGTCCTATGATGGCTACAAGGAAATCTCCTCCTGCTCCAACTGTACCGATTTCCAGGCGCGGCGGGCCAGAATCAAGTACCGTGACCCCGAAGCCTTCAAGGGTAGCCGTCTGCTGCATACCCTCAACGGCAGCGGCCTGGCCGTGGGTCGCACCATGGCCGCCATCCTGGAGAACTACCAGCAACCCGACGGCAGCGTGCGTGTGCCCCAAGCCCTTATCCCCTACATGGGCGGCATCGACGTAATAGCAGGTCAGAATCGGTAGCCAGGAAAGATGAGCATGCAGGTTGTCGTCGCTGCGTTCGCAGGATGAGAAGGAGAGTACTTTGCAGATAACCCCACAGGAGGTCGCCGAGACGCTGGCCATGGTCTCGCAGCAGAACCTGGATATCCGCACCATCACGCTGGGACTGTCGTTGCGCGGCTGCACCCATGAGGACGTAACGGTCTGCGCCCAACGCTGCTACGACCACCTGACCGTGGCCGCCGAGCAGCTGGTGCCCACAGCCGACCAACTGGCCCGGGAGTACGGCATCCCCATCGCCAACAAGCGCATTGCCGTCACCCCCATCGCCGAAGTCTGCGCTGCCGCAGTGTCCAGCGACCTGACGCCGGTGGCTCAGGCGTTGGATAAGGCTGGTGCTGAAGTCGGTGTGGATTTCGTCGGTGGCTTCTCCGCCTTGGTCCACAAGGGCGCCAGCGCGGCCGACAACAAATTGATTGCCTCCATCCCTGAAGCCCTGGCCACCACAGAGCGGGTCTGCTCCTCGGTCAACGTGGCCTCCACGCGGGCCGGCATCAACATGGACGCCGTGCTGCAGATGGCCCAGACCATCCTGGCCTGTGCCCAGCGCACAGCCGACCGGGAGGCCATCGCCTGCGCCAAACTGGTGGTCTTTGCCAATGCCGTGGAGGATAACCCGTTCATGGCCGGAGCCTTCCATGGCTCGGGCGAGGCCGAGGCCGTGGTCAACGTCGGCGTCTCTGGGCCGGGTGTGGTCCGGGCGGTGCTGGCCGAGATGCCTGATGATGCCGATTTGACGCAGATCGCCGAGGCCATCAAGGCCACGACCTTCAAAATCACCCGCGCCGGCGAACTGATTGCCCGCGAAGCCTCACGCCGCCTGGGCGTGCAGATGGGCATCCTCGACCTGTCTTTGGCGCCCACACCGGCAGCCGGCGATTCGGTGGCCCAGATTCTGGAAGCCATTGGCGTGGGCACGGTCGGCGGCCCGGGTACCACTGCAGCCCTGGCCCTGCTCAACGACGCGGTCAAGAAGGGTGGCGTGATGGCCTCCTCCTCGGTCGGCGGACTCTCGGGCGCTTTTATCCCAGTCAGCGAGGATGCTGGCATGATAGCAGCTGCCGAGATGGGCGCTCTGACCCTGGAGAAGCTGGAGGCCATGACCAGCGTCTGCTCGGTGGGGCTGGATATGATTGCCATCCCCGGTGATGTGGATGCGGAGACCATCGCCGGCATCATCGCTGATGAGATGGCCATCGGCGTAATCAATAACAAGACCACCGCTGTGCGCCTGATTCCGGCGCTCGGCAAGCAGGCTGGCGAGCGCCTGGAATTCGGCGGGCTTTTGGGCAGCGCACCGGTGATGCCGGTCAACCGCCACGCCGGGCGGGTCTTTGCCCATCGCGGCGGACGCTTCCCGGCGCCGCTCAACAGTTTGCGAAATTAAACAGCACTTTTGGTATAATGCTTACTCCAGGCTTTTCTCAAGTAAGGAGTAGCTTAAATGTCGAAGAGAACCTGCCGGGTGCTGTTAGCGGCTCTGATTGCCATTTCGCTGGTGCCAGCCACATTATACGCTCCGGCTTTTGCCGATGATCAGACGGGAGAAGCGCCCGGCGATTCTCCCAATACCGTGGTACTGCCTGATGGTGGAGCTGCAGGCGGCGCCTCTGCGGGCGGCGTAACCGATACCGATACGCATGCCAACGCGCATGCCGAGCGCGGCGCCGCTGACGATACCGACTCCAGCCCCGATGCCACCTCGGGTGCCACTTCCAGCACCGATACAGATACCGCTACAGACACCGCTGCAGACACCGCTGCAGACACCGCTGCAGACAGTCCAACCTCCGCTCTGTCCACCCTGGCTGCCAGCCAGGGTCATCGCTTCCTGCTCTGCCCGGCTCCAGCCCCACTGATGGCGGTCGACATCTACGGCGCCTCCACCGCGGCCGGCGCCGACGCCATCATCTGGACCTCGCGGATGGCCGCCAATCAGCTCTTCTATCTCGACCTGATCAGCGGCTCCGGCGATACGGCTCTCTACGCCATCCGCTCCCAGAAATCCGGATTGGTGCTGGACATCTACGGCGGCGCTGTCGCCGATGGCGCCCGGGTCATCCAGTGGCCGCTGAAGTCGGCAGCGGAGAACCGACAAAACCAGCTCTGGTCCCTGCGCCAGTCGCCGTCCGGCGCGACTGTGATTATCTCCGCCGCTGACAATAATTATGCGCTGGACATCACCAGCAACGCCGAGGGCGCTTATGTCCGCGTGCGCCCTTATGCGCCCGGCACGGCGAGTCAGGATTTCACCCTGGTTGACGTGGACGCTGCGCCATTGTCGGGCAGTCAGGTCATTGCCAATGGTGTTTATACTATCAGCAGCAGCGTCGACCCCAGCCTGGTGCTGGACATCACTGGCAATTCTCAGCTTAATGGCGCCCGCCCGGTGCTCTGGACGGCCAACGGTCAGAACAACCAGGCCTTCGAGCTGCGCTATGAAAACGGCGGCTACAGCATTCGGCCACTGCATTCGGATAAGGCCCTGGATGTGGAGGGCCACAACCGCACCATCGGCACTGCCGTGCTGCAGTGGGCGGCCACCGGCGCTGACAACCAGCGTTGGATAGTGGCGGCGCAAGGCGAGGGCTATACGCTGCGTTCCGCGCAGAGCGGCAACTACCTGGGCTTTGCCTCGCTCAGTGCCGGAGCATCAGCGCAGCTGGTGGCCGGGCCTGCCCAGACCTTCAACCTGACGCGAATTGACGCCAATATCAGCGATGGCCAGATAATCACGCTGACCCCCAAGCAGGCCACGGCTAAGCGGCTGGACATCTGTGGCGCCGCCGGCGCCGGCGCCGTGGCCCTGCTCTGGACCGACAGCGGTGCCCTGAACCAGAAGTTCATCGTCCACCAACAGCCCGACTCCGAAGCTGTGACCCTGGAGACCTTGCACGCCGGCACCTGGCTGAGCACCGATGGCAGTATCGTGGATACGGTCGGCACAGCTGACTCGCCGGCTGCCCAGTGGCTGGCCTGGCCGGCTGATGGCGGCGTGCGCCTGGAGAGCGTAGCCTGGCCCGGCAAGTATCTGGTTGCCTCCGGCGACAGCATAGTGCTGGCTGCCGTGCGCGACGCCAACAGTATCTTCCAGCCTGCCGAAACCGCAATCATCAACCGCGCCGCCTACTACACTCTGAGCACCGAGGGTGGCTTTCTGCTCAACTTCGACGGCTTCGCTGCCGACAGCTATGGCGACATCATCATCAGCTCGGCCAACAGTACGGTGGCTCAGAAGTGGCAGCTGGCTCCGCAGGAAGACGGCTGGCTGACCATCCGCAATGCCGGCAACACCCAGAGTCTGGATGTCTTCGGCGCCAGCGCCGCCGAGGGCAGCAACGTCATTCTCTGGCCCAGCAATGGTCAGGACAACCAGAAGTGGCAGTTGGAATTGGTCAGCGGGGGGCAGTTCATCATCAGGTCCGGCCTCGGCACCTGGCTGGCGGTGGACTCGCAGAGCAGCGGGGCCAATGTCTTCTCTACCACCAACAGCAGCCGGGCTGCCCGCTTCAGCCTCAAGGGTACCAGTCACGGCCTGCTGGGCGTGGTGGAGGATTACCGCGCGTCCTTCCAACATGGGTACAAACCATGGTCGGATCAGAAGTACATCGTGCTGCACGACACCGAGGGCCTTGGTGGCCCGGCCAGCGTCATCGCCTGGTGGGACCGTCCCGAGCAGCCTGGTGTGGCCACCCACTTCATCGTTGACCGCGACGGCAGTATCTATCAGTGCGTGCCCTTGGATCAGGTCGCCTGGCATGCCGGCTCGCCGCCGAACAGCAGCTACTACACCTTGTTCGGCGTGCCCAAGGGGATGAACGCCTCCTCCATCGGCATCGAGATGGTGCATGTTGGCAAGGACCTGGCGCATCCCTACACGATCGCCCAGCTGCAGTCGGTGGACCGCGTCATCGCCTACATCGACAGTTACTATGGCTTTGAGAGCAAGATCATCGACCATAAGATGTGGCAGGTCGGCAACTCCGATACTTCACCGGAGTTTGCCACCTACCTGAGTAACTACCAGAAGTACCGGACATATCAACCATAGATTTCGAGTTTTCTGCTATCATGTAAACCCGCGCGGAGAGCTGACCGAGAGGCCGAAGGTGCTCGCCTGCTAAGCGAGTATGCGTCAAAAGCGCATCTGGGGTTCGAATCCCCAGCTCTCCGCCAGACCTTTACAACAACACAACACCCGTAGTTCACGGAGAGATGGCTGAGTGGTCGAAGGCGGCGGTCTCGAAAACCGTTGAGCGGGCAACCCCCGTTCCCAGGGTTCGAATCCCTGTCTCTCCGCCATAAGTCTTTGAGCAGGGATTTTGCAAAACTCTATATCAAATCCTACATAATTGCAGAATTGCCCGGCGGTGCCATTCGGTGCCAAATGCCAAAAATCAGACCTTGCGGACCCGACTTCTCAGCACCCAGCCGCGCTCTGTCTGTAGCCACTCCTTGCCAGTCTTCATGGCTTCGACATCAGCGCCCAACGGCAACACACCGGTGACGGCACTTGCCCGGTTTGGCTCGCTGTAAAGATTCGTCCCGCTATACGCCGCGACCCTGTAGAGGTCATACACCACCGGCGGGGCTGGGGCTTCTGGCTGCTCGTCAGCAGCACAGGGTATCCAACCCTCTTTGACCTTCATCCAGCCGGAGCAATGGTCATAGATTGCCACCTTTGCACCTTCTTCCAAGTGTCCGACAATCTCGCTTTCGGTATCAGGCTCTACCCAAATATCAGTTTCTGCCGTGAGCGTCGTGTAGCCGTTACCAGCCTTAGCGTGTTTCTTAGTCATAGTAATCCTCATTCTCTTCCTCGGCCAACCAGTGACCGATTGCCACAATTGCGATAAGCGCCGCATAGCCAGCGCCCATCACACCAACAGCTGCCCAGAACCATCGCGATATGAGCAGCGCCCCGGCCAACATCGAGCCGGTGAAGGCCAGCGACCCGATAATCAGCGCTCGCCATTTTCTTCGGCTGTTCATTCCGGGAACCTCTCCGGATACAGAGTAGCCGTTGCCAGCACTATAAGCCGCCCAAGCCAGAATGTAAGCGATGGATACATCACAGCCCTCCGGCGTTCAACTTGCGCTGTAGAGCCTTGATTGCATCCGACGGGCTGGACAGGTAGCCGTCCTGTGTGGTACCGAGGTACTTTTGCAACGCAAGGTTCGTGGCCTTGCCCCAATCGCCGTCAACATCAGAGCCGGAGAGACCGATTTTACGCTGCAGCGCCTTCACCACATCCGAGCCGGTGGACTTGCTGACCCACTCAAAGCATGACGTATCCGACTGGTGATAGACCCGGTTCCCAATCCATTGCGAGGAGATGATGCCGTCCTGTGCCGTCCCCAGCGACTTCTGCAGGGCGTAGACCGTGCCGGTGCCCAAATACCCGTCAACGCTCAACGCTCCGTCTGTGGCGGCTCCTGCGTAGCGCAGGACGCAGTTCCACGGGAACGAATAGTATCCGCACGTCCAAATCTCCCTGCCCGTCTGGTCGCCGGTCTTTCCGGTGATACCGCCAGTCTCCGATTTTGATGCCTGTACCAGCTGACTGGCACTAATCATCATGGCGGTATGGCTTGCGTCATTGAGCAGGATGTCGCCCCGTTTCTTGGCGACCGACGGGTTGAGCACCGTCCAGCCCCGCGCTGATAATTGGCTGCGCATATTCCCGGTGTAGGTCGCTGAGCCTACATCAAAGCCCCCGGCTTTAAGTCCGCTGATGACAAGCGACGAGCAATCGTAGTCCGGACCCCAACGGCTGTACTGCGAATACCCGTGCGCATCATCCTTGGCGACGTTCTCGCAGAACTTCACCGCGATTTCAAGACTCGGCATTCTTCACCCCTTCCAACGCATCCAGCCAGCCAACCGTGATGCCAATGGCTTTGTAGGCCGCATATGAGGTCTGCACCCCACCGATACCGGCAAAGACCCAGAGCACAAAGGTATCAGGTGTCGGTATGCCGCCTAAGAGCGCCGTGGCGATGCCAGCCACTATGCTTGCCACGATGCACACCCAGCGCCGCGCCGTCTTGCTCCACTCCTGCTGGTAGTGCTGCGCGACTGCCAAAACAAAGGGCAACACCAACACCAGCACCAATCCAATTACCGCTTGTAGCCAACTCATTGATTACCGCCTTTCTTAGAGATTCGTTCCTGTATTACTGATTTCGCGTACATTTTGCGCCACTCGTGTATGAGCAAATCCATGTAGCTGTTACCCCCACGTTCGGTGTATTTGCCGTAAAGCCCCTCGATTACTTCCACTTTCTCAGGGTGCAAATTGATAGCCAACATCAGCTCGTTCTTCATCGAGGTCATGTGGTTTTCCTCGATAGCCGCACTGACCTGTGACAGCTTCTCCTCAATGGTGTCATTCCACGCCAACGCACCGCCAAGGTAGCTGTCAGTGGGGATGTCTCCCTTTTCCAGCAACTCAATCACCTCCCGGCCCAGCCATCTGAATACCCGCTTCTTCAAGGCCACAAATGTAGTCGTAATGACCGCCAACGCCCCAATCGTTGTTGACAGTCCGATTATTACGTCATAGATTATGTCCACATCTACCCACACCTTATCGCCCCTTGTCCGTCTCCTACATGATTTAACTTGTCCCGAATATAATCGCGGAAATGAAGCCAGCGTCAATACGATAATTGCCAATGTTACCGCCGCCAATAGTCAGCTTGAAGGTTCGTGTGCCATCGGCCGTGGCCGTGAACCAGTAGAACACGTTGCCTGAATCTTCATACTGACCGCCGCTGGTATTCGTCTTGGTATGAGCTGCCAGTACGGTTGAGCCTTCTTGCAGTTTGAAGTCAATCTCACCTGTTGCTGGGCCACGTAGGAAGTCTGAATGCCCAAACAGCAATACTCTGTCGCCGGTTTTTATATTCGGGACAGCGAGCGTTGCGCCAGGGATGTCATATTGCGTCCACGCTGCCGAAACAGCAAAGGTGTACTGCTGCGCAAAAGCCGTGAAGAAGGATAGCACCGGCCAGACCCGTCGGCCATTGGACGTGATGCCTAAGCTGTTCAAGACCACGGGTGAGTTGGCCGATGGGGTGCCTGAATCGATGTACGCTGAACTGCCCAGCAGCGAACTGCCCTTAACGACACCCCCTGCCGTGATTGCGCCATTGGCCGTCAGGGTTGATACGTTGGTCGCACCTGCCGTGAGCGCGCCCGTCAGAGTCGCGGTCGCTCCCGTGACCGCACCTGATGCCGTCAGGCTTGCCGCACTGACTGCACCTGTGGCCTCAAGCGTCTCCGTGCTTATGTCGCTCGCGATGATGCTATTGACTTCCAGCGGGTCTGGTATCTGGGATTGCTCCCCGCTGTCCCCGCCGACACGGGCGATGGCAGTCCACTCCGTCCCGTCGCGGATGATGTAGACCCTATCGCCCACCTCGGCGTAACAGCACTTGCCGACAAGTGTGATGTTGTCCGGCGGTGAGCCGTCAACGATGACCCCAAGATGCCCGTCATCGGGGATGCTGCTGACCGTCCCCCAGCGTTTGGATACACCGGGAGTAGGCGTTGGGGTTATCTCGCGGATGAGGGTATCTAAATCCATCAGAACCTCACAAACCGCCGTAACCGGGTGCTTGTCGGCATCCCCGGGGTAAGCGCCATCGATTTGCTTACCACAGTCCCAGTGAAGTCAAGCCCCGCCGCCTTGTATTCAATGCGCACGGCATCGTTGATGTCCCACGGCTGGTAAGGAGTGGTGATTGTCACGCTCTCCACCGCCGAGGTCTTGCTGTACAGCTGGCTTGCAGCCCATGCCTCCAATGCCTCTTGACTGTCAATCTGCTCAATCTCAGCCGCAGTTGCGATTACCCGCCCACGCGATGGGATGCTGTAGCGGTTCGCCGGGTCGTCATTGTCCACTACCGCTGTCAATGTCTGCTCTTGGTTGCTGCAGAGTGCAACCAATCGGTTCGGCACCGCGAATTCGTCCATCTCGTGCGTCACCTGTGGAGCAAAAGCCGCTGCGCCATCATCGGTCAAGGTGTACGCTGGCTGGTCTAATGCCGGGTCGTAGTACCGTCGCATCAACGCCGCCCCTTGCGGGTCGATGTCCACCGACCGGAACCCGGCGTAATCCAACAGCCAATTGACTACCTCCATGTAGCTTGTGCCTGCGTCGAATGTAGCTGTGCTCTGCAACACGCTGGCGCTGCTGTCGGCATGGGTGGCAAGCCCACATTCCTGCGCCAACTCCACAGCTTTGGCGATGCTCTGTGTACCCGCAGCTAACGACAGCGGGTAAGGCAAGAGTTGTTCTTCCAGCAGATGCAGCAGGCTGTAAAGATTCGCCGAGCCGGTGGACATGGCATACTCCACCGTGCGAGCAGGCACGGACGGCATGAAGGTCCCAAGGCAGAGCGTTGCCACATCATCACCGAGGGTGGAGCGCGAATACAACCGCATCCAGTAATTGCCCTCTGGGAGTTGGGAATAGAAGGGCACAGTGGCTGCTGTCTTCGTGGCGGTCAAGGCATTCCGCTCGACCGTCGCGCCGTCCATCAGCATGTCCAAGAATCCGGTATCCCGCATGGTTTCCGGGTCAACGCTGGTGAAGTAGAACTCGTCCTGTCGATTGCTAGAGTGCCAGTCCATGATTCCTCACCCGCTGCCAATCCACAGCCATTGATGCCCGGTTCCCAGCACCGCTCTTGGAGCAGTTGGTTATCGCTGCCAGTACAGCAGCTTCTTTGCTCCGCCGGATAATCACGTCACCATGCCACTTACCTAATGCGACCACATCGGCATACTTTCCCGGGTCGCTATCCGGTGCCGGGTACAAATCGCGCCAACGATGTGCCGTGCCACTTTCATGTCCTGAATAGGTTTCTCGCACGCCGAAGAAAGCCAGCGGGTCGGGATTATCACCGGCAGTCTCAAAGAGGGTCACGCTGTTGGTCTGTGACCAATTGGGAGCCTGATTGACTATCAGCTTCGCCACCGTCTCGTAATCCTCTCCGAAGTTGAAGTAGACAGCGCCCTTGCCGTTTATCCGCGCCGGAATGTCATGCTCAGAAGTGAGCCCGATGGCCGTGTAAGCGACAATGCGGTAGGTATAATCCACGTCCGTCGGTGGCCATAAGTCGATGACCGTGCTGTCCAAAGGAAGATTCTGACCAAGGCTTATCATGCTGCCGTCAGGGTTGACCCGCCAAGCACCCAGCGATACTGTCTGTGGCAGACCCTCGTAAGTCCCACCGTAGCAGTAGATACCGCGCACCACATCATAGAATCCATCAGCCGTGGCAGCCGTCGTACTGTAGACCGTACTCCCAGATGCCACCGGGCGCATGTCGGCAACAAGTACTCCGTTTTCGTCCCATGCCCTGAAAGAGCGGATATAGCCTTTCATCAGGGATGAATAAGTACTTGCCCCTGTGTGCCGTGCGGCCAGTGATAACGTAAACTGGGTTTCCGTCGGTGCCGTCGTCCAATTCGTGCCGCCTTGAACGCCGTCCACGTAGAATCCTAAAGCGCCAGAACCATCCTTCAGGATGCTAAAAGTATGCTCTGCCGCTGTTTCGGGTGTTGTGAAATCCTTGCGCACACTGCCACGATATGCGCGGAAGTTTAACCCGGTATATGAATAATATATATCCACTTGCGGGGTCAGGCCACCGCCTGATATTCCAACAGCGCCCATGATGCGGCTGTCCGCCGTGATGTTCGGTACATCGAATGCGCCGACAACCTCAAACTCCATCGTGGCCGTCGGAACCAATTGCGTATCTACCCAGTTGGAGCCGTCGAAGCGTATCTGTGCGTTCTCGTCCCCGGCGTTTAAGGTCAGCGTCGCCTTGCCAAGCGCGTCATCGAGGACCACATCAGCAAATGGCAATGCCGGTTCTTCGTAGTCCACAACGATGTTGCGCAATGCCTCGGCCTGTAGCGCCGTGGTACTGACCGCAATGGCCTTGATGGTGTAGGTTGTGTCATTGGTCAGCAGATATTCATCGGCGGCTATCGTGTAGCTTGTGCCCGTGCCTGTAATGACCTTGACGTACTTCTCGCCCGTGCCGTCATCCAAGGACAGCCGAACATAAGCCTGAGTTCCGGACGGGTCGGAGTATGACCATTGGACGGTCAGCGGCGCGCTGTCCAACACCCAGCCGTCGGTTGCCGGACTGGTGATGGTTATAGCCGGGACCTGATAGACCGCAAAGTTGTAGGCAGATGCCCACGGTGACCAATCCGCTGCAGCTCCCTTTGTGCGGATGCGCCACAAGTAGGTGTGGTTCAACCCGCCGCCGGTAAGCCCTAGAATGCCCTGCATGGTGTGGGAGACGGTCTGCGATGATGTTGTCACTGTCCCGCTGTCGTAGGCCGTCCACGTGCTGCCGTTGTCGGTGCTAATCTGCATCTGGTAAGCGGTTTGTGCGCTGCTGTCCAGCGAATTGTGTACCCAAGCGAACACCACCGTCGATGCCGAGGCCACCAGCGGGGTGCCACTGGTCGGCGTGGTCAAGGTCGGTGCTGCCGGTGCGACGATGGTATCCACGGCGTTGCTGGCAGACGACCAAGCGGACACGAGGCTTCCGCGCTCATTGCGCACCCGGAAGTAGTAGCGACCGCCGCCGGGCGACACGCTGGCATTGGTGATGTCCTCGCCGCTGATGGTGACTGTGTCCGCCCACGTGCTGCCGTCGGTCGATTGCTGCACTCTGACAGCCGTCTCGGTCAAGCCGGGATTGCTCCACGTCAACGATACATTGCTTTGCGTCGTGCGTGTCGCTGTCGGTGTCCCCGGAGCCGCCGGGGTGTTGTACGTCTTGTTGCTGGCTGCACTCGCAACGCTCTCTTTGTAGCTGCCCCCTGCTGTCGTCCCGTAGTAGGCTATGACTCGGTACTCGTAGGCGTGGTTTGCGCTCGTGGATGTGTCCTGATAGGCCCGGGCAGTACCAGATGACGTCGCAACGGTATTCCACGCCCCGCCGTCCATCCTTCTCTGTACCAGCTGTCCGGTATAGGTATACGCCGGGGACGCTGTCCATGTGATGGTGTTGGCGGTGTCACTATTGCGGGTGTTGGTTCCGATTG
>JAISUQ010000042.1 GCA_031272005.1 Coriobacteriales bacterium | reverse complement strand
GCTCTGAAGACCAAGCTGGACCGCGCCGTAGCCACCAATACCCCGCTGCGCTGTAAGCTGGGTGTCGACCCCACCGCCCCCGACCTGCACCTCGGCCACGCCGTGCCGCTGCGCAAGTTGCGCCAGCTGCAGGATCTGGGCCACCAGGTGGTGCTGATCATCGGCAACGGCACAGCACTCATCGGCGATCCATCCGGGCGCAATTCCACCCGGCCGCCCCTGACCACCGAGCAGATTGCCGCCAACGCCCAAACCTACGTGGACCAGGCCTTCAAGATTTTGGATGCGGAGAAAACCGAGCTGGTCTGGAATGGCGACTGGTTGCTGCCGCTGGATCTGGGCGGCATCCTCAAGCTGGCGGCGCATTTCACCGTGGCCCGCATCCTGGAGCGTGATGACTTCTCCAACCGCTACAAGAACCAGCAGCCCATCTCGCTGCATGAGTTCCTCTACCCGGTGATGCAGGCTTACGACTCGGTGGAGGTGCGGGCGGATATCGAGTTGGGCGGCAACGACCAGCTGTTCAACCTGCTGGCCGGCCGGGAGTTGATGGAGAAGTTGGGTATGGAGCCGCAGGTCTGTTTGACATTGCCACTGCTGGAAGGCACCGATGGCGTTCAAAAAATGTCTAAATCATATGGCAATTATGTGGGCATCACCGACGAGCCGGCGGAGATGTTCGGCAAGTTGATGAGCATCCCCGATACCCTGATGCCGCGCTATCTCTATCTGGCTGCCAACCTACCGGTGACCGAGATTGATGCCATCGTCGCTGATCTGGCCGCCGAGCGCGCCCATCCCAACCTGATAAAGCGCCGATTGGCGGCCAATATCGTGGCCGCCTACCATGGCGAATCGGCAGCCGTGGAAGCTGAGGCGGCCTTCGACAGGGTCTTCAAGCAGCACGATGCGCCGGAGGATACGCCGGAGGTGACGTTGGCCACCCAGCCGGGCGAGGACGGCACACTGTATCTGCCGGCCGTGTTGCAGGAGTTGGGCTTTGCCGCCAGCGCCGGCGAGGCGCGTCGATTGATTGACGGCGGCGGTGTCAATCTGGCCGGCGAAGCGCTGGCGCCCAAGACTTACAACCTGCCGCCCGAGGCGTTGCACGGCAAGCTGCTGCAGGTCGGCAAGCGCAAGTTCGCCCACATCCGCAAGGCTTGAGCTGCGAGGAGACAGCTGATCCACGTAAAACAGGCATCCAGAAAAGCCAATGCTGCCAGTTATACAGAAAAGCCAACACTGCCAGGCATCCAGAAAAGCCAACGCTGCCAGTTATCTCAGAAAAATTGTACTAAAATAAACGTAAAGCATTGAAACACGCTTATAATAGGTTAATTTGGTACAATAATGCGGAGAAACTGCCTGCATTCGGGCAGCAATGACCATGGTGATGCTGTTGTAGAATGAGACTTTGGATTTGCGGATTAACCGAACAGGCGTCAGCCTGCCGCCGAGGTCGGCATCCGAGCAATCGGTGACTGAGAGAAAGAAGGGCTACTGGTGCTATTCTCCAATATTGATTATTTAACTAGCAATTTTAGTGTGGAACGAGGTTTCGTTGGCACCAGGGGCGCCCAGATCGCGTACCTGGGCAGCGAGGCGCCAGCCGATGCCGAGGAGTATGGCGAGCGCTATGACGGCGCAGGCAAGCTGCTGATTCCCGGGATGTATAACACCCATGCCCACGTGCCGATGACCCTGCTGCGCGGTTATGGCGAGAACATGGCGTTGCAGGATTGGCTGTTCAAACGGATATTCCCGTTTGAGGAAAAGATTACCGAGGAGCGGGCTTATCCGGCCACTTCGCTGGCCATCGCCGAGATGCTGCGTTTTGGTGTGGTGGGCTTCACCGATATGTATTACTTCATGGATGCCCGGGCGCGGGCCGTGATCGAGAGCGGTATCAAGGCCAACCTCTGCCAGGGCATCATGGTCTTTGATGCGCAAACCACCTATGAGCAGACGCCGAACAAGGCCAGCAACGAACACTTCGTGCGCCAGTATCACGGGCAGGCCGATGGCCGGTTGAAGATCGACCTGAACATCCACTCCGAGTACATCTCCAACCCCCAGGTGGTGCAGGCGGTGGGGGAGCACGCCGTGCAATTGGGCGTGCAGACGCACGTGCATATCTCGGAGACCAAACTGGAGCACGCGGAGTGCAAACAGCGCCGCGGCGGCCTGACGCCGGTGCAATACTTCGACTCGCTGGACTTCTTCCGTGCCCCCTGCACAGCGGCGCACTGTGTGTGGACAGAGCCGGAGGACTGGGCAATCATGGCTGAACGAGGCGTCACCGTGGCCGCCAATCCGGCCAGCAACGCCAAGCTGGCCAGCGGATTCGCTCCGGTGCCGGAGATGCTGGCGGCTGGGGTCAATGTGGCTTTGGGCACCGATGGCGTGGCCTCCAACAACTCGCATAACATCCTCAAGGAACTCTATCTGTTCGCGCTGCTGTACAAGGGCTCCACCGGCGACCCCACGGTGGTCACTCCGGCCGAGGCGCTGGCGGCGGCGACCATCAACGGCGCCCGCTCGCAAGGTCGGTTGGATTGCGGCTGCCTGGCTGTGGGGCAGCGAGCCGATCTGGTGGTGCTGGAGACCAACGTAGCCTGGGCGCAGCCTGTCCACAACGCTCTGAACAACCTGGTCTTCTCCGCCCAGGGCAGTGATGTGGTGCTGACCATGGTCGATGGTGCGGTGCTCTACCGCGACGGTCAGTGGCCGACCATCGACGTGGAGAAGGCCATCGCCGAGACCCAGGCCGCCACAGGTGACATCCTGGCCGAGCTGGCCGTATGAGACCAGCTTTGCATCAGTTGGCGAGCTGCCGGGTCGTCATGCTCAGTGTGGCTAACAATCCGAAGGCAGACCGGTGAGCAGTAACCGGTGTTGCCCGCAGATTCAGCCTGCCGACCAGCGTGCGCTGGTCGCCATGAGCGGCGGTGTGGACTCCTCTGTCGCCGCCCATCTCCTGCAGCGCGCCGGATACGAGTGCACCGGCGCCACCATGCATCTGTTCGAGGCCGAGGCCATCGGAGCAGAGTTGGACAGCGGCTGCTGCTCGCTGGCCGACGTTGAGGATGCCCGCGCCGTCTGCCAGCGTTTGGGTATCCCGCATTACACCTTCAACTTCAGTGCGGATTTCGCCGAGCAGGTCATCGGGCGCTTCTCCGCCGCTTATTTAGCTGGCTGCACCCCTAATCCCTGCATCGACTGCAACCGCTTTCTGAAGTTCGAGCGCCTGCTGGCCAGGGCCCTGGAGACCGGCTATGGCTACCTGGCTACCGGACACTATGCCCGCATCCAGCCGCCTGCTGAACCAGGCGGACGCTATCTGTTGCAGCGTGGCATCGATAGCAATAAGGATCAAAGCTACGTGCTCTATACGCTGACCCAAAACCAGCTGGCACACACCTTGCTCCCGCTGGGCGATTTGACCAAGGAGCAGACCCGCCAGCTGGCCGGCGAGCTGGGTCTGGCCACTGCGGAGAAGCCCGAGAGCCAGGACATCTGCTTTGTGCCGGATGGTGACTATGCCGCATTCATCCGCCGCATTGCTGCCGAAGCGCCAACGGGCGGCGACATCGTTGATGAGCTCGGCGTTGTGCTGGGCAGGCATGATGGCATCCAGAATTTCACCATCGGACAGCGCAAACGGCTGGGGATTGCCACCGGCCACCCGCTCTATGTCACCGCTATTGATGCCGCCAGCAGTACGGTGATAGTGGGAGAAATTGATAAATTATATAGCAAAATTGCGCGGGTTGGGGATGTCAACCTGATTGCCACCGACCAGCTGGAAGGTCCGATCCGCGCCACCGCCAAACACCGCTATCGCGGCGCCGAGCAGTCCGTAACCGTTCGCCAGTTGGACGCCGACAACCTGGAAGTAACCTTTGACGAACCCCAGAAGGCAGTCACCCCCGGTCAGGCATTGGTAATCTATGACCAGGAAACAGTTATCGGCGGCGGCTCCATTTACTATACTGTTCATTCGTAGTTCCCGTCCCCTGTACTGATTTGGGAGGACTGGTTGAACCAGCGACGGCTTGCGCAGAGAGCGCCAGCGAACGCAGCAAGCCCAGGGTCGCTGGGTCTCGCCGGGTGTATGCTGAAAGCAGACACCCAAGCGCCGAAAGTCTGCATTTCTACGGGTACTGTGCAAGACAGACAAGCTATTCCGAAAAAGGTATCCATCATCGTTGAATTGCTGTACGATAGCGGGCTCGCCCTGTCCCTTCTTCGACACCCCGTCAGTTGCTTGGAGTGGCGTGTTGTTTGCGGCGGCGGGCGCGTATGGTCAAGAGGCTGGCGGCGCCCAGCAGCAGTCCACCGCCGATGGCGAATGGTGCGGCTCCGGGGCCGCCGGTCAGCGTCAGTTGGAGCTGGGGGTAATTGGGCAGATACAGCTGCACTTCATCGCCAGCGTCAGCGTCCGTCTCCACCCTGAAGGCTGGCGGCATCTCCTCGCCATGGGCGGTGATGTTTATGTTGCCAGTCTGAGCATCCACCTCCAGCAACCACTGGCCACTTGGCAATTGGTAGCCGGGCAGGGTGGCCGTCTCCACCAGCATGTAGTCACCGCTGGCCAACTCGCCGAAGTCGACCAGGCCATCGGCGGCGGAGGTGGCTTCAGCGTATGGCTGGTCCACGTCCCAACAGTTGCCAGACTCATCGGCAGCCAGCGGCGAATGTTCGTCGGCTGCAGTGTGGCCATCCTTGCAGCTATAAAGGGCGAAGTGAGCCCCTGCCAGCGGATTGCCATAGCGGTCGGTCTTGTAGAAGGCGAATTCTTCGCCACCGTAGCGGACCCACAGCGTCAGATGAACGTCGTTCATCATGTCATTGATGTAGGCCTCAGCGTCAGCTGGTATACCATCCGGGCTGCCAACGAGGCGGGCCAGGACATCCTCATAATCCGGGGCGTTGGCCAGTTTGTTGAAACGCACACAGCAGCCGCCATCCTCATCGGCGACGATACTGTAGACAACCGTCAACTTCTGGCTGCTGACTATCTCCCGCTGGGCCTGTACCGCGCTGTCCCAGGTGCGGGTGATGTAGCGGTAGGTGATCGGCACGGCGAATTCCTGACCGGCGGAGATGTTGCCACTCAGCTCGGCCTGACCGCGCACGGTGCCATCGTGGTCCAAAAACTCCAGTTTGGCGCGGGTTATCCGCACGGCATCAGAAGTCTTACTCCAGGCCGCGGCGGCGTTGGTGGTGTAGGGCAGTTCTGTAGTCTCCTCATGGCTGGATGGGTCATCGGGGTATTCGTAGCCGGTATCGAAGCCGATGTCCTGCGCACTGGCCAGTATCAACGCGTCTTCTTCCGGCTGGTCGGTTGCCGCGTCGTAGACGTCGATGGTCAGGTCAAAGCACCCCGGTTTCACCGTCACCGTCTTGGTATCGGTGCGGTAGCGACCGTCCTTGAGCATCCAGTAGTAGGTAATCAGGTATTTCTGCGGGCGGCTGGTCTCGGTGAACATCGGTATCTCGCCGTTCCACTGCTGCTCGGTCAAAGTCGTGCCACTGCCGGTGCCAGCGCCGGTGACCTGAACCGAGAGGTCCTCCACCAGTTGCTCAGTGCCCATGCCCTGGATCGGGTCTTTGACAAAGCTGCCGTCTGAATTCTGCTTGGCTCGCCAGATCTCGCTGTACAGCCAGGCGTTGTCGGTGGCACTGAAGTCGGTCTCCATGTGGGTGGTGGGTACCGCCCAATAAGCGCGGGAGGAGGGATAACCGCCTTGCACAGCGCTGGACCAGGCCAGGGAGTCATGCAGTCCCACCACCAGGTTGGGAGTGACGCTCTTCATCAGCGTCAACTCGACAGCGCGGCGGTGGTCGTATAGCTCGCCACCAGCGACCGTGACATCGGGGCCGGCCTCAATGCGCTGGAAGGCAATCAGGCGAATCGGGCGGCTGCCGGAAGTGCTGCCGGAGTACTCGCGGATACGGTACCAGTCCATGCCGGGGTTGAGTACCTGGATACCATCTGCTGCCGAGACATCCATGGCGCGGGCATCGGCCACCCCGTCGCTGTTCTCATCGACCGGTGCACCGCCAGGAATCAACTGCTCCCAGCTGGCGGTGTTGGTCACCGGGGCGTCGGTGACGATCTCGCGCACTGTGTCGTAGGTGAGGAGGTTGCCCTTGTGGTCGCTTTTACCGGTGGAGGCCAGCGTGCGGTTGTAGGAGTTCTCCGTCAGCGAGCGGACGCCGTTGTCGTCCCAGTCGTAGCCACTGTTCCAGGTGTCCAGGAATACGGTGGCCGCCGATGCCAGGGAGTTGGCCTGGACACTGGCAACGCGGGCGTCGCTGCCCCAATCAGCGGCAGAGGCATTGGCGAACACAGCCAGCTGCGGGTAGTGTTGGGCAGTGTAGACCCACTGGCTGTTGTCGGTAAAGCCCGAAAAACCGGCATCGTTGCTGCCACCATAACCACCGCTGGCCAGGCCAACACCCGCTTTGTCGCAGCTGGAGGTCAGTACGCCTGTTATCCCAGCCAGACTCCGGGCATCGCCGGCGGTCCACTCCCGCATCGCCGTGGTCTGCTTGTCATAGTAACAGTGATTGAGGGCAGCAGCATCCAGACACTTCATGATCGAGGTGTCACTGACACTGATGAAACCACCGACGTCTTGCGGGTCATCCAAGTCGGTGTCGAAGTTGCCGACTTCGCCGGCGGCATAGCAGTTGCCGATATGCAGGGAGTCTGAAAGCATCTTGGAGTTGGTATACGGGGCCACGAAGCCGCCCTGGCGTTGAGCTGGCGAACGCAGCCCCACCAGTGCCGTGCTATAGCAGTTGGAGATGTTCTGCTGAAACTGCCCGGTGGTGGCCAAAAAGCCGCCAATCTCGGAATAACCCTCAATCTTGCCGGTTGCAAAGCAGTTGCTGATCTCGCCGCCGATGATGGTGGTGAAGCCACCGACGAAGCGCGAGCCATACAGCTCCACCGAGGTGAAGCAGTTGCGGATATGGTCGGTCTCGGAAGAGTAGCAGGGGATGAATCCAGAGGAGTGGCCGCCGGTGCCGCAGAGCAGGTTATTCCAGGCCGCACAATAATCAGCGCCACCGTGGGTCGTGTGTGCACTGGAGTCTGTACCGCGGTTGATGTCGGTGCACAGGCCGCCCATGTGGTTGCGGCCGTAGATGTAGTTACCTGTGGCAAAGCAGTTGTTCAGCGCAGTGCCAGTGCCCACGCCACCCAGCGGGCTGACCAGGTCAAAGCCGTAGAACAGCGAGTCTTTGATTTCGACATTGGTGATGGCGCGGCTGCCGTAATCCCAGCCACCATGATAGAGGATGCCGGTGTAGCGGCTGACTGAGACTTTGCCGGTATCGGCAGCGACGTCATAGTGGTAATCGACGATCTTGGCGTTCTCGAAGTTGAGCTCTTTGAGCTCCAGGGAGTAATAGTTCTTGGCAAACAGGCCCAGGCGGTCTGAGGCCTGGCCTGTGGAAGTGATGCCGAGATTGCATATCTTGCCGCCATTCATCCGCAAACCCTTGCCCTTGCAATCGATGGTCTCCCAGTTGTATTGGTTGCCATTGAGGTTAATTGGCGCTGCCAGTTGGATGTACTGACCGTTGGTGAATTTGGTCAGGGCATAACGCAGCTGCTCGCCGGAGTAGACTGTCCAGATCTTGTTCTGCACGGCTGGCTGGCGCAGAGCGTTGGTCTGCACCGTGCCGGTGGTCTGCGAGGCAACAGCACCGCTCCACTTCCAGTTGTTGTAGGCGCCGACCTGGGCGTCGGTCTGCCAGGCGAAGCTGGTATAACCGGTGTTCATCCACATGGTGTTGATGTAGTCGACCCAGATGCCGGGAACGTGGATGATGTCGGGGAAGTCGTCGTCCGGGCCGCCCTCGTTGATGCAGATCTCGGCATTGCCGGATGTTGGCGTGTGCAAAGCCATCATGGTGTCACCCGCGCTGTCATTGGTGCCGCCACCGTTTATGGAGCGCAGGAGACGGCCGGCGCTGAGCGCTGTCTGTCCCTTTTGTACCGCGCCAGCGATGATTGCGCCGTGCTGACAGAAGAAATCAACGTCCGCGTTGGCCACCACACTGGGGCTGCCGTCGGATTTGACTATCTGTACGGTATCTTTGCCATACAGTGGGCAATCCTTGTTGGTGGCGTCGTGGACATGGGTGTATTCGCCGCTCTCAGCGTCCTGGCACAGGCATTCCACGGGCGCGAAGTACGGGCAGTCCTCCTGGTGGGCCCAGGGGAAGTTATCGGCGTCGATCGGCCCGCCGTCCAGACCGCAGTGGCAGTCTTCAGCTGCCGCGACGGCTGCCGGGGCATCCGACTCTGCGCTTTCTGAGGAAGCGGGGGAGAAGCTCTCGCCGTTCTCGCCGTCCTCGCCGCTTTCAACATTCTCGCCGTCCTCGTCGCCAGCGTCGCCAGCGTTGTCGGCTGTATCCGCGTGCGTGTGCCCGGCAGCGTGCTCTTCTCCGCAGCCATCGTCTGCCTGCAGCGCTGCGGCAACGGCCTGACTGTCTTCCACCCGGATTTGCGCTGTTGGTTGCGCCAGCCCATCACTGCCATAGTCATCCATGGTCGCGGTGAAGCTATACAGCCCGGGCGTTGTGCCATCGTAGCCGTTATCGCGCCAGGTCACCGCGGCATCCAGCACCCGCCCGATGAGCACGCCGTCGGCGTCGCAGGCATACCAGCTGTCCTGGCCGCCAGCGATGCTGCCGTACAGCCGCCAGGCGCGCTCGACCACATCGCCATCAGGGTCAGCGTAATAGATGGTGTAGACGACCCGCTGGCCGGTGGCATACAACTCCTCGGCGTCTGCAGGCGCCACATAGCCGTAGTGGAAGTAGTCGAATTGAGCATAGCCATCAGACATATCAGCCTGGGGCTGCGACTGGCAGAATTGCTCGTCGACCTGCCCTTCGGCCAGCGGCAGGACTACGCGCACAGTTGCCGGCAGGCCCAGCTCGTCCGGGCTGGTACCCTGGGGCACCACGGCAGAATAGGCCGGATTGTGCCGCTCAAAGGACACGACCTGTTGTTCAGTATGGTTTGCGGTGTTCGCTCCGGCTGCGATGGGAATCGCCAGACTGCCAATCAGGCAGATGGCCACCAGCACTGCCGAAACGTTCATCAGCTTTCTCTGTTTGCGAACGTTTCGCATAGTTGTTACGCCCCCAAGTTCTCTTAGCATATACATAATAAGGGGTAAAGTTACTTTAAAGTCAATAGCTGATAAATGCTGCTGTTGATAAACAAATTCTGACAAAAAACCCAGCATATAATGGGTTTACAGCCATGCGTAGGCATTATTAGTGATATAATGACGTTGATTGTACTTTAGAGTTTCAAGCAATCGAAGAGCAAGGGGCAGAAAATGGACGCAGACGAGCACGTATTCCCGGATCAGGGATCGGATGAGGAGATCAGTGGTTATATCCCGCTGCGGCGTTTCTCGCAGATTGTCAGGATTCCGGTCTCCACGTTGCGTTACTACGACAACATCGGTCTGTTCAAGGCAGCCTATCATGCGCCCAGCGGTTATCGCTACTATGCGCCGATGCAGATAGTCACCGTCAAGTTCATCCGGGTCTTGGTGGATTGTGGTGTACCGCTGAAGGAGATTGGGCGTTTGACCAAGGCGCGGGCGCCGGAGAGTATGACCCAACTGCTGTACAACCAGGTCCTGGAGCTGGATCACGAGATCGCCCGCCTCAGCGCCAATCGCACCGTCCTGAACACCTTTGCCAACCTCATCGTCAACGGTATTCTGGCTGACGAAAGCCAGATAACTGTAGAAAAGCTGCCGGCCACGCCAGTAGTCATGGGGGAGAGAAACCACTACGACGCGGACGGGCAGCTGTTCTATCGGGCTTTTGTCCAGTTCTTACAGCAAACTCCGGGCATATCCCTGAGCTACCCGGTGGGCGGGCTGTTTGACGACATCGAGTTGTTTGCTGCGCGGCCGTCCCAGCCCTCCCGCTTCTTCTCCATCGACCCGGCTGGCGGAGATGCGCGCCCGGCTGGCCGCTATCTGATGGGTTATGCCCGCGGCTATTATGGGCAGATCGGCGATTTGGCCGACCGACTGCTGGACTTCGCCGAGCAGCAGCACCTGACGTTGACCGGCCCGCTGTATCACATCTATCTGCAAGACGAAGTCAGCGTCCAGGACCCTGATCAATACCTGATGCAGGCTTCAGTGCGGGTGAAGTCCTGAGTTGCAACAGAAACTGCACCTGCTGCTGGCAGCCGCTGCGCCGGCCGCCGCCGCGGCCGCAGCCAGCAGCCTGCAATCAACCCCAACCACAATCAGCCACACGGGCAATTAAAATGCTATCCGGCGGTAGCATTTTCGGCTATACTATTCAATTTGGATGTCTGATTGCTGTTCTTCAAGGGAGTGTCATGGGCGAGGGAAAAACCACCTCCGGCAGCGCTTTTGCCACACGCTGGACGCTATTGATTATGGCTGGCGTGCTGTTGGAGTTCGTCGGGCGGTTGATTGGTTATGCCAACAACCCGATGCACTACTATCATCCCTTTGTGGCGGCGCTGACCACCATATCGGCGGCAGTGCTGGTCATCGTGGGCTTCTTTCGCTTCAATGGCGCCCGGGCGGTGCGCCTGTCAGCGGGTCAGCGCAGCGGTATAGCGCTGATGGTCATGGGCGGCTTCATGCTGCTGGCCAGCTTTGCCAGCAAAGAGATGATTCCGCTGATCTTTGGATGAAAGGCAGGCGTTGAAGATGCTGCAGGTTCCGACCAAGATACTGCTGCTGGTCGCAGCGTTCGTCTGGCTGGCGGCTGGGGCCAGCGTCATCTATGCCGGCGTCACTTCGGGTACGGCACCCTGGTCGGCGGGCATGGCCGCTGGCGCTGCGGTTACCTTTGTGGTCTTTCTGGCTGTTTTCATGAACATTGCCCGCAGGCATGTGCAGCGCATCAACAGCTATACCGATGAACTCAGCGGGCTGTTCAATTTCTTTGATGCCAAATCCTATGTGATTCTGGCGCTGATGGTCTTCCTCGGTGCGTCGATACGGCTCTCACAGATGGTGCCCGGCAACCTCATCGCCAGCTTCTACAGCGGCCTGGGCCTGGCCCTGATTGTTGCCGCCGTCTACTACGTGACCAGTTATCTTGCAGTCTGCAAAGAGTTGGGTGCCTGATTGGCCTGGGATTGTTGCGCCATGGATGCGCCACGGATGCGCCGTTGATGCGCCGTTGATGCGCCTTTAACGTCGACGCGCCACCCGGCCGCAGGTCGGCGCCAGCAGATCTAGCAGATCAGCAGTTGTCAACGGCACGCCAGTTACCCGCCAAGTTACCCGCCAGTTGGTAAAACCTGACACACAGAAGCGTTATAATCATAGGGCTGCGAAAAAACAATGTGGCGAACCAGTTTGGGAGGGATTGCGCGACATGCGAATCAAGGTGATAGCCGACAGCACCTGCGACCTGTCGCCGGAGCTGCTGGCAATGCATGACATCCGCCGGATGCCTTTGACCATCGTCATGGGCGAGGCGGAATACAAGGACGGCGATGAGGTCTCTCCGCAGGACATCTTCCAGTACGTGGCTTCTGGCCAGGGTATCAGCCACACGGCAGCGGTCAATGTGGAGGAGTACCGCGCCGCCTACCAGGCAGACATCGCTGCCGGCGCTGAGGGCATCGTCCACTTCACCATCTCCAGCGAACTGTCTTCCTGCTACGAGAACGCTCTCAAAGCAGCCGAAGGTTTGGAGAATATCCATGTCGTTGACACCCGCAGCCTCTCTACGGGTGGAGGATGGTTGGTGCTGTATGCCATCGACCTGATCAAGCAGGGGTTGGGTGTTACTGAGGTGGCCCAACGCTGCGAAGCCAAAAAGCACCTCTCCGACACCAGTTTTGTCATCAACACCTTGGAGTACCTGCACAAAGGCGGGCGTTGTTCGGGGCTTACAGCCTTGAGTGCCAATCTGTTGAGCATCAAGCCCTGCCTGGAGTTAAAGGATGGCAGAATCGAGGTCGGTCGCAAGTATCACGGCGCCGGTGCGAAAGTCGTGCGCCAGTATCTGCACGATCGACTGGAGGGGCGCGAGGACCTGGATCTGCGTCGGGCTTTTGTCACGCATACCTACTTTGACGAGCCGGATTTTGTGGCGGAGATGATTGAGCTGGTCAAGCAGTTGCAACCATTTGAGGAAGTGCTGGAGACCAGCGCCGGTTGCACAGTCTCCAACCATTGCGGCCCGGGGACTCTGGGTGTGCTGGTCTATCGCAAAGACGCCTGAGCGGGATGCCCAAACGCGGTGCCCGGGCCGATGAATCTGCAAAATATGGGACTTGCGGATTGTGGCCAGGCACCTGGTTGTTGAAGTGCTGCCTTGAAGAAGAAGAGGTGTATATGCCTGCCCCCAGAGCACCCGCCCGGCGTAATAGCTTTCCTTCTTCAAGGCAGCACTT
>JAISUQ010000009.1 GCA_031272005.1 Coriobacteriales bacterium | reverse complement strand
GGCGTTGCCGAGATGGCAATCTTTTTGGGAAACAGGAAGTTCACGGCATAGCCGGTGGCAACCTCAACGACGTCACCCTCGCCTCCGCGACCTTTTAGTTCCTCTAATAGTATTACTTTCATCTGCACACCTCGTTATCCGCGGCTCTTGCGGTCGATGCGGTTACTCACCACAGGAACCGCATACGGAACCAGAGCCATCTCGCGGGCCCGCTTGACAGCACTGGCCAGCTCATGCTGATGCTGAGTGCAGGTACCGGTGACGCGCCGGGGCTTGATTTTGCCGCGATCGGTCATGAACTTGCGAATCAGCACAGCGTCCTTGTAATCGATAAAACTGACATTGTCCTTGCAGAACTGACAATATTTCTTCCGTTGTTGGCGAACGAATTCTGCCACTTTTCGTGCCTCCTTACTTTTCAGGCGGCGTCCGCATCATGCGGGCTCCGGCCACCGGGATGCCAACAGCACTCCCAACGGCGTCCTAAAACGGGATGTCCCCGTCCTCATAGATTGATATGTCCGGAGCAGCCGGTATTTCGGCTTCCGCTCCGGCCGTGACTGCCGGCGTCGGCGCAGCATTGTAACTGCCAGCGCCACCACCGCCACCACCTCCGGCATTGCCATCGCGGGATGTGGGGAGAAACTCGATCTCGTCGATGATGACCTCAATCTTGCTCCGCTTCTGGCCGTCGCGCTCCCACTGCGACCAGCGCAGTTTCCCTTCGATGGCCACTTTGGCGCCTTTGGACAAAAAGCGCGAAACGCTCTCCGCCCGCGTGCCGAACATCGTGCAGTCGATGAAGTTGGGGAAATCCTCCCACTCACCGGTGCTGGCGTTCTTGCGGCGATCGTTGACGGCCACACCGATGCCCAATACGGGCATGCCGGTGCTGGTCTGGCGCAACTCGGGGTCACGCGTCAGGTTACCACTGATCACTACTCTGTTGATGCTCATTGCTCTCTCACCTCTGTTGGTCGTGGTGCCCCCATGGGGCTGTCGGTCAGGCCGATGCTGCAGCGAGGTCGCGATCCTTGCGGGCTACAATCATGTAGCGCTTGACAGCATCGGTGATGCGCAGCACACGGTCGATCTCAGCGATTGTGGTTGGATCAGTGTGGAAGTCGACCAGGATGTAGTCGCCCTCGCTGAGCTTGTCCACCTCAAAGGCAAGCTTGCGTTTGCCCCATTCCTCGACATTGTCCACCACGCCATCCTGAGCGGTAATCGTGGTCTCAACACGCTTCAGGGTAGCCTCGCGGGCCTCTTCTTCAAGGGTGGGGCTGACAAAGAACAACAGTTCATAAGCCTTCATCTTTCACCTCCTCTGGACTTAAGCGGCTCAGGTCATGAAGGCTCGACCCAAGCAGGAAATGTGCTTGGGTAGTCTAACACTTCAACGCCGACGTTGCAAACCTGCGCCAACCGACATGGAGAAAACCGTGTGCCAGTTGTCCATAGTATGACAGGCCAATCTGTCCTTTAAACCCCACGTCAGTCGGATTCCAGTCGGATTTCAGTCGGATTTCAGTCGGATGATTCTCGAACTTTTCTGGAACGGAGAAATCCGGAGAAACGCTTGCACCCGCTTGATAACCCACAGGTAACTCCGCTTGAAAATCAGGTTGAAAATCGACGCGCAGGCGCCGCCATCGCAGCGGGCAGCTGTGCTATGATTATCCACCTATGACTGAAGAAACCTACAGAAGACCAGAGCCGCCGCACAGCATTGATGCCGAGACTGCTGTGCTCGCTGCCATGATCCTGGACAAGAACAGCGTCCTGGATGCCCTGGCCAGCGTCAACGCGGAGCACTTCTTCAGGCCCCGGCACCAGACCATCTATACCGCAATCCAGGAGCTTGCGCAACGCAACGCCCCTGTTGACCTGCTGACTCTGGCCGACCATCTCCAAGCCAAAGGCGACCTGGAGCGCGTTGGCGGCAAGGTCTATCTGGCCCAGCTGGCCGACAACGCCTTTGCCATCAGCAATTGGGAGAATCACGCCGAGATTGTCAAACGCCACGCTCTGATGCGGGAGCTGATTCGGGTCTCGGACACCATTACCTCCCTGGGTTACAGTCAGCGCGACGATCTGGAAGGCGTCATCGAGGAGGCCGAAAAAGCGCTATTCGAAGTAACAAATAAGAAGGTCGACGCCAACTTCAAGGACATCAAGGAGTTGGTGATGGAATCCAGCAACCTGCTGGAGTTGATGGGCGAACGCAAGAATCAGATCGTCGGCGTCCCCACCGGATTTCACGACCTGGACCGGCTGCTCTTTGGCCTACGCGGCGGCGACCTGATTGTTCTGGCTGCCCGCCCCGGCATCGGCAAATCAGCTCTGGCCCTCAATATCGCCGTTCACGCCGCCCGTAAGGGCAACAGCGTGGCCTTCTTCTCTTTGGAAATGCCTTCCGTGCAGCTGACGCAGCGCATCATCAGCGCAGAGGCCTCTGTGGACTCTTACAAAATGCGCTCCGGCAACCTCTCGGACTCCGACTGGAAGAACATCAACGAGGTCTGCAACGATTTGATGGAACTGAACTTCGCCATCGACGACTCCCCCGGCCTGACGCTGATTGAGCTCAGGGCCAAAGCCCGGCGGCAATTGCGCGACGTCCAGGAGAACGAAGGCCTGATTGTCGTGGACTACCTGCAGCTGATGGAATCCCACGGCCCAACCCGCGACCGCCATCTGGAAGTGGCGGAATTCTCCCGCGGCCTGAAGATCCTGGCCAAGGAGCTGAAGGTGCCGGTTTTGGCGCTCAGCCAGCTGTCGCGGATGGTGGAGTCGCGCAAGGACAAGCGCCCGCAGCTCTCCGACCTGCGCGAATCTGGCTCAATTGAGCAGGATGCGGATGTGGTCATCTTCATCGACCGCTCGATGTCTGAGGAGGAGGCGTTGTCTAAAGGCAGGCCGGAACTGGGCACGGCCCGCCTGATTGTCGGCAAGAACCGCAATGGCGCCACCCGCGACATCGACGTGGCCTTTGACTCCAACCATACCCGCTTCCGGGATCTGGCTCCCAATCCCGGCAGTTACTCCTCGACTTCGTAATCCGCTTCAACCTCCGTCCCTACCTCCGTCTCAACCTCCGCCTCGACCTCGCCGTCGCCCAACAACGGAACGGCCTCCGTGCCGGGCAACTCCTGGACCTTATCCAGCTTGCGGTTGATGGCCCGGGTGCGCGTGCCCACGTTGTCAATCTCCTTGGCGGCTGAGTCCAGCTTGGCCTTGACCTTCTCCAATACACCGGCGAACTTGCCGAACTCTGTCTTGACGGCGCCCAGAAGCGTCCAGACTTCGCTGGAGCGCTTCTGGATGGCCAGGGTGCGAAAGCCCATCTGCAGGCTGTTCAGCAGGGCGACCAGGTTGGTGGGGCCTACGGCTATCACGCCATAGTTGCGCTGCATCTCGTCCAGCAGGCCCGGTACCCGCAACACCTCGGCGTAAAGCCCCTCGGTGGGCAGGAACAACAGGGCAAAATCGGTGGTCATCGGCGGGTTGAGATATTTGTCGCGGATGGTGCGGGCAAAGACCTTGATGCGGTCGACCAGGCGTTTTTGCACCACCTCTGGCGACTCGCTGCTTTTACCCTCGTAGGCGTCCAGCAGTCGTTCGTACTCCTCAATGGGGAATTTGGAGTCAATCGGCAGCAGCACCTCACTGTTGCCATCGTCGCCCTGGCCGGGCAGGCGCACGGCGAACTCCACCCGCTCCTGGCTGCGCTTCTTGGTTTGGGCATTGATGCAATATTGCTCGGGTGATAGCACTTGCTCCAGGATGGCTGCCAGCTGGTACTCGCCGAGGTTGCCGCGGGTCTTGACGTTGGCCAGCACCTTCTTCAAGTCGCCGACGTCGGTGGCCAGTACCTGCATCTCGCCCAGACCTTTGTGCACCTGCTCCAGACGATCGCTGATCAACGTGAAGCTCTCGGCGAAGCGCTTCTCCACCGTCTCCTGCAGCTTCTCGTCGACGGTCTTGCGCATCTCCTCCAGCTTGACGGCGTTATCGTTTTGGATGGCTGCCAGGCGACCTTCCATGGTCTCGCGGACTTCCTTGAACTGCTTGGCCAACTCCTCGCGGTTCTCGCCCAGGGATTTGCGGGTCTCCTCGCGGGTGTCCAGCAGGGTCTTGGTGGTTTCCTCGCGGTTGGCCTGCTGCAGCTTCTGGCTTTCCTCGCGGGCGGCCTGCTGCTGACGCAGGGCTTCTTCGCGGTTGCGCCCGAACTCCTCCCTGATCAGCCCGTCCAGACGCCCCAGGCCTTCGTTGAGGCCACTGCCCAGCCCTTCCAGCTTCAGCTGTGCCAGAGCCAGCTGCTCCTGAGCCACATTCAGCTGGTTTTGCAGCTGCTCCACCTCCTGGCTGGTGTTGGCACCCCGGCCCTGCACCAGCTGCACAATCTGGAGAATCAGCACCGCCAGCACCAGCACCGCCGCCACTGCGGCCAGTATCAGGAAAACCGCAAATTCGCTCATCTTCAACCTTTCCCGCAGCTGCGGCCAGAGGGGCCGCCAGAACCTGAACACAGTATAATTCAACAAGTCACTTCAACGATACGCGATTGGATGGGATAAATGCGGGACATCGAGAACGGCTTGCACGCGGATGCAGATGCGGAGGCGAGCGTGAGAGCGGGTGCGGGAGCAACTGCAGAACAGAGCAGTGTGACCAGCCCTGTCCCCGACCTCGACGCCATACTCTTCGACCTGGACGGCACCCTGATCGACACCAAAGGGCTGATACTGCGCTCCTTTCGCCATGCCACTCGCACGGTGCTCGATCGCGTCATCCCCGATGACGTCCTGATGGACATGGTGGGCATCCCCCTGCGCGATCAGATGGAGAAACTCTCACCCGAGCACGCCGATGAGCTGACTGCCACCTATCGCGAGCACAACCACCGCCTGCACGATGAGCTGATCCGCGGTTTTGCCGGGGTGGCTGAGACCCTGGAGCAGCTGGCTGCAGCTGGCCTGCGCCTGGGCGTGGTGACCTCCAAGCGCAACGCCCTGGCCCAGCGCGGCCTGGACTGCTTTGACCTCGGTGGCTACTTCGAGCTGCTGATCGGCTCTGACGACACCAGCCGCCACAAGCCCCTGCCCGACCCGCTGTTACTGGCCGCCAGCCGGCTGAGCGTAGAGCCAGCACGCTGCGCCTACGTCGGCGACAGCCCCTATGACATGCAGGCCGCCCGCGCCGCCGGCATGCTGGCCGTCGCCGCCCTCTGGGGCATGTTCGAACGCCAACGCCTGTTGGCCGCCGGCGCCCAACTGGAAGCCACCACCTTCACCGAGCTGCCCGCCCTGCTTTCGGGTTGACAATGGAGGTTGACAATGGGGACGGCAAGAACTGTCCCCATTGTCAACCTTGTCACCCCAGCTGGTAGGTGCCCGCCTTCTCGTCCACGCTGATGGACATGGCTTCGGCGCGGGAGAAGGTCAGCTCGCGAATCTCCCCGCCCTCGGCAAACAGCACCTTATCCAGATTGACGAACTTGCCCAGCGGCAGCCGAGCCTTGATGCGCGCCTTCTCCTCGGCACTGGCCGCCCGTCGCGGGCCGAAGGTACCAAACAGCTTCACGCCCAGCAATCCCCCACCTCGGCCGCGCAACTCCTTGATGATGTGGCTGAGCTTGGTGTCCTCAGCCAGAATGCAGAAGTTGGGGTTATGCGAGGCGTTTGCAGCAATACTCTTGGGGAACTTCTCCAAAAAGAAGCCGGTCGGCTCGCTGGTATCTAAGACCAGGGAGCCAATCGGCATCACTGTGGGCATGCCGTCTGCATCCACCGTGGCCAACGAGACATAGATGCCCGCCTTCATCGCTTTATCCACATAGTCGCAGATGCGGCCCCAATCGGCGTGAACGTCCAATTCCATTGCCCTCTCCCTTATCAGCGCAGATAAATGTCCAAGAACCAATATACGCCAAAGAACGACTCCGAGAAACGCTGAGCAAATGCTTACCAAAGGTAACCGATAGGGTCAATGCTCAAAGACTGTAGAGGACTGCAGGGCAAGGGCATGGCTTGGACATCGGGTCAAACATGAATTTCGGAGTTTTTTGACACAAATTTGCGTTAAACCCAAAGCCATAGCCCAAAAAGCCGACTACCTGATGCGCCTGAGCACGCCTGGCAGATAGCCAACCGCAGTTGACAGTGGGGAGGTTGACAAAAGGCGTTTCAGCTGATATTCTTACACTATTAAACTTATAAGTTTTATAAGTTTTCGGTAGGATTCCGGTAGGGTTACCGGCTCCCCTCGTCCGGGGATTCAGAGAAGAGTGGTTGGCAGATGGTCTTACGCGCTTTGAATATCGCGCCTACTCCTGAAGCGCCATGCTGCGTTGTTTGCAACGACATTATCTGCATGCACATGCCCTGGCACATACAGGCACACAAGGAACCTGTATGTGCATATTCAGACACCAGCGCCCGAGCGGCCTGCTGAGGCCGAATCAGGCCAGGCAGAGCATCAACTGCCGGTGTTTCCTTCAATAGAAAATCCAATTACCCAGGATAGGGGACAATCATGAAAGCTATACGTAAATCTGCGCGTTTCAGCGCCATAAGAATTCTCTGGGCTGTGAGCCTGAGTCTGTTACTGGCCACCAGCCTGATGCTGTTTGGCTGCGGCAATCAGGCCAACTCGGATGGCAATTCATCCGCTGACGCCACCGATGCCGCTGACGAATCACCCAAGGAATCACGAGGCGAACTGCGTTGGGGTTCCAGTGCCGAGATCGACAGCCTGGATCCCTATCTGGCTGTGGGTGGCGATACTAAGGGCATTCTCTTCAACATCTTCGAAGGGCTGGTCAAGTCCGACAGTAACGGTGACATGAAGCCGGCCCTGGCCGAAAGCTTTGATATTCAGGAGGAAGGCAAGGTCTATGTCCTGCAACTGCGCAAGGGGGTCAAGTTCCACAATGGCGCCGAGGTCACACCCGCCGATGTGCGCTATTCTTTCGACCAGGCCCTCAACGGCAGTGCTGTCTACGCCAGTTTTGAGCAGGTGGAGAAAGTCGACGTCAGCGATGACGGCGTGGTGACCATCACGCTTGTCGAACCCAACACTGAATTCCTCACTGCCCTGACCAATCCCATCATTCCGGCCGATTACACCGACCAGGCCACACAGCCCGTCGGCACCGGCCCGTTCAAGTTCGAGAGCTACACTCCGCAACAAGAGCTGGTGCTGGTAGCCCATGATGATTACTGGCAGGAAGGCCTGCCTTATCTGGACAAGGTGACCATCGTCTACGGCGCCGACACCAACGCCACGGTGCTCTCACTGCAGAGCGGCAACATCGATGGCACTGGCATTGCTGCCTCCGACGCAGCGACCTTGGATCTGTCGGCCTACAACATCGTCGAGCGCAACTCCAATGCCGTCCAGCAACTGGCCTTGAACAACTCCTACGAGCCGTTGAGTAAAGTCCAGGTGCGCCAGGCCCTGAACTACGCCATCGATGTCGATGAAATCATCGATAAGGCCTTCCAAGGCTACGGCACGCCGGTGGGCACGCCGATTATCCCTGGCCTGAGTAAATACTATGACTCCAGCCTGACCAAGGCTTACCCCACTGATGTGGAGAAGGCCAAACAGCTGCTGGCTGAGGCTGGCTATCCAGACGGCTTCGATTTGGAGATTACCGTGCCCTCCAACTATGTTGTCCACGTCGATACTGCCCAGGTGATAGTCAACCAGCTGGCTGCAGTAGGCATCAATGCCACCATCAAGCAGGTTGATTGGCCAACCTGGCTGGAAGACGTCTATGCCGGGCGCAACTATCAAGCCACAGTAATCAGCGTGGGCGGCGCTTCGCTCTCGCCCGCTGCTGAGTTGGCTCGCTATCGCTCAACTGCTGAGGATAACTTCTACAACTTCAACAGTGCGGCCTTTGACGCCAAATACGCCGAAGCCGTAGCGGCCATCGACGACACCTCGAAGATTGCCCTGTACAAGCAGGCCCAACAGATCATCTCGGATGAGGCAGCCAATGTCTATCTCCAGGACATCGCCGGCCTCTCCGCCGTCAGCAAGGACTTTGATGGGCTGGTCGGGTATCCGCTTTACGGGGTCATTGACTTCTCCTTGGTGAAGAAAGTCTCCTAGGCTCGAAGTTGATCGTCTGAAGTGCCGATTGCTGCCAATCACCATCCCAAACGCTCATCGGCAGCAATCGGCATCGCGCCCCGCCCCGTCAATGGTGCCAACACTGGAAAGGCCCCGTTTTGTCTTTTATCGTCAAGAGACTGCTGATTTCCCTGGTGACATTGATTCTGGTGTCGCTGCTGGTCTTTGCGGCCTTCGCCATCCTGCCTGGCGATCCGGCGCGGGTCATCCTCGGCCAGGATGCCAACGAGGCCCAGGTTGCCGCCCTGCGTGCGCAACTGGGATTGGACCAACCACTGCCAGCCCAATACCTCCAGTGGCTGACAGGGTTTCTCAGTGGCGATGCCGGGACCTCCATCAAGTACAAACTGCCGATCAACTTAATGGTCGCCAGCTATATTCCGGTGACCGCCACGCTGGCAGCCATGGCCATCATCCTGATGCTGCTGATTGCCCTGCCGACTGCACTATTGGCGGCGCGGTTTCCCGATTCCTGGATTGACCGCCTCATCTCCACGTTAGCCACTGTCTTCATCTCCATACCCGGATTCTTCTTGGGCGTCCTGCTGATTTGGGTCTTTGGGTTGGGTTTGCATCTGTTTGTGGCTGGTAAGTATATTTCCTACGAGACCAGCATCGCTGGCTTCATCGTCTACCTCTTCTGGCCGGCGCTGGCCATTGCCGTGCCCTGTGCCGGCATGGCCTGCAAGTATCTGCGTGACAGCTTGATGCAGCAGCTGACCAGCGACTATATCCGCACAGCCAGAAGCAAAGGCAACACGCCTGGCCGGGTTTTGCGGGTCCATGCCTTAAAGAACGCCATCATCCCCGCCATGACCATCCTGGGCATGATTATCGGCGACATATTTGCCGGCAGTATCATCATCGAGGCGGTCTTCAGCGTGCCGGGGATTGGTCGCCTGCTGGTCTCCTCCATCTCTTATCGTGATTTTCCGATGGTCCAAACCCTGGTGATGTATATCGCTGTGGTTATAGTTCTGGCCAATACCCTGGTGGATGTCGGCATCAAGGTCATCGATCCGCGGGTCAGGCTGCAATGAGCTCAGCGGGAGAAAAAGCCGGCAGCGCAACGCTGATTTGGGGTCGGCGACATTGGGGCCTGGATGCGCGGATTGGGATGGCATTGGTGGCGACTATCGCCGGCCTGTCGCTGCTCAGCCTGGCTTACACACCTTATCCCAGCGAGATGATGATTGATAAGAGTCAGTTCCTGGCGCCCTCATTGAGCCATCCGCTGGGCACGGACTCCTTTGGTCGCGATGTCTTCAGCCGCATTATGGTTGGCGGGCGTTATACCCTGCTGGTAGCTGCCAGCACGGTACTGGGCTCGGCTCTGATTGGCAGCGTCATCGGGTTGACTATCGGTTATATTGGCGGCCTGCTCAGCGATGTTGTGATGCGCATCATGGATGCCTTGAGCGCCTTCCCGGGGATACTGCTGGCTTTGATTATGATGGCTGTCCTGCCTACGAGCGATTATACTATTATTCTCGCTTTACTGATTCTCTTCGTGCCCGGATACACCCGCATCATGCGCAGCAGCATGCTGCAATATCGCAATCTGGATTTTGTTGACAGCGCGAAGATCATGGGGGCTGGTTCCGTGCGGATTATCATCCGTCAGATACTGCCCAACCTGCTGCCGGTACTGCTGTCAGCCCTGGTCATCGGCTTTTCCAACGCCATACTGGCTGAAGCCGCGATGAGCTACCTGGGCTTCGGCATCCAACCACCGGCACCCAGCTGGGGACGGATGCTGGCCGAGTCGCAGAACTACCTGTTCAACGCGCCCTGGTGCTCTATAGCGCCTGGCCTGGTAATTATCACCACCGTATCAGGGTTCCATTTTTTGGGAGAGGGAATCCGCAAGCGCTTCTGCTGAACGCTTGCGCATGAAGTGGAGGCCGGGCCAGACATGACTACAGCCATAGCACCGATACTCAGGGTAGAAAACCTTTCGATTGGCATCCGCCTGCCTGCTGGAGAAATCCGCGCTGTCGACGATGTCAGCTTCGCCATCCAGCCCGGTGAGGTCTTAGGTATCGTGGGCGAAAGCGGCTGTGGCAAAAGCCTTACCGCCCTGTCTTTGCTGGGATTGTTGCCAGCCGGTATCCAGATTCTGGAAGGGGCAATCATCTTCAACAATGAACGCCTGGACAGGCTGCCCGAGCGCGAGTTCAATGCCCTGCGCGGCAGCGAGCTCTCGATAATCTTCCAGGAACCGATGACCTCGTTCAACCCCCTGTTGCGCATCGGCAACCAGATAGTCGAAGCGCTGCTGTTGCATGGCATGACAGACAGACGTCTGGCACGAGAGCGGGCCGTTGAAGCCATGGGCCAGGTTGGACTGCCGATGCCGGAGGATCTGCTCAGGGCTTATCCGCACCAGCTCTCCGGTGGCATGCTGCAACGGGTGATGATTGCCATGGCTGTCATCTGCCAGCCCAAACTGCTGATTGCCGACGAGCCTACAACCGCCCTGGATGTCACCACCCAGGCTCAGATTCTGCGGCTGTTGCGCCACATCAACCAGACCTTGGGCACTACCATTCTCTTCATCTCCCACGACCTCGGCGTCATCAACCAGCTTTGCGACCAGGTACTGGTGATGTATGCTGGCAGGCTGGTGGAGCGCGGCACTGTTGGCAATGTCTTCTGGCATCCGGTACACGAATACACCAAGGGCTTGATTGGCTCGATACCCAACCGTAAATCCAAGGGCCAACCACTGGCAAACATCCCTGGCAAGGTTCCCACCCTGGATGCGGAGAAGGTCGGCTGCGCCTTTGCCCCCCGCTGCCCGGTCGCCCAGGGTCGCTGCTTCAGCGAAACCCCCCAGCAATTGGCTTTAAGCGAGTTCCACAGTGTTGACTGCTTCTTAGCCGATCCAGAAAGCGAGATGGAATATGTGCGCATCTGACAAGGAGCAGGCGTATTTTGGCGACGATATCCCCGTGTTACAGGCCATCGACGTCTCCAACAGCTATGACCTGCCTGCTAAGTGGCTGTTTGGCGCCAAGGCACAGCGCAAAGTGCTGGATAGCGTGAATCTGAGCATAGCCGAGGGCGAAATGTTTGGCCTGGTTGGCGAAAGTGGCTGCGGCAAGACGACGTTGGGGCGAGCCATGCTCGGCCTGATTAACGTCCAAGGGCAAATCCTGCTCGACGGGCAGTGCTTCGATGTACGTCAGCGACTGCAGCGGGCCAGCAAGATCCAGGCGGTCTTCCAAAACCCTGCCAGCGCCCTGAACCCCGCCAAGAAAGTCGGTTGGCTTTTGGAAGAGCCTCTGCGCATCCATGGTTGGCCGCGCCTGCAACGCGAGAAGCGCGTCCTGGAGGTGCTGGAGCTCATTGGCCTGGATACCAACCTGCGGCATCGCCGTGTCACTGAGCTCTCCGGCGGTCAGAAACAGCGGGTCTGCATCGGGTGCGCGCTGGTTCTCTCCCCGCGGCTGATTATTGCCGATGAAGCCACCAGCGCCCTGGATGTCAGCGTAGCGGCGCAGATTCTCAATCTCTTTGGGTCATTGCACAGTGAATTGGGGTTGTCGATGCTGTTCATCTCCCATAATCTGGATGTGGTCTATTATCTCTGCGACCGCATTGCGGTGATGCTCGACGGCCGCATTATCGAGCAAAGCACTGCTGCAGGGCTGTATGATCATCCATTGCACCCTTATACCCTGAATCTGCTGGCAGCGACTCCCAGCATCCACAATCGGGTAGACGGCGAACTGCCGCCAGAGGCCGAATCGTGCACCGCGCCTTATGCTAAAGTGGGCTGCGCCTGGGCCTCGCGTTGCTCTCGCTGCATCCGGCTCTGCACGGAACAGGCACCAGAGCTGCGCAATGTGGCCAAACCCAAAGAGCCAGCCCATCTGATACGCTGTCATCTGGCCTGAACGCAAGTATGAACGCCATTAGAACCGATGAAGGGAGAAAACCATGGCGTACGCCACAGCAAAGGTCTATATCCAACAGGCTGAACGGGCTATCCGGGTCGAGTTGTTCTTTCCAACGGATTTGCCGGAAGTTGGGGACAACGTTCGCGGAGTGATTACACTGCTGCATGGATTGTCCAACAGCAGCCTGGAGTGGCCCCACCTGACCGCCGCCTATCGCTATGCCTCGGATAAGGGCTACATCCTGGTCATCCCGGAGGCCCAGAACTCCTTCTACAATGATATGTACTATGGCGCGCCGTTTTTCTCCATCCTCACCAAATACCTGCCCGAACAGCTGAACCGGATTTTCAGGATTCCCTCCGACGCAGCTATCAATCACATTGCCGGCAATTCCATGGGTGGCTATGGCGCCCTGCGAATCGGGCTGGCCAACCCGGATCGCTATCGTTGCATCGGCTCGTTTTCCGGAGCGGTAGACATCGCTGCATTGGCCGAGGCTGCAGCTGCGCTAAATCAGCCGAATGATTTTCTGGTTCCGGTCTTAGGACCCAAACGGGAGGTGTTGCCGCAAGCCGACACCTTCTGGCTGTTGGAACAGGCGGCAGCCTTGCCAACAGCCAAGCAACCACGGGTTCTGGCCACCTGCGGACTCCAGGACATCGAACCATACGACATTCTGGCACAGAACCGGCGCCTGGCCGCACATGCCAAGGGGTTGCCCATCGACTACCGCTATCTGGAATGGGAAGGCGCCCACGAATGGTACTTCTGGGATCGCAGCCTGGTCGAGTTCATCGCCTTCATCGAGAACGACGACTACGCCACCCAAAAGAAAGCCCAATGGACAGCCCCTGTCACCTAACCTCAAGCTGCTGCGTCGTCGCCCCAACTAGCCCCAACGCAGGTCGGCTTTTCTCCGAAAAAATGCCTAAACCTCAGCAGGGTTGGTGCTCGGAATTGGAACTGCGACAATACCCAAATCCTGTAGCTCATCAACGGTCAGGCGGTAGATCGTCTCGCTGTCCAGATACCAGTATGGGTCAACAAGATTCAATATGTTCTGCCAGAGCTCAGTTTGGAATGCTGCCTGGATAGACTGCTCCAAGCTCATGCCACTGTCGTGCGCTAATCTGACAACATGCCTGGCAAACAACTCGTTGTTGGTTTCTTCCAGAAAAGTGCGGCGCTCGTTTTTCAGGCGCTCGTTTTCATCCACAATGTACACTTCCCTCAAACTGCAGCATGTCAACCGCTTTACCGGTACGGAAGAACACCTGGTTCACAAGTTTGCTGTCGCGCAAGTCCAGCATCGTGACATTCCGCTGTGCATGAAAGCGTTCTATATCGTTAATGCCATCTTCAACCAATGATAGATAAGAGCGGATAATTTGATTGATGTTATTGTTGGCGATAGGGCCAATAATGACGTCAAGCTTGTCTGCAGTATTCTTCAATGGTGTAGTGAACGGATAATAAGCATCTGGATAGCGGTTTGCTATGATGAAATCCAACCATTCCACTGTGGGACTGTCAGAAAACTGGTGGACATTCAGGCCGTGACTGTTTCCCAATGGTTTGTAGATGCTAACTGTAGGGATATACCTTTTGGCCTTGAACTCCCTGTTTCGGATGAAAGTCGAAACGCGCGCCCAATCCTCAGCTTGCCTGCGTGACGTAGTGGTATAGAATCCCTGCCCAAAATCCTTGTTAGCCTGGCCTAGTGACACATCAGGTTTCTGCACCGAGCAATACGACCCATGGTAAAGTGGATTATCCAGAATAGCGTAATACACAGTCTTATTGAATCTTTATCAGTTGAAAATGTCTGACCACATCCTCAACGGCCAGATCATCGGGATACATATGGTAGTATTCGTAGCCGTCAAGAACATACTCGACCAGAGAGCCGTTGGCAACCAGTGGCATCAACTCTTGATTGCTCAGCCCAAAGCGCGTCCTGATATCACTAATCAGGTTGGCAAAGTAGAGCGCCTTGTCTTTATCTGTGGCCATAACTAATTGTACCTTTGGTCGTTTGTTTACACTGTCAGACCAATTATAGCAGGTAGCAGGCATTGGCGCATTCGATTATGCGGCCATGTGCGGCCATGCCTTATCGCGTATTAGACACCAATGAAAGCCTGCCTGTCGAGATAGTCAATAGTAGAAAGCCGTTGCACTTCGGCTGGCATTCAACCAGCTAGAATCCAGCCAGGCCTATCATCCTAGCTGCAGCGTTTGATATGGGCCTGGGTGTGGGGGCAGACTGCGATGCATTTGCCGCAGAGGGCATAGGGGGCGCCCAGGCGTTCGGCGGCCAGTTGGCGGGCAAAGGAGTCGCAGGCTCGGGCATCCCAGAACTCATCGCGCGGCAACCCGAGTTGCCAGACCTCTCCGCTGACGGCCTTGGCCGGACAGTTGTCGGCGCAGGATGTGCAGCTGCCGCAGCGGCTGGTATTGATTGGCGCGGCTGGTGCCAGCGGCGCATCGGTGAGCAGAGACGACAGGCGGATCATTGAGCCATACTCCGGTGTGATCAACAAGGCACATTTGCCTATCCAACCCAGGCCGGCACGAGTGGCCACAGTCTTGTGCGGCAGTTTGGAGCGCAGGGTCTTGGAGAAGTCGCCAACGTAGTCGCGGGTCTGCGGTACGGCTTGATAGCCCTGGTCTTGCAACCATTCGGCAGCCTGGATAACCATGGCATCCAGCCGCTCATTGAGCTCGCTGTACTGTTGCCAATAGCGCTGGGTTGGGCCATCGGCGATACCAAGTATGGTATCTGGCTCGTAAGCTATTGCGACGCTGACGCCAAACGGCAGCCCAAGACGGTCCTCGGACGGGACTTCGTGCAGATCGCCAAAGCCCACCAGCACGGCGCCAGCCTCCTGCAGCAGTTCACACAGCAGCTCATCCAGCTTACTCATCTGCACCGTACTCCTCTCAAGCCGGGAACATCTATCCCTTCGGTTTGGCTGTGTCGCTTTTTCCATCGGCACAGACAGGAAATCCCCGCTGTGCTCTGGCCCGTCAAGCTGCGCTCATCAGCAGTCAGACTGCCAGCTCCATTATATAGTCATCCATCACGTAGCCGTTGCCGATGTCGGTGACTACGTCATCGGTGATTGTAAAACCGCGCTGTTTATAGAAAGCCAGGGTGTTGGTGTTGTACTTGTTGCAGGTCAAAGTGACACGGGAAAGCCCGGCAGCGCGCGCCAGTTCTCGGCAGGTCTGGATGGCAAAGCTGCCGGCACCTGTGCCGCGCGACTCAAGGCTCACATAGAGTTTGCTCAAGTGCAGCTCGTCTGTGTCCGTGCGCAGCTGGATGCCGAAGTAGCCCAGCAGCGGCAGCCGGCTTATATCCGACGCTGCACTTAAGCGACATTCGTCCTGGGTAATGGCCAGCTCGCCGGTTGCTGGTGACGGCAGGCCGGCATCCGTGTCACCTGCAGGATCGGCAGCATTATTCGTTGCGCCGGGCGTTATAGTCGCTGGCTGAGAACCATCTTCAGGTTTCTCCATAAGGAAGAAGTAGCGATAGCCGCTGGCAAGCTGGGCCCGGATAGCCTCAAAGGACTGAAACAGCCCAACCATGTAGCTGGTCTGCGCCTCGCCGATGATCTGCGGGAAATGCTGATGCCAGATTTGGCCGGCCAACTGCGCCAGGCGCTCAATAGCAGCGGTGTCCTGCGGCGACACCTCGACGGCGGTAATGTTTCTCATGTTGTTCAATCCATCCCTGTATCTGACACTGCTATTACTAGCTTATCAAGACTACTACATCGGGAGCCCGGCAACAACGACTGCCCTTCCTGCGCGTGCCATTCCAGCACGAAAGCTGGTTTAACACCCCTCACTCCCCGATAATCTTGACCAGCACCCGTTTGTCGCGTCTGCCGTCGAACTCGCCGTAGAATATCTGCTCCCAGGGGCCGAAGTCCAGCCTGCCGCCGGTTATAGCGACCACCACTTCCCTGCCCATCACTGTCATTTGGCAGCCTAGTCACGAAAAGTAGCCAATCAGCCAGCCTATTGCCTCGTCGTCATCAACATCGAGCCACTTATCCTTAGACGAAGCAAACCCACGCCGGTAGATGCCATCGTTAAGGATTGCAACCAGAGCCTCACCGATACCGGAGCCATCTGTCATGGGCAGCCAGGTAGCAGAGCTGCCATAAACCCATTTGCCCAGGTATTCCTCCAAACGCTGCCTGTCGAAGTCCGGCCGGTGCCCGAGGTAGTACAAGTCGTGGATGTCCTTAAACCTGGTAGACGCCACGCCCCATTTGAGCAGCGAAGCCAGCTTCTCGCCAAAGACCTGCTCCTT
>JAISUQ010000192.1 GCA_031272005.1 Coriobacteriales bacterium | reverse complement strand
GCGCTTCAACCGGCGCATCAGACTGCGAGGCAGCCAGAGCATCAGCCAGCGCATCAGGCTGCGCTTCAACCGGCGCATCAGACTGCGAGGCAGCCAGAGCATCAGCCAGCGCATCAGGCTGCGCAGCAGCCAGCGCATCGGCCAGCGCATCAGCCAGCGCATCGAGCGTCAACAGGGCGGGCGGCAGCGGCAGCCCGCCGGCTCGCAAATCGGCGGCGAAGGCCTCCGGCTGCGGCAGTCCCAGGTTCATCTCCCGCAGCTGCGCGGAGTGCGAAAAGACCGCCTGTGGGGTGCCGTGCAGTACCTGACGGCCGTCTTTGAGCACCAGTATCTCGCTGGCCAGCGTGGCAATCTCGTCCATGCTGTGGGCGACCATGACGACGGTCTGCCCGGCAGCCTTCAATCTCCCGATGATTTCCAGCAGCTCGCTGCGGCCGATGGGGTCCAGGCCGGCTGTCGGTTCGTCAAGGATCAGCAGCTCGGGTTGGCTGGCCAACACCCCGGCCAGCGCCACCCGGCGCTTCTCGCCGCCAGAAAGCTGGAGCGGGGACTTATTGGCATAGCGGTCATAGTCCAGATGCAGCAGCCGCATGGCGTCGCGCACCCGTTGGTCCACCTCCTCCGCAGGCAGGCCGGCGTTGCGCGGGCCAAAGGCCACATCGGCGGCCACCGTGCGCTCGAACAGCTGCGCCTCCGGGTATTGGAAAGCCATGCCGATGCGGGTGTGCAGCTTGGCCCGCACGCGCTTATCCGCCAGATCGTCGTTGCCGAGCAGCACCCGCCCACTGCTGGGGGCGAGCAGCCCGGCCATCAGCTGCAACAGCGTCGACTTGCCGGAGCCGGTATGCCCGATGACGCCCAGGAAGCTGCCGGGCGCCAGAGACAGCGACAGGTCGTTGAGCGCTAGGACCTTGCCTTCATGCGAGGCGTAGGTGTAGGAGACGTGCTCCAATGTGAGCAGGGGAGTGAGGGTGGAGTATGAAGTTATGATGCTGGGATGGTTGGAAGCTGTCATATCAGCTGCATCTGCACTCGCGCCTGCACATGCACCCGCGCCTGCACATGCACCTGCACCCGTACCCGCACCCGTACCCGCGCCTGCAGTTGCACCTGCCGCTGCCAGCGCCAGCAGCTCGCCCTTCAACTCCTCCGGGCGGACGATTTCGCTTACCGCCACCGCGCGTTGACGCAGCTTCTCCGCCAACAGCAGGGAGAACGGCACATCCAGGCGGCAATCCCGCAGCAGTTGCTTGCGGGAGAAAACCTCGACCGGCGGGCCGTCCAGGACGATGCGCCCGGCTTCGGCCACCAGCACCCGGTCGGCCAGCACGGCGTCTTCCATGAAGTGGGTGATCAGCACGATGGTCATGCCGGCGCGGTTCAGCTCCCGCACGATGCGCCGGATGCCACGCCGCCCGCGGGCGTCCAGCATCGCGCCCGGCTCATCCAGAATCAGGATGTTGGGCCGCATGGCCAGCACCCCGGCGATGCAGACCCGCTGTTTCTGGCCACCGGAGAGATGCGCCGGGTTGCGCGTGGCGAACTCGGCCAGCTTGACCGCATCCAGCGCCTCGTCCACCCGCTGGCCCAACTCCGGCTGAGGCACGGCGAGGTTCTCCGGACCGAAAGCCACGTCGTCGGCAACGATGCTGGTGACCATCTGGTTGTCGGGGTTTTGGAAGACCATGCCGGCCTGGGAACGGATCTGGAAGGTCAGACGGGCGTCGCTGGTGTCCATCCCGGCGGTCAGCACCCGCCCGCCCTGGGGCAGCAACAGGGCGTTGATCTGCCGGGCCAGGGTGGATTTGCCCGAGCCGTTGGCGCCGATGACCGCCACGAACTCGCCTGGTTGCACCGTGCATGTGGCATCATCGAGCGCCAGGCTGTCACCATAGGCAAAACGTACATGGTCGAATTCGATTATCGACACCGGCTATCCTCTGCGTCTTCCATCCGGACTCTGAGGGAGCCAAACCCACGCTCCCATGACCGTCGGTACCGGAATCGCACCGGTTCTGCCGGCTGCTGGCGCAGCGGCTCGCGGACTGATGGCTGCGGCCTGGAAGTCAGTAGGCGTGCGCACGATTGCGGAGCGCGTCGATGCCAGGTTGCCAATCACCGCCGGTGAGGATTTCCACCTCGCCCTGAAACAGATTTGCCCAGTTTAGCACAGATAGCTGGCTATCGCCTGCCAGGGCAAGCCGATGACGTTTTCGCGGTCGCCATCGATGCGGGTGATGTGAGCCGCCCACATCCCCTGAGCGGCGTAGGAGCCGGCCTTGTCATAAGGTGGGTCGCGCAGCAGGAAGTCCTCGATGTCGGCCAACGTATAGTCACCGAAGTGCACGGTGGAGAGGTCATAAAGGACGATCTCGCTGGGAGAGGTACTATCATGCTCGCTTGTTGATGGCCAGCTGAGCAGCGCGACACCGGTGAACACCTGATGTGAGGTATTGCGCAGCAGCTCCAGCATCCGGATGGCGTCGGTGCGGTCCAGAGGCTTGCCCAGCACTCCGACTCCCGGTTTGTAGACGATGGTATCGGCAGCCAGGACCATCAGCGGCGTAGATACCGCCAACTGCTGCCAGACCGCCCAGGCCTTGCGGCGGGCCAGGGTCATCACCAGCTGCTCGGGCGCAAGCGGGCTGCCGTCTGGAGCGCAGACGTCGCTCTCGTCCACATCCGGCACCAGCACATCGGGATTGATGCCGTGCGCCCGCAGGATGTCCAACCGCCGCGGCGAACCGGAGGCCAGCACCACACGCCGCTGCCGGCCTGATGCCGCTGCTGCCCAAGCGGGCGATTTCTCCGCCGATTCTGTGCTCATAACCCTATGATAACAGTCCCCCCGCGAGGTTTTCGGTGGTATATACTGGTAGTGGCACGCAGCAAGTGGGGGTCAAGGTGCATTTCTCCGGCCTTCTATTGCTATTATTGCTCCAAACTAAACGTATGCGCTGCATATTGGCGGTTAAAAGTTTAATTTAGAGCAATAATACGTGTATTGGACGGAGAACCACCCCGTCTTAGACCATCAGCCAGCCTCAGGAGGACAGATGTTACTGGTTGCAAGATATGTTCTGCCGGTCAGCGAGCCGCACATCGAAGATGGTGCGGTGCTGGTACGCGGCGGTCTGATTGAAGCCGTTGGCCCGGCCGCCGAGCTCAAGGCGCAGTATCCGGATGAGGAGCTGCGCGACTTCGGCCTGGCGGCGCTGATGCCCGGTTTCGTCGACGCCCACACCCATCTGGCCTACACGGCGATGCGCGGGCTGATCCATGATGTGCCTTACGCCGAGTGGAAGCTCAGCCGCCTGAAGAAGGAGAAGCTGCTCTCGGCCCAGGATTGGGAGGACTCGGCGCTGCTCGGGGCGCTGGCGGCGCGGGCCCGGGCGACGGTGACGGCCGTCGAGCCGGTCCCGGCGCGCGCGAAGCTCGTGCGCCGGGCCGGCGCCGGCCTGCCGGTGCGGGTGGTCGTCGCCGACGGGCGCAGCAGCGGCTTGGCGCCCGGCTTCGACCGGGTGCTCGTCGACG
>JAISUQ010000190.1 GCA_031272005.1 Coriobacteriales bacterium | reverse complement strand
AACAGCGCCGCCACTGCACCAACGGCAAAACTCAGCATGGTCAGTAACTGTGCATAATATGGCGACACCTCGGATTGCAGATCCACCGCCGCCAGCCGACCGGCGGCCACACTCACCAGCTGGAAGTCAAAATCGTTGACCGCCCGCCAGAGTTGCTCCTCATCAGCAAAGTGCTCAGCGGCCACCCCGGCGTAAATCAGTGCGTAATTCTGAATCTCATCCAGGGCGTCCACCGCCCGCTCTACCACGGAGAAGACCACCGCCCCCATAAACGGGTCGCTGGCCTTGACCGTCACCGTGGCATGACCGCCGTAGACCAGGGCGTCCAGGGTATCCTCGGGCATCTCGATGATGGCGTCCACCTGACCAGCAGCCAGCAATTCTTCGGCTTCCTCGGCGGTGCAGACGTAGAACTCATCCAACACATCAATGCCATCGACCTCAGCGCTGAGGTTGCGCATCATCGTGTCGGAGCGGGTGCCGTCGCCATAGACAAAGGCGATGGAGACGGCCGGTACGTCACCCTTGCTGAACAGCGCCTTGGGCAGGCTGAGCAGTACCAGTCCCAGCAACACCGCACAGGCCAGCAGCAGCACTAATAAGTAGCGCAAAGCCAACCGGAAGTTCAGCGCAAACAGCCCGAGGATTCTCATGGCAGGCTCATAACTGGCTCATAACGGGCTCATAATCGGCTCACAACACAGCGAAGTTGGCCTGCGGCAACAGCAGAACCTGCTCGCACAACCCCACAAAATCCAGGCGGTCGTGCGAGACCATGACCAGGGCCACGCCCCGCTGCTTCTCCTCAGCCAACACCCGCCGGGCCACGGCTACCGTCTGCTCATCCAGGTAGTTGAAAGCCTCGTCCAGCAGCAGCAGCGGCGGCGCGCCGAGCAGCGCGGCAGCCAGCCCCAGACGGCCCTTCATGCCGGCGCTGCCGGTGGCATAGCGCTTCTTCCAATAGGGCGTAATCTCCAGGCGGGTGGCCACCTGCTCCACCTGCTCGCGGGCCGCCCGACCGCGCAGCCCGGCCAGATGGGCCTCGGCCAGCAGGTTATCCCGAAAACTCAGCGAATCCTGAAACCCCGGCTGCTGCATCACGTAGCCGATCTGCGTCGGTGCCTGGACCCGCCCGGCCGACGGGCGCTCCAGGCCGGCGATGATGTCCAGCAGGGTGGTCTTACCGCAGCCGTTATGGCCAAAGACGCCCAGCCCCTGCGAGGGCACCAACGTAAAGCTGACGGGCGAAAAGAGTTCCTCCGCCCGTCGCTTCTGGATGCCGCTGACCGTCAGGACGCAATCCACGCTGTTCGGCTGCCTCCCTAGAAGTAGTCGGTGATGCCGCCGCCGGAGGAGGAAGGCTTGGTGTCGATGATCTCCTGGTAATCGGCATCATTTTCGAGGTCGGTCTTGTTGACCTTACTGATAGTGATGTCCAGAGCGGCACTGTAGCTGCCACCTGACATCTCGACCGCAAAGCTGGTCAACAGGCCATCAGTGACGGTGTACTCCACCGGAATCCTGATGCTCACCGAGCCCATGACTGACGACAATTCCTGGCAGGCGTCGACCAGTTCATCCGCTCCGCCGGCCAACTCATCATCCTCCTCCCCCCGCTGTTCGGCGTAGCCCTCCAGCGCATCCAGGAAATACAGTAAGTCGAAATCGAAGCTGTAGGTGGTCGCGCTGCCGCTCTTGCTTTCCTTGTAGTTCAGCAAGAAGCCCTCGTAGACGCTCTCCTTGCTGCATTCCTTCTCCAGAAAATCGGAGAGGATGGTGCTGACGGCCTCAGCGTCCTCGGAATCGCTGTTGTTGCTGTAGACTTCCTGCTCGGCATACAGCTCAGAGATATGGTTCACGTAATCACTGTCGATGGAGCCGTTCTTGATTATCTTGTTGAGATCGATTTCCTCATCGGTATCAAGCTGCTTGTTCAGATAGGCGTTCATCTCAGCGGTGATGCCGCTTTCGCGCATCACTTCGATGTCGCTGCCATCCTTGACATAGATATACAGCGTGTCGTCTGCCATGATCACGCCGACTTCGTCGTAGCTGCCATAACCATAGGCAAACTCGCTGAAGACCTCGCCGGGCATGGCTATCCAGAACTTGGAGGACTTCAGGTCCTTGCCGTATTGCCACTTGTAGGTGATAGTTCCCTGGAGGTCGTAGTAGGACACATCGACGTCGAAGCTGATTTCCATGGTGCCACTCTCGGCGCTGGTGGAGAGCTTGTTGCCGGAGTCGATGAGCTCGCTGACCGGGCCAGAGGAGCCACCCAAGGATGGCAATTTAATGATGCCGCTGAAGGCCAGGGCTACGAGTGCGCCGATAATCAACAGCACCAGGATCACCGGTATCAGGATAAAGGGCAGCTTGCTCTTCTTTTTGGCCGGCTGTGCGGCGGCAGCCTGAGCGGCGGAGACGTACGGCGGCAGCGGTTGCTGAGCCGCGGGTTGCTGTGGCGAGTACTGCGGCACCGGTTGTTGGGGCGCAGGCTGTTGGGGAGAATACTGCGGGATGGGTTGCGGGGTTGGCTGTTCTGCAGGCTGCGGGATGGGCTGCTGTTGGGGCGCGGGCAGTTGGGTGGGCTGCGCCGCAGGCTGCGGGATAGGCACCGCAATGGGCTGGGCTGCGGGCATCTGGTCATTGAGCGGAGCCGGTGGCTGCTGCTGGGGAGCAAACTGCGCTGCCGGCTGATAAGGCGGCTGTTGCGCGTACTGCTCGGTGAACTGCGGCACCGGCGGCGGCAACTCGGATGAGCCTGCTGCGGCCTGCTGCAAGGGTGCCGGCTCGGGCAGTGGTTCTGGCGCGGGCTCCGGCTCGGGCTCGATTTCCACAGCTTCCTCCGTCTGCGGCGCCTCAGTAAGTTGCATCTCCGGAACATCCAGAGCAGCCACCTCCAGCGGGGCAATCTCCGGTGCGGCAGCCGTCTCTACGGCTTCTACCTCCACAGTATCCGCCTCTACAGCCTCCGGCTCTGCAGCGGTTTGCGCGGCGCCGCAGAGCGGGCAGAACTTGGCGGTGTCCAAAATCTCCTGGTTACAAGACTGACATTTCATGCTCAGATCCTCCCAAATCGAGGTTTACGGGCTTAAAAAACCCCACAATCATATCATAGGGAATTCGCAGCAGCTTAACAAAAGGTTACAACGACTTCACGCTGCTTCACAAAGTGCTGCGCAGCTGGGTGAAGCTGCGGGCGATGGCCCGGGCATTCTCCAGGCCAACATCGTCCAGGCGGCCGAAGCCCTCCTTGGAGTCGCTGACAATCTCCGAGAGCAGGCCATACTCGTCGATGATGCGGGTGGTAGCCGCCTCGTCCAGCATCGAGATGCGCGAAACCACCCTGAAGCCGCGCGGCGCGAGGCGGTCTTCCTCAGCCATCGGCTTGACAAATCCCAAAGTCTCCATGACCTTCTCCGAAGTCAGCTCGCCATCGGGCACCTCCAGCAGAGCCTTGGCAATTTTGCGCGCCTCCTTGCCTGAGGAGGTGGTGGCGTAATCGCGGATGGAGAGGATGAAGGAATCGGTGATGCCGTGCATGATCTCATCCAGCTGGGTGCGCAGAAGTCCGCTGTTCTTGCCCAGGTAATTTATGTAACGCTCGGTCAGGGCGGCCAGATGAATCAGGCGGGCGTAGCGCATCAGCAGATTGGTGACGTCGATGACAGTGACGATGTTATCCAGCTCGATCAGGCTCTGGCGTACCGCCGTCTTCTCCAGATTGCTGCGGGCGTTTTGCAGCGCCAGGATGCCCTGGTTGCCCTTGGAGAGCAGGATCTCATCCGGGTCCATGGTCAGTCCCTGACCCTTGCGATACAGCGTGGTCTGGCGGCGGCGCTTGGATATTGCTATGATAATAGCATCGGTTTGTGCGCTGGTGCGCGCTGCTGTACGATGACGCATTCCAGTCTCGGCAGTGACCAGCTGCGGGTCGGGATTGAGGTGGAAGTTGGCGCAGACGATGCGCTCCACATCATCAGAGAGCACGATGGCGCCGTCCATCTTGGACAGCTCAAAGAGCCGTTGCGGCGAGAACGGGGCGTCAATCCTGAAACCGCCGCCGCCAATCTCCAGGATGGCCTTGACGTCGCCCACGCAGATCAAAGCACCATTCTGAGCGGAGATAATCAGGTCCAGGCCTTCACGCAGCGGAGTGCCGGGCGTGAGTTTGCCAATGGCGATGTCAAACAGATCCTGACTCTGCTGTGGCAATATTTCACGCGCTTTTTCCATCTGTCCTCCGGGCCGTAGAGCATTCTCCTGTAAAGTTACAAATCTTCCCTATGCCATTATTGCGGTTGCGACTTAATTACGCAACCTCAAGATTGGCCAGCTGCCCAAATGCCGGGCGTCGGGCGTTTTCGGGCGTTTTCGGGCGTTATCTCCAAAGCAACGCGATTCGTTGCGCCCATTCGAGCAGAGCAATTTCGCAGGTCGGGAGGGCGCAATGAATTGCCTTGCCCAAGGGCTCAAGGGCTCAAGGGCTCAAGCGCTGCATTTGCAGCTTCGTTCCAAAGGTTCGCGCAAACGCTTCACCCCTTCTCCCTACAAACGTGCCACTGGCACGTTTGTTTAACGGTCGAAGCCATTCGCAGTCCACCGGACTGCGAATCCCTACGGGGGTTACCGTTGCTGGGGCCTGATCAGCACTTCCTCAGATCAGGTCGTCAGGGCGCCGCCGCCTTTGGCGCCGCCTTTCTTGGAGCCGCCGCCGCCGAAGATCGGCGTCACCAGCTCCGTCTCGCGGGCGATGGAGGTCCGCTTGCGCGGCGGCGGAATCTTGCCCCGGCCAGATTTGAAGACGATGTCGTCGCCATTGTAGTCAACCTCGATCACCGAACCGGACTTCCAACGGCCTTCCAGCACCTGCTCGCTGACCGGATCCTCAATCAGCCGCTGGATGGCCCGGCGCAGCGGCCGGGCGCCAAAGGTGACGTCGGTACCCTCCTCGGCGATGTAGTTGCGGGCGGCCTCGGAGAGCTTGATGGTCATGTTCTGAGCGATCAGGCGGTCACGCAGATCGCAGACCATCAGCTCAACGATTTGACCGATCTGCTCGGTGGTCAGGCTCTTGAAGACGATGATGTCGTCGATACGGTTCAAAAACTCCGGGCGGAAGAGCTTCTTCATCTCCGTCATCACCCGGCTGTTGATTTCCTTGTCGGACAATGCGCTCTTGGAGCCGGAACCCGAGAACCCGATGGGCTTGCCCTCGGCGATCTCGCGGGCGCCGACGTTGGAGGTCATGATGATGATGGTGTTGCGGAAG
>JAISUQ010000168.1 GCA_031272005.1 Coriobacteriales bacterium | reverse complement strand
CGCTGACCTCAGGCACAGGCACGCTGGCTGCCGGTACGGGGACTTCGACCGCTGGGGCGGCCAAATCATCCAGCGATACAATCCGCTGAGAATCCGAAAGCGGCACGAAATCGCTGGCCGGCACAGCCTCAGGAACAGTGTCCGGATCCGGCGCGACAACCACCTCGGTCTCTCCGTCATCAATGCCGGAGAGTATCTCCCGTGAGGACTTCACCGTCTTGCGATCCACGAAGATGCTGCGTACCCGGTCGGTGGCACCAGCCAGCAGGTTCAACGGCGCATCTGCGATACCGGAGACCTTCTTGACAGTGCCACTGGTGACGTTGGTGACATCAGAGATGTCGGCCAGGATCTGGTCGGCGCGCATAATCTCCAGATTGACCGCATCCACCGTCAGCGAGACCCGCTCCATCAGCGGATCGAGCCGCTTCAGGGCTGGCTCCAGGGTATCCAGGGTATTGTTCACCCGGCTGATGGTCGGATCAAGGTCTTCTACAGTTTTCCGGACCCGCCGCAAGGTTCTGATAGCTTCGATTCCGACGATAATCAGGACAATCAGCAGAATCACAGCTACAGCAATCAGAATCATCCGCAGGACTTCTTCTGTCATTGGGACACCACTCCCCTTTTCTCTGAACAGACTTATGAACATGATAGCAGACTAAGCCCACGGATATGACGTTATTTGTAAAAGGCTGCACTAAATGTATAGACCACGTAACAATTATTCCAAATTGCAAAATCCCGTTTTCTGCCTTGTCAGAGAGGAGTACACTATCTCCAAGGCTCCTGAAAACACCGCAAGGGGGCCGAGAAGTGGCAATTATGAAGATTTAGGAGTACAGATGAGTGACACAGTAGAGTTTGACAACGCCGTGACAGAAATCAATGAGGGTACGGCCCAGGAAGTCCATTCCATCGCCGATTTTGATACGGCGACCGACTTTGAGCTCAAACATACGCCAAATGTCGAAGTCATTGAGGGTGCTGACGGTCAGATTATCAAGGTCTCCATCGGCCTGAAGGGCATCAGTCACCCCCAGACCGAGGAGCACTACATCGAGTGGATTCGGGTCTTTGATGGCGGAGAGCCGGTGGGCTCGGCGGAGTTCGGCCCGGCTGACGAGCCTGTCGCCTCATTTGAGGTCCAGCGTTCCTCCAGCCAGATTGCTGTTCAGGCTCTCTGCAACCTCCATGGTATCTGGGAGGCCCGCGTCTGACAGCTCGGCAGGCTCTTCTTCGGAGAAGTAACCTACCAGGGCCTGTTCGCTCAGATCCTCCGGACTGATCTCCACCCCATACGCTTTGGCCACCGCGTCGGCCTGCGCTCTGCGCAGGTCGGCGCGCTGTGTTTGGCCAGCCTGCTCCAGGATGCTGGCCTCATAATACATGGAGCGCAGGACATAGCCGCTGAGATGCTCGTCGAAGTTGCCCAGCTGCAGCATCGAGACCATCGAGTCGGGGTCGAAGGAGAACAGCAGATCCGGGTCGATGTCCACGGCGTTGCCGATGGCCCGCTCGATGTCCTCGGCGGTCTCCAACGGGTCGTTGGGGTGCTCCAGCAGCATCTTGCGCAGCACCGTGGCCAGCTGCATAATCATGCGCATCAGGTAATCGTTTTCAAACATCACTCATCCAAACAGGTTGTAGGGTACGCCGCGGTGGCGGAAGGCCCGCTCCGTCGCCACCCGGCCTTTGGGCGTGCGCTGCAGCAGCCCCTGCTGCAGCAGATACGGCTCGTAGACGTCTTCCAGCGTCTCGGCATCCTCGCCCAAGGCATTGGCCAGGGTGCTCAGGCCCACTGCCCGCCCCTGGAAGGTCTCCACCAGCAACTCCAGAATCTTGTTGTCCATGCTGTCCAGCCCCAGCTCATCGACCTCGAAGAAATGCAGGGCGTCGGAGGCCACCTGGTGGCTGATTTCGTTATTGGCCCGCACGGCGGCAAAATCCCGCACCCGCTTCAACAGGCGGTTGGCCAGACGTGGGGTGCCGCGACTGCGGCTGGCGATCTCACGGGCGCCAGCCTCGTCAATCTGCACGTCGAGGATGGTGGCAGAGCGGACGACGATGTCGCGCAGTTCGTCCTCGTTATAGTAGTCCAGGCGAAAGGAGATGCCAAAGCGGTCGCGCAACGGGCCGGTGAGCAGGCCGGTGCGGGTGGTAGCGCCGATCAGCGTGAAGTGCGGAATCTCCAGGCGCAGGGACTGGGCGGCCGGGCCCTTGCCGATCACGATGTCCAACACGTAGTCTTCCATCGCCGGATAAAGGACCTCCTCGATGGCTCGGTTGAGGCGATGGATTTCATCGATGAACAGCACATCGCCCTGCTCCAGGTTGGTGAGGATAGCCGCCAGGTCGCCAGCGCGTTCGATGGCCGGCCCGCTGGTGGACTTGATGGCCACGCCCAGCTCGTTGGCCACCACAGTGGATAAGGTGGTCTTGCCCAAGCCAGGAGGCCCGGAGAACAACAGGTGATCGAGAACGTCGTGGCGCTGGCGGGCGGCCTCGATGAGTACGCTGAGGTTTTCCTTGACGCGGGTCTGGCCGATGTAATCTGCCAGTTTGCGGGGGCGCAGTGAGCGATCCAGGCCGAGATCATCTTCGGTCAGCTCTGGTGTCAAAGCCCGGGGCGCGGCTTCGGAAGCAGCGGCTGGCGGAGCTGGAGGATTGCTGGCTTCCCAGTGCGACATCAGACGGCTCCCAGTTTCTTCAGGGCATGGCGAATCAGGCTGCCGACGTCGGTATCCTGGCCCGCATAGCCTTTCAAGGCCAGATCTATCTCAGCAGCGGTGAAGCCCATGCCCAGCAAGGCCTCGCTGGCCTGGGCGGCGGCCGAAGGTGTTGCCGCCAGGCTGCTGGTGCCCAGGCTGTCGATATTATCCAGAGCGCCCCGTAAATCCAGGATGATGCGCTGAGCGGTCTTCTTGCCGATGCCGGGGATGGTGGCGATGCGGGCCGCATCCTCGCTGAGGATCAGAGCTTTGAGATTATCGGGCGCAAAGGAGCCCAGAGCCGACAGCGCCACCTTGGGGCCAACGCCGGAGACGGTAATCAGCTTCTCGAAGAGTTGCTGTTCCGGCTCGCTGCCAAAACCATATAAGGCGATGGCGTCCTCCCGGACGATCATGGTCGTAAAGACCGTCACCTCATTGCCGACCTCGCCCAGGGAGGCCAGAGAGAGGGTGGACATGCCGACCTTGAAACCAACGCCGCCAACATCGATGACGGCACTGGTGGCATCCCAGCCGACCAGCCGTCCGCGCAGGCGGGCAATCATGATAAGACCTGACTCACAAGTTACCACCTTCTGCCTTCTGTAAGGGCCTGACACACCCAGTGGGTGCTCTGAGTACCAGACGAGTTGAACCGCTGACAGTTGCCCTGCATCACTATAACACCCGGCAGAGCTGAGCGTGGCAGATGGCAGCGGCCAGGGCATCGGCTGCGTGATCCGGGGTTGGATCGTGATCCAGGGCCAACAGGGCCCGCACCATGTATTGAACCTGCTGCTTGCCAGCCCGCCCCGTACCCACCACCGACTGTTTAATCTGTGTGGGAGAATACTCACCGATAGCCAGGCCTCGCTGCGCCACGGCTACCAGTGCTGCACCTCGAGCCTGACCGGTGGCCAGGGCGCTCTTGGCGTTGGCACCGAAATAGACGGCCTCGATTGCCAGGTCCTGCGGCTGATAGCGTTCGATCACCGCCATGATTTCATCATGGATGCGCTTCAGGCGCACGGCGATGCTGTCCTCTGGAGAAGTGGAGATACAGCCATAGGCGACGGCCCGCTGGCGAGAACCGCAACGCTCGATGACTCCCCAACCGGTATTGGCCAGGCCAGGATCCACACCCATGATGACGGCAGCTTTGTTCATGGATCCATTATACAGAACATCTGTTCGCTGGAAAAGAGGTTTCAATCTTTTTCTATCGGGAATCTGACAGTGATCACGTCGCCCTTGACACTGACCTTGGGCGTGTCGCTCAGCGACAGATAATAGCGGTCGGCAAGCAGGTCAAAGGCGCTTTCCATCTCCCGGGAGAAGGCCTCGATGTCTTCTTTGGCCAGCTTCAAGCTGCGGTTATCGCGTGACAGATCGGCTGGTGCGTGGCGCACATTACGCGACTTGACCTGCTCATACAGTGACTTCAGTGGCTGGATCTGCTTGACCAGGATGCGGTGGGCGGTGCGCTCGGAGATGGGCAGACCGATGCCGGCAGCGTTGGTCATCAATTCGGCCGCATCGGCGCTCAGGGCCAGGCGCTGGGACACCGGCAACTCGGCGACGTTGTCGCAGAAGAACAGGGTATCGGTGGAGACCTGGCGATGTCCCTGGTCCAGAAGGGTAGCAGCAATCTCGGATGGGGAGCCGAGATAGATGTCGGGGTCGCGGCGATGCAGCAGGGCGAACTCCACGGCCAGGCGCAGGATGTTATGCGGTCCTCGGGCTACATGGATACGCCCCTGATCGTCGCGATCCAGAATCGGGAAGCTGGACTGGTCGGCTTTCTCCGGCAGTGCAGTGACGTCGGCTTCGACGCTCAAGGCTGTACCCAAGCCTTCGCCTGAGGCAATCACCCTGGCGTTGGTGACGTTGCTTTTGATGGAGTACAGGGCCATGCCCCGCCCGTGCACGCCCCACTCATCGACCACCATGGACTCCAGTTTGGAGGTCACCCGCGGCTCAAAGACCAACTTCTGGAGATTGGCCGGAATGCCCGAGCCATCATCGACGACCGTTATCAGACGCACGTCGCCGTCTCTGGTGGTGGCCAGATAGATTGATTTGGCGCCGGCATCACGGGCATTGCGCAGCAGTTCCACGACCACATCCTCAATGCAGCGGATGTCGTGCTTGGCCTGCCGGCGTTCGGCCTCCTCCACCCGCAGACGCACAAAGCCGTTGCCCAGGTCGTCTTCTACACGCAGGTGGGCTCCGCCGGAGACCTGCTCAATGAAGGATTTCAGGTCGTCTTCGGACATCGGTCACTTGGCGTAATCGACGGAGCGGCTCTCCCGGATGACCAGCACCTTGACCTGGCCGGGATATTCCATCTCGTCCTCGATCTGTTTGGCGATGTCGTGCGCCAGGACCACTGCGTCGGCATCGGAGATGGTATCCGGCTCCACCATGACGCGAATCTCGCGCCCGGCCTGCATGGCGTAGGTCTTCTCCACACCTTTATGGCCGTTGGCGATGGATTCCAGCTTCTCCAGCCGCTTGATATAGCTTTCGATGGTCTCACGGCGGGCACCGGGGCGGGCGGCGGAGATGGCATCGGCGGCCTGCACCAGCACGGCTACAACCGTGGCTGGCTCAACGTCGTTGTGGTGGGCTTCGATGGCATGGACGATCTCCGGGCTCTCGCCAAAACGGCGGGCCAGGTCGGCGCCGATGACGGCATGCGAGCCTTCGACCTCGTGGTCGATAGCCTTTCCGAGGTCGTGCAGCAGGCCGGCGCGTTTGGCCTGGGTCGGGTCCAACCCAAGCTCTGAGGCCATGACGCCAGCCAGATTGGCGACCTCCAGGGAGTGGTTGAGGACGTTTTGGCCGTAGGAGGTGCGGAACTTGAGGCGGCCAAGGGTCTTGATCAACTCGGGATGCAGGTCGTGGATGCCGGTGTCGAAGGCAGCCTGGTCGCCGGCCTCCTGGACCTGCTGCATCACCAGATCGGTTGCCTTCCTGTAAGTCTCCTCGATGCGGGCGGGCTGGATGCGGCCGTCGGCTATCAGGTTCTCCAGGGTGATGCGGCCAATCTCGCGCCGCACCGGGTCGAAGCTGGAGACGACAACCACCTCGGGTGTGTCGTCGATGATCAAGTTGATCCCGGTTATCTGCTCAAAGGTGCGGATGTTGCGCCCCTCGCGACCGATGATACGGCCTTTGAGGTCATCGGAGGGGATGGCCACAGAAGACACGGTGTGTTCGGCGGAGTGGTCGGCTGCTACTCTCTGGATGGCCAGGCTGAGGATCTCGCGGGCCTTTTTGTCGGCCTCGTTGCGGGTCTGCTGCTCACTGTCGCGGATGATGGCTGCGGCCTCACGCGTGACGTCGTTGCGCACCCGCTCCAGAAGCTCATTGCGGGCTTCCTCGGTGCTCATCTGGGCGATACGCTCCAGGTCGGTATTGACGCTGGCCAGGGCGGTATCCAAGTCCTTCTGCTTGCGCTCCACCTGGCCGCTCAGCGAGGACAGCTGGTGCTCGCGGGCGTCCAGGGACTCCACCCGCTTGTCCAGACTCTCTTCACGCTGCATCAGGCGGCTCTCCAGGGACTTGATTTCCTTGCGGCGCTCGTTGGCATCGCGATCGGCTTCCTGTTTGATCTGGTAGGCGGCGTCCTTGGCTTCGACCAGCGCCTCGCGCTTCAGTGTCTCGGCCTGTTTTTCGGCATCCTGGAGGGTCTTCTCGGCGTTGGCAATGGCGCTTTTGGCGTTGGCGTTGAGGATGAAACGAGTCAGGACAAAACCAATCAAAGCACCGATAACCAGGGTAATCACTGCGACTATTACGATCATGGGATCCATACCGCTGGCTCCTTTCTTAAAGCAAGCTCGGTCCGAACTAATCAGCATATTTGGTTGCAACAGGATGCTCTTGTCCTCAAGAAAAGCCGGACATGAACATCCGGCATTATGATCGACACCCCCCGTGAGGGCGAAATTCTTATCTGGTAAAACGCATTTGGGACAATGCGTATCTGGGAGATCAAAATGCCTGTTGTAATGGTATGCCGAAAACCCTAAAACGTCAACTGCGATAGCGTTTTTCGGGCCACATCAACGGAGAAGCCTCGGGTGATCAGGCGCCGGAAGCAGGCGCTGCGCTGGTCCTGGGCACGGGAACGAAACCGTGTTGCACAGTCCATGGCTTTGCGCAGCTCGTCCTGCTCGTCGAAGAGCTCGGCACAACTGGCTGGATCGGCTTGTAAGTCGATGCCATAACGGCGCAACTCGCGAACAATCCGGACCTGACCCCAGCCGGAGTTGCGTTTACTGGCGACATAGAGCCTGGTAAAGCGTTCGTCGTCGATGAGCCCGGCCTGTTGGGCCAACCTGGTTTCGGTTTCGGCCACCTGCAGACTGAAGCCCGCCTGCATCAGGCGGGCCTTCAGCTCCTGGGATGTGCGATCACGATAGTTGAGCAGCTGCTCGGTCTTGCATCGGGCTTTTTGCAGCTGTTCGGCCAGCTGCTCCCTGCCAGGCATCAGGCCACCGGGGCGATGGCTTCGGCCTCATCCTGGGCGCCTGCCAACCCCTGTTTATCCAAGCCCAGGGCTAACCGCACCTTGCCTTCGATCTCATCCCGCAAGTCGGGTAGCGTGCGCAAGGTCTCCTTGGCAGCGTCGCGCCCCTGGCCCAGCCGCTCTTCACCATAGGTGAACCAGGCACCGGATTTCTTGACGATACCCTCCTCTACGGCCAGGTCGATAATGCAGCCTTCCTTGGAGATGCCTTCGCCGTACATCAGATCGAACTCTGCCTGACGAAACGGCGGCGCCACCTTGTTCTTGACGACCTTGGCGCGGACCCGGTTGCCGATGGCATCCGTCCCCTTTGTGATGGTATCTACCCGGCGGCTGTCGATACGCACGGTGGAGAAGAACTTCAAAGCCCGGCCACCGGTGGTGGTCTCGGGGTTGCCGAACATCACGCCGATCTTCTCACGCAGCTGATTGATGAAGATGCAGGTGGTGTTGGATTTGGACAGCGAGCCGGCCAGTTTGCGCAGAGCCTGGCTCATCAATCGGGCTTGCAGGCCGATATTGCTGTCGCCAATCTCACCCTCGATCTCTGCCCTGGGCACCAGGGCAGCCACGGAATCGATGACGATGGCGTCGATGGCGTTGGAGTGCACCAGCATGTCGCAAATCTCCAGAGCCTGCTCACCGGTATCCGGCTGGGAAATCAAGACCTCGTCGATGTCTACGCCCAGACGGGCGGCATAGCTTGGGTCCAGTGCGTGCTCGGCGTCGATGAAAGCGACTATGCCTCCCAGAGCCTGGGCTTCGGCCAGGATCTGCAGAGCCAGGGTGGTCTTGCCGCTGGACTCCGGCCCATAGATCTCGATAATCCTCCCGCGTGGTACCCCGCCGATGCCCAATGCGGCATCCAGGGCCAACGAGCCGGTGGGTATCACACCCACCTCGAAGCTGGGGCCACCTTCGCCGTATTTCATGATTGAGCCCTTGCCGAACTTCTTTTCTATCTGTTCGGTGGTTAATTCCAGAGCCTTGGTCTTATCCTGGTCCATTTTGCTGCTCCGTTCGCTCCTGTGTTTGTGGACAAACATAGCTTAGACGAACAAGTGTTCGGTGTCAATGGAAAACGGCCAGTTTCGGGTGGAAAGCCCGAAAAAACTGTCGACCCGGCGGCAAACGGTCGGATCGGCCAAACACGATACCCGGATTCTGTCAGCTTTTCGACCGCGCCCTGTCAGCTTGCCAAACGGGATTGGCACGCCCGCGGACACGGCATTTATCGGCGCCTCTGAACCTGGCCGCCAACGCTCAAAGAAATGCTGAGCAAGTCCCAGCTAAGGAAGACTCCGTAGGGGCGCAATTCATTGCGCCCTTTCGGGCAGAGAAATTTCGCAGGTCGGGAGGGCGCGATGGATCGCCTTGCCCAAGGGCTCAAGGACTCAAGCGCAGCATTCGCAGCAACGTTGCATAGGTTCGCGCAAGCGCTTCACCCCTTCTCCCTACAAACGTGCCACTGGCACGTTTGCTTAACGGTCGAAGCCATTTGCAGTCCACTGGACTGCAAATCCCGACGGCCAACAGAGGCTTGGGACTTGATCAGTGTCTCAGTCTTCGCCACCGCGCTGTGGGATGCCCAGGACATCGCTGGACTTGCGGAAGTAGTCGATCAGCGACAGCAGGGTCAGTATCAGCGCCACCGTCATCACCAGCCAGGAGAGGGTCTCAAACAAAAACGGCAGCGGAACAGGCAGGCTCTCAATACCCGAGCTGTCCTTGACGATGAAGCAGACCATGGCGATGATCTGAAAGACCGTCTTGACCTTGCCCAGCATGCTGGCGGCGATGACCTTGCCCTCGGCTGAAGCCACCATGCGCAGGCCGGAGACCAGGAATTCCCGGGTCAGGATGATAAGTGCTATCCATGATGGCAATTTTCCGAGCTCAATCAGGGCCAGCATCGCCGCAGCTACCAGAATCTTATCGGCCAGAGGGTCGAGGAACTTGCCGAGGTTGGTGACCTCGTTACGGCTGCGCGCCAGATAGCCGTCAACACTGTCGGTAACAGCCCGCAGCGTGTCGACCACCGCCGCCACCCATGGTTTGACCCAGGCGGCCAGCTGCGGGTCCGGCGCCCAGTCTGGCCAGGGCGCCAGGATCAGCAGTACGAACACCGGAATGAAGGTGATCCGTAATGCCGTGACGACGTTGGCCGGTGTCAGGAATTTTTGATAATCCCGCTGCTCAGGCATCGAATCAGCACAGCACCTTTCCGTCCAGATCGTAACAACAGGCTGCCATTATCCTAGCAGAAATCACCTCTGCCGGCTCTCCGCGGTCCAGATGCACCAGGCCATCGACCTCAGGAGCCTGTCGCTGCGTCCGGCCGAGCAGCGGATAAGGATTCACTTGCTCCGGATCAGGCTCCAGCACCAGCACCTGCTGCCGGGAGCCGACCTGCTGCTCGGTACGGGCAAAGCCGATGGCGTCGGCCAGATCGCGCAGGCGCTGGGCTCGAGCCAACCGCGTTCGCCGGGGCACCTGGTCGGTGCGCTCCCCCGCCACCGTGCCCTCCTCCGGCGAATAGGGGAAGACGCCCACGTAGTCGAATTCGGCCTGCTCGATGAAGCGCTCCAACTCGCGGGCCTCCGCTCGGCTCTCGCCGGGAAAGCCGGCAATCACCGTGGTACGCAGGGCCACATCCGGCAGAGCCTGGCGGATACGGGCCAGCAGTTGCAGATACTCGACGCCACTGCCCTGGCGGTTCATCTCCCCAAGGATCCGGGTATTGGCGTGTTGCAGGGGAATGTCCAGGTAGTTGCAGATGTTGGCGTGTGCGGCCATCGTCGCCAGCAGCTCATCACTGACGCCCTGGGGCTGCAGATACATCACCCGCAGCCAGACCTGCGGAAACCGCCGCGCCAGAAGCTCCAACAGGGCGGCCAGATTCCGGGGCCCGGACAGCTCAGCGGCATCGCCTTGCCACAGGCCGGTATCCTGGGCAATCAGCACCAGCTCGCGCACGCCGCTGGCCACCAGCTCGTCGGCTTCAGCGACAATCTCGCTGGCCGGTACGCTGCGATAGGGGCCACGGATGGCCGGTATGGTGCAGAAGGCGCAGTGCCGCGAGCAACCGTCGGCTATCTTCAGGTAGGCCGAGGCCGAGGTGGTTGCCCGATGGCGCACGTTGGCGCGCGGTTCAACCGGTGCTTCCTTCAAGTCAATGCCGGAGAATTGCCCGACGATTTCGACTATCCGCTCCTCGTCCTGGACGCTGACAAAAGCGGTCACTTCGGGCAGTTCTGCGCTCAGCTCGCTGCCATAGCGTGACGGCAGGCAGCCCGCTACCAGCAGGCTGGCCTGGCCACTGGCGATCTTCTCCAGACCAGCCAGCTCCAGGATGCTGGCGATGGCTTCCTCGGTGGCTTCGGTGATGAAGGCGCAGGTGTTCAGGAGCACCACATCGGCACAGGCCGGATCTTCGGTGAGCGTGCAGCCGGCGGCCAGCAGACGGGCCCGCATCTTATCCGAATCGACTTCGTTCTTTGCGCAGCCGAGGGTTATGACGGCGACGGCGGGCATGGTGGTGGTGAGGCTCATTCAGCGATAGTTGATGTATTGCAGCGGCTGGCCGTAGTCCTGCTCCTTGAGGAAGGCGATGACTTCCTGCAAGAAATCGCGGGAAGGAGAGAAGACGCGCAGCTTGTCGCCCTCAATCTGGACCTTGACGTTCTTCAGCTTGAGGTCGCGGATCTCCTTGTTGATTTTGCGGGCCAAATCGGCGTTGATACCCTGGATGATTGAGCCATGGTAGCGCACCGTCATGCCGCTGGCGGCCTCGGCGTCACCCCAGTGCAGGCTCTTCAGGTCGACCTTGCGTTGTACTAGCTTGCTATTAAGTACATCCATCACCTGCTTGGCAACGAACTCGCTGGGAGCGTTGAGGGTGAAGCGCTGGGTGCCCTTGTCAAAATCCAGGCTGGCCTTGCTGTCCTTGAGGTCGTAGCGTTGCTGCAGCTCCTTGCGGGTCTGCTGCCAGGCATTATCCACCTCCTGCAGGTTTACCTCCGAAACCACGTCAAAGCTGTTGTCCTTGGCCATCTGCCTGTCCTTTCAAACCGTGATCTACTGCGTACTGCCGGTGCTGCCGGTCGCTCCGGCGCTGGTACCGGTGCTGCCCGTGCTGCCAGTCTCGCCGCCCTCCACCGGCGTGTTGGTCGTCTTATCGTTGACCGGGCGCTCCACCACTTCCATCGAGGCCGAATACATCGCCGAGTTATCCTCATCCTGCGTCAGCTCTACCTCGTTCTCACCGCGATAGACGTGCAGGTTGCTGGGTTGGGCGGTGCTGACCTTGCAACTGCTGTTGACCTCCCACTCCATGGAGTCGGTAACGCCGCCGTTGTAGACGTTGATGCCGTCGACCTCCACTTCGGTCCAGGGTCCGGAGCCCGGTTCCGGCTCCAGGTACAGTGTGAACGGACCGTAAGTGGTATCCGGCAACAGGCTGGTATCGGTGGTGGTCGGCAGGGTGATCTCGGAGAGACTGGAGGTGGTCTCGTTGACGACGGCGCCACCGGTGACCTCCACCATGCCCTCATCGCGCGCTGAGCAGCTGTTGGAGATGACCGCCCAGAGCACCAGCAGCAGAATCAAGATGACTATCAGCGTGGCGATGGCCGCAATCGGGGAGGATGTCAGGGCGCCAAACAGACTGCGGATAAACTCCAGGATGCCGCCGCCGCCCGAGGAGTAGCCACCACCCCGGCTGCTGCCCTGGCCGCCGCGCCCGGAACTCCTCCCTCCACCGACACTGGCGCCCACGCCACCGTTGGCGCCACGTCGGGCAGAGCCGGCGGCCATCCGTTGAGCCGTGCGTGAACGCGAGTCATAGCCCCCGCCAAGCTGGGAGTTGGGAATCGGTTTATCCCACATCGACCGGGCGCCCTGGCTGCGCGTCTGCGCTGCTGTATTGCGAGAGGACTGCACGGTACGTCGACTGGGTGTACCAGAACCAGAGGGGAAGAAGTCATCGGCTCTGTCGTTGGACTTGTTGCGATAGGCGGAGTTTGCCAAAGCCTGGTCGTTTTCGTACTCATGGTACTCATGTAAGAACTGCTCAGTCAGTTCCACGGAGTTCAGCCCCAGATAGCGGGCATAGGAGGAGACCATGTTGCGGGCGTGGCCCTTCAGTGGCATGTGCTCGAAGTCGCTGGCTTCCAGCGACTCCAGGATGGCCGGCCTTATCCGCAACGCGGTAGAGACCTGGTCGATGGTCAGACCACGCCGGCTGCGCTCATTCTGCAATCGGATCCCAAAGGAATACTCAGCCACCTGAAGCTCCTTATAACCCCCCTATTCTACCAGTCTTCGCTGATATCGCCCATCTCCAGGGCTTTCAGCGACTCCAACTCCAGCACGTCGTCAATCATGACTTCGCGCGGTTTAGAGCCATTGGGCGGACCGACGATGCCCTTCTGCTCCAGAATATCCATGATCCGCCCGGCCCGGGCATAGCCCACCGAAAGCCGCCGCTGCAGGGTGGATGTCGAGCCGAGCTGGGTGGAGACCACTATCTCGGCGGCTTCCCAGGTCAGCGGGTCGTCAGCGCCGGCATCGGCCGCCAACATGCCGCTGGAGATGCCGCTGAGCGCCGTAGCCAGGATCTCCTCATGATACTCCGGCTCGCCCTGGGCCTTGAGGAAGTCGACGACCGAGGAGATCTCGGCCTCGCTCACGTAGCAGCCCTGGATGCGCGGCGGTTTGCCGTACTCCGGCTTCATGAACAGCATGTCGCCATGCCCGGTGAGCTTCTCGGCGCCGGGCGCGTCGAGGATGACCCGGGAGTCGATGCCGGAGGCCACCGTCAACGCGATGCGGTTGACGATGTTGGCCTTGATCAGGCCGGTGATGACGTTGGTGGAAGGTCGCTGGGTGGCGATGATCAGGTGCAGGCCGGCGGCGCGGGCCAACTGGGCGATGCGGGTGATGGAGGACTCCACGTCCTTGCCGGCGGCCATCATCAGATCGGCCAGCTCGTCGATGACGATGACAATCAGGGGCATATGCTCGGGCAGGTCAGCGGGCAGGCTGTTGGCGGATTGGGCGGTTTGGGCGGATTGGGCGGATTGGGTGGAGGGATCCGCCTGGCCGGTCGCAGCATTGGCGCTGCCGTTGCCGCCGTCTGAGCCGCCGTCTGTCTCCGCCCACTCGTCCTGCTCGTCAAACAGCCCCTCGGCCTCCTCCAGGATGCTCAGTTGGGCGGCTTTGGCCGCCGCCTTGTCGAGCTCGCGCTGGGCCTTCTGGCGCTCCTTGCGCACATACTCGTTGTACTGGCTGATGTTCTTGGCGCCTGCCTTGGAGAAGACCTTCAACCGTCGCTCCATCTCCACCACGCCCCAGTTAAGGGCGGCGGCGGCCTTTTGAGCGTCGGTGACCACCGGCACATAGAGGTGCGGAATATCATTATATAATGTCAGCTCAACCATCTTGGGGTCGATGAGTATCATCCGCACCTGCTCGGGAGTGGCGCGCATCAGGATGGAGACGATCATGCCATTGATGGCCACGGATTTACCGGAGCCGGTGGTGCCGCCAATCAGCAGATGCGGCATCTTGGCCAGATCGGCGATTATCGACTCGCCCTCAACATCCTTGCCGATGGCCATCTCCAACAGCCCGCCGCCGGCATCCGGCAGCACGTCGCCGAGCAGCACATCAGAGCGCTCGGCGTTGGGCACCTCCACACCCACCAGCGTGGTGCCGGGGATGGGCGAGAAGATGCGCACCGACGGCGCGGCCAGGGCCAGGGCGATGTCATCGGCCAGGGAGTTGATGCGCGCCAGGCGCACCCCCTCGCCCAGCTTGACCTTGAACAACGTGATGGTGGGCCCGGCCGTCCAGCCGACCACCGTGCCGTCCAGCTGGAACTCATCGAGGGTGGCCTGGAGCACCTCGGCGGTGTCGCGCAGGTACTTCTCGCCGGCCTTGGTGGTAGCCTTGGAGCGCGAGACCTTGAGCAGGTTGATGCTGGGCAAGCGGAAGTCCTCGGAGAGGATACCCGGCTGCTGGCCGCCCGCCGCAGAGCCGTTGGCGCCGGTTGCAGCCTTACGGCTGGTTGCCTTGGAGTTCTTGATGCCCTTCCGGCCATCCTGGCCATCCTGGCCGTCCAAGCCTTCTTGACCCTCCCGGCCTTCGCCGTCCAGGGCGACGGTGGCGATGTTGGCCGGATCGTTGGGGTCAACCGCCTGGTCGCCCTGGCCGGCTTTGCCCTTACGGGCCAGCAGCCGGCGGGTGGCACCCAGCGCGCCGGCGCCACTGGCGAGCAGGCCGCCTGCGCCATCCGCCGCAGCGTTTTCGTCTGTCTCGCCACCCAGTGCCTCCGTCGGCGCCACCAGCTCGCCGAAGCCGCGGCGGCTGGACTTGCGGCGGACCCCGGCCTTGCCGTTGGCGTTGGCGTTGCCGTTGCCAGCGTTGCCGGCGCCGGCACTGCCGCCACCCAGGTCGTAGACGCTCATGTTCAGGGCATCCAGCTCAGGGTCGTTGCGCTGGAACAGCCGACTGATCCTCTCCACCAAACCGGAGATGGAAAAGCCGGTGAGAATGGCGCCGACGATGATGGCGCCAACCAGCAGCACCATGGCGATACCAAAGCCGACCGTCTCCAACAACCCCCAGGCGATGGCTCCGCCGATGTAGCCGCCATGGCTGCGCAGAGCCTCCGGCGCCAGGATGGCACCCGGGTCGCCGTTGCTGCCGGATGCACCGGCCGTGAACAGTGCGATGATGGCCAAAGCCCCAACGAAGATGATGATCAGACCGGCCGACAATCGCCGGGCCGATGTAGCCAGGCTGGTCTTGATGAAGAAGCTGGCCGCCCAAATCAGCAGCAGAAACGGCAGGATGAAGGCGCCCAGCCCCAGAGCCAGACGCAGGAAGCCGGACACCGCGCTGGCAATCAGGGCGTCGGTGGGGACAAGTACCGCAATCAGCAGCGCCAGAGCCAGGATGGCGATAAAGACGCCGATGAGCTCGGTCCGCAGATCCTCGTTGAGCAGGCCGGGGCTCTCCTGCGTCGCAGCCGCCGCCGCACCCCTGGAGCTGGAGCCGGAACCAGAACCGGAACCGGAACTGCCCTTGGCCGCACGACCGCCCCTGGACGCACTGGCCGAAGCCTTTTTACCTGCTGATTTAGAACCGCCAGATGCCTTTCTGGCAGATTTTTGAGCGCTCAAGGAAACCTCCGTGTACATTTGAACTGCATTTAGGCGCTTTTGTTGTGCTAATTGTAGCCCTATCCAGCAAAAAAAGCTACTGAAGATGGCGGTGGGTACGCCAGTTAATTATGAGACGGTCGTTGACGCGGCCGTCTCCTTTTATCTTACTTGGTTCTGGTGGGTTCAGGTGAGCTCGGGGAGGTTGTCGAAGGTGGCGTCGAAGTCGGCGGGGAATTCGGCGTCGACGGATTTTATCGCCTGTTCCAGTTCTTCGCGCCTCAAGATGCGCTGCATGGCGGCGATGGCGCATTCCAGCATGCCGTCGTCGGGCTCGTTGGTGGTCAGGCGCTGGAGTTGCAGTCCCGGCCAGAGTACCACCTGGACCAGTGGGTTCTCCGGATGGGCGCCAGCCCATTTGACGGTAATCTCGTAGGACAGCCCGGCAATCAGCGGAATCAGGATGATGCGGGATAGAATCACCAGCAGCAACCGCAGGATGCCATTGGTCACACCCAGGGCGTCGATGGCCAGCCCCACTGGCACGATGGTAAAGACCAGGATGGCAATCAGCATGGTCATCAGCATGAAGGCCGTGCCGCAACGGACGTGCAGCGTGGGGAACTGGCGGGCGTTGGCCACCTTCAACTCCAAACCGTGCTCGTAACAGTGGATGGTCTTGTGCTCGGCGCCGTGGTAGCCAAACATCCGCTGGATGTCCTTCATGCGACCAATCAGCCAGATGTAGGCGATGAAGATGGCGATGCGCAGGATGCCATCGATGATGTTCCAGAGCAGGGTCTTCTCGCCGTAGTCGCCGACCATCAGGTTGGTCAGTACCGCCGGCAGGGCGACGAAGATGCCGATGCCGAGAAGCACGCCTACTATCATGCTGGCAGTCATCACCGGCTTGGGGATGGCAGATTCGGACTTGGCGGCGCTCGACCCAGCGTTGGCGGATCCAGCAGCACCGGTCTTGCTGGTGGCCGGGCTGGCCGACTTGGCCGGGCCGGCATCGGCACAATCTTCAGACTCAAAGGCCGTTGAATGCTCGACTGGCTCGTCAGCAGAGGCCACAGTGGACTCAATCGCGGGTACGGGTTGAGGCTTGTCGGCGCGACCGATTTCTGGCTCAACTGAGGCCAACAGCCTGGAGATGGTCTCCTCAGTGGAATCCGGAGAATGCTCCTGCGCGGCGGCTGCCTCGGGCGCGGGCGCGGGTGCGGGCTTCTCCGGCGCTTCTTCCTCCTCCAAATCGAAGGCGTGGTCGGCAGCTATCTCCAGGGCCTTGAAGCCCAGGGCCAGCGATTCGCCCAGGGCTGTGCAGCCGCGGATGACCGGTTTATGCAACCAGGAGTTCTTGTCCTTGCCGCTGGCCAGGTCGTGCTCCTCCACATAGATATTGCCGTCCGGCTCGCGCACGGCCACCGCCCAGTTGAACTTGCCGCGCATCATGATGCCCTCAATCAGAGCCTGGCCGCCAACGTGGGTCTGGCAGACTACGCCCTCGGTGTCTTTGGCCCGAGCCATCTCGGAGCGTTTTACGCGGGCGGGTGCCTGGAGAACCGCTTCGCCGGCATCGCTGGCGGTAAGGGATGGTGGGGTGTCAGGAGTTGTATTCGCTTTGCTGGCTGTCTTTGACAAGATACTCAACTTTCAGCTTTGGTTGTTTGTAACATTATGTCATAGACGACAAATGGTAATGACCCGCTTCCTGCAACTGTCACGGGCGGGTTACCCGGTCGAAGGGTTGGCCGCAGGTCATTTTGCCTTCGGGGCAGGGGCCGCGGCGGCAGGCGGCGCCGGCATCCAGGAAGATATAGGGAGCAGTGGGCTCCACCAGTGCCAGCATCCGGCGGGCCAGCTCGCGGATCTCCCACTGCGCCCGATTGCAGCATCGCACCTCAAAGAAGTGCAGCAGCTCGCGGATGTTCATGGTCACCACTATCTTGCTGACGCAGGCATTGGGCAGCACGTAGCGGGCGTCTTCGGCCGGGATGCCGGCCTCTACCAGCTGGCCATAGGTGGCCCAGGCGATGTCGATGGCGGTGTCGAAGGCGCTGCGACACTCGGCATCCGCCTCCACCAGCGGCGGCACCACGATGTTGGGTTCGGCGTCGTAGGTCACGTAACGCTGGCTCTGCTGGTTGTAGCTGGCCAGGCGGTGGCGCACCAGCTGGTGGGTCAGCGCCCGGCTGACGCCGTCGATGGCAAAGGTGTAGGAGGCATGTTCCAGGGCGGAGAAGTGCCCGCTTTTCATGATGGTCGCCAAC
>JAISUQ010000156.1 GCA_031272005.1 Coriobacteriales bacterium | reverse complement strand
GACCTGAAGTCGGGATCCCAACCCCAATCCCCCAATCCCCCCAATCCCCCCAATCCCCCCAATCCCCCCCAATCCATTTCACTTCAAAATTCATCAAATTTGCAGGCTGGCGGGTGTTTGGGAATTGAATCAGAGTTTCCGGTGCGTGGCGGTAAGAACCGTCCTTCTTGTCAACGCATTGAGTATTGCTCGGTGATTGGGGCCTCCGCAGTGGAAAGGGGCCTACACAGTGGTTGGGATTCTCCAAAGCAGCAGAGGTCAAACACGAGAAAAGCCATTTTTCGGCAAAAATTTGCGTTAGTTAGTGGGATTTTATGCCGTGCGTTCTGCTATAAAAATCGGCGTGGAGGTAAAAGTGCTGGTAAATAGCTTGCAGCTGGTCTTGTTGCAAAAACAAGCGTAAAAGTTGCGGTGTCACCGAGCCCGAATTGCCGCATTTATAGGCCGAATTTCACTAACTAACGCAAATTTGTGCCAAAAACCCCCAAAATTCATGTTCGACCTGATGTCCAAGCCATGTTTCTGCTTTGCAGTCCTCTACAGTCCTTGAACATTAACTCTATCGGTTACCTTTGGTAAGCAGTTAATCAATAGGCTTCTTAAAGGCCACTTCGCTATCTTTGGTTCTGTTTGGCGATGCTTAAGGCCAGTTTCAGGCGGTTCAGTTGGTTGACTTCGCTGACGCCGGGGTCGTAGTCGATGAAGGTGATGTTGACGTCGGGATATTGCTGGCGCAGACGCCGGGCGGCGCCACGGCCGTGGACATGGCTGCTCAGGCAGCCGAAACTCTGAACATAGATGACGTCGCGAATACCCTGCTTGCAGACCCAGGGCAGACAGGCCTCCAGCGGCCTGTTGGTCAGCGCCAGTTGCTCAAAGGCCGGCAGCACCGGTTCGCAACCATCAGCGCTTATCTGCTCGCAGATGCGGTTGTTCAGGAAGGGGGTAAACAACAGTGCCTGATTGCCCAGTACGGCAATGCGCGGGCGTCGGGCTGGGGCGGGGGCTGGGGAGCTGATTGGCGGCTGCCCGGGAGGCACCAGGGCAGCTGCCTGCGCAGCATTGAGCACAACGGCGTCGCTGGCTGATGGAAAGCCCCGGACTCTGGTTGCAGTCGTCAGGCCCAACTGCCGGATGCGGCCGTTGATGTAGGCAGCCAGCTCGGCGCCTCGGCAACCCATGCACAATTGCGGCACGATGACAACAGCCGCCTGCCCGGGCGCCGTCTCTATCTGGCGCAATACCTGACCGGCAACCGCCAGCATGTGGATGCAGAGGTCGTTGCTGCAGCTCAGCAAGCCGGCGTTGAGATCAGCAGGGGAGAGTTCGGGCAGCGCCTCCACCGCAACGCCCTGCCGCCGCAGGGTAGCAGCCACCTGTGCGCTGTATTCCGGAGCCAGGGCCGGCAGCAGCCAGGTTTCGGTCTGATGTGGCGGGGGAGCGGTGTCTGTCTGCGGTGCAGTCGCGCTTACTGGTGGCGAGGTGGCTCGCACAGCATCTGGAACCGGCAGGCCCGGATTGCTGTCCAGGGCGGCAACCAGCGAGCGCAGGCGGATGCGGACGGCGGCCAGGTCCACCATCTCGTCGACTTTCAGCACCGTATAGGGCTTGGCGGCGGCTTCGATGATGCTGCGCAGCTCCTCCAGCAGCAGAGCGTCGATGCCGCAGCCAAAGGAATGCAGCTGCACGAATTGCAGATTCGAGTGCGCGGCGGCGAAGCGCGCCTGGCTGTAGAGCGCGGTCGCACGGGTCCAGCTGGCAGCGCAGGGATTGCCCGCGACGGCAGGAATGGCGCTCGCAGTCGCATCAGCCATCGGCTCGCTGGCCGCAATCGCCCGTGCCAGACTGAGCGGAGAGAAGACCGCAAATCCCAGAGACGCCAGCAGCTCGTCGATACCGTGGCTGAGGCCGGGGTCGTTGTGATAGGGGTGGCCGGCTAACAGCACGGCGCGGCCATCAGATTGCTCCACCGCCGCCAGAGCAGCCTCTGCCTGCTGCCAGAGCCGCTCCAGAAAAGCCTGTTGGGCCACTCGAGCGGCCTTAAGAGCGGCGGCAATATCCAACCCATCGCCGATTCCGGTTTCAGACAGCATTTCCGCCACCAGCGCAGCCAACCCCCGGCTGTCAGCCAGGGTCAGATCGCAACTGAGCAGTGCAGCGCGGCCTGCCGACAGCTCGGCCACATCGTTAGCTATCAAGCTAACATATTCGCGCGAAACCGGGCATTCGCTGGCCGCAGGTGCGGAGAAGACGCTGCCACCACTGGGCATGAAGATGTAGTTGGCGCCATGCTCCAGCAGTCTGGCTACATGGCCGTGGGTCAGTTTGGCTGGGAAGCAGACGCCCTCGGACATCACCCTGCCGGCGCCCAGATGATAGATGTCGGGGCTGGATGCCTGCCAGGGCAAAACGGTAAAACCCAGATGTCCAAAGCAGGCCTGCCAGAACGGATAACTCTCGTAGAGGTCGAGGGTGTTGGGGATGCCCAGCAGGCGCTCAGGCCGGCCTGGGCTCAGCGCGGGGCTCGTCAGGCCCGGCGATGCTTGAGCTGTGGTGCTGCTCCCTGAAGTATGGCAGTCTGGATGGCGACTCATTTGAGGGTCGGCCTGATTGCCTGCCTGCCTGGCTGGCCGCCTGGCTGTCTGACTGCCTGCCAGAAGTCTCTGTTCCAGGGCAAAGGCGTTGAACGGCCGATTCTCTGCCAGCCGGCCGTCTGCTGGCTGGCGGACACTGTCCAGTTTGATGCCGGTCATCTGCTTTTCGGCGGCTGTCTCAGAGGACTCGGAGGGTTCACGGCCCTGGCTGTAGAGCAGGGCGCCGCGCTGGCAGCGGTTGCCGGAGATGAAGGTGCGCTCGCCGTACTTCTCCGCCTTTTGCCCTTCCAATTCCAGCGCCGTTGTCGCCCCAGCCTTCCCAACAGCCTCAGCTGCTCCAGCCGCCTCCGTAGCCCCGGGCTCCCCAGTTGCTCCAGCCGCCTTCGTAGCCTCCGTAGCCCCGGGCTCCCCGGCTGCCTCCGTAGCCCCTGTTGCTCCGGTCTTCCCAGCCTTCCCAGCCGCCCCCGCTGCCCGTCCGCGCTGCCAGCTGTAGGTACCCGGCTTCTCCGCACTGCCCAGCGCGAAGCTGTTGACGGTCAGCAGGCAGTTGTTGGCGCAACCCGCGCAGTGCTGTGTATGCGTGGATTGCCTCAGCGCAATCAGGTCGTAACGGCTCAGCAGGGTGGTCCTGCCCGGCTGCGTTGCCTCGCTGCAGCTGCGGTATTGGTCACGAGCCAGCAGAGCCGCGCCATAAGCCCCCATCAGATGGGCGATGTCCGGACGAACGACCTTCAGGCCACTCTCCAACTCAAAGGCCCGCAGCACCGCATCGCTTAAGAAGGTGCCGCCCTGCACCACCACACGCTGGCCCAGCTGTCCGGGGTGCGCGCAGCCGATGACCTTGTAGAGCGCATTGCGCACCACGCTGAAGGCCAGTCCGGCGGCAATGTCGGCGGCCGGCACCCCCTCCTTCTGGGCATGACGCACCCGCGAGGTCATGAACACCGTGCAGCGGGTTCCCAGATCCACCGGGCTTTGGGCCTGCAAGGCGATGTCGGAGAACGACCACCTGGTATAGCCCAGTGATTTGGAGAAGCCCTCAATCAGCGAGCCGCAGCCCGAAGAGCAGGCTTCGTTGAGCATGATGTCGTCGATGGTGCCGTTGTGCACGCGCAGGCATTTGATGTCCTGGCCGCCGATGTCCAGGACGAAATCAGCGTCCGGGGCAAATTCCAGGGCGGCGCGCAGATGGCAGACCGTCTCGACCTGCCCGGCATCGATCATGAAGGCCTCGCGTAGCAGCTGCTCACCGTAGCCGGTCACCAGGCAGCGCCGCAGCATCGCCAGCTCGGTGCCGTCGTATTCGTGCGGCATGGCGGCGTAGAACTCCTCCAGGGCGTGCTTCAGCGCTGCGACGATGTCACCGGAGTTGCGACCATAGTGTGAATAGAGGATTTGCCCTCGGGTGTCGATGGCTACCAGCTTGAGGGTGGTTGAGCCAGCGTCGATGCCCATAAAGACGTCGCCTTCGTAATCGCTGAAGCGCTTGCGGGGTGCGCAATGCTGGCTGTGGCGCGCTTTGAATTCGGTCAGCTCACGGTCGTTGGCGAACAGCGGTGCCAGGCGGATAAGTGCGCCGTTTTGCTCCGTCGTCAGGCTGCTGAGCCGCTCGCCAAGTGACTGCAGAGTGGTTGGACAGGACGGATGAACCGTGTCCGATGTCATGTCCGATGTCTTGTCCGATGTCTTGTCTGATGTCTTGTCCGGTGTCTGCGTCCCCGGTGTCTGCGTCCCCAGTGCCTGTGCCCCCAATGCCTTGCCCAGTGTCTTGCCGCCCACCTCCGCCTGCAACTCGCCAGCGCCGGCCAGCAAAGCCAGCCTGGGGCTGCCGGCCAGCAGCGCCGCACTCCTGGCTACGAACAGATGGGCATCCTTGGGCTTGATGCACTGGGCAAAGGTCAGCCCGAGCATCCGCCGAAAAGCCTCCACCAACTGCGGGTAGACATGCAGCGGGCCGCCTAAGAAGACGACATTGCCCTTGATCTGGCGACCGCAGGACAAGCCGGTGATGGTCTGGGTGGCCACCGCCGCCAGCACCGAGGCAGCGATGTCACTCTTGCGGGCGCCGGAGTTGATCAGCGGCCGGACGTCGGCCTGGGCAAAGACCGCGCAGCGCGAGGCTATCGGGTAGATGGTCCGGTAGCTGGTCGCCAGGGAGTTGAATTCGGCAGCCCGCACGCCCAGCATGCCCCGGATGGTGTCGATGAAACCGCCGGTGCCGCCGGCGCAGCTGCCGTTCATGCGCTGCTCCACGCCGTCGGTCAAGAACAGCACCTTGGCGTCCTCGCCGCCCAGCTCGATGGCCACATCGGCCTGCGGGTAGAGCAGCTCCAGCCCATGGCGGGTGGCCACCACCTCCTGAACGAAGGGCAGCCCCAGCAGCCCGGCCAGCCCCATGCCGCCGGAGCCGGTGATGCAGGCCTGCGCCTCACAGTCGCCAAAGCGCCAGAGGGTATTGGCCAGGAGCTCGCGCATCGTGGTGTGGATGTCCGATTTGTGTTGGCGGTACTGGGACAGCGCAATGCGCCCGTCCTCATCCAGCAACACCAACTTGATGGTCTTGGAACCGACATCTATGCCCAAGCGGTAACTACCCAACAACAACCCCCCGCCTGAAAACGGCTCCAGTGCCGAACTTGACCAGCAGCCGGGCCGGCTGTTCGACGAACGCAACAACCACACAACAATCTGCGAAATTTCCAAAAAACAAGTCTTGACCTGCATCAAAAAAACAGGTACTGTTTAAGGTTGCGACTATCAACGGCT
>JAISUQ010000106.1 GCA_031272005.1 Coriobacteriales bacterium | reverse complement strand
GAGGATTTCGATTGGTATTGGGACGGTGGCCTGTTCGTCAGCGTAGGCCCGCTGGAGTTTATCGAGGACAATCAAATCACTGTCCGCGGAGGCGTTACAGCCGGAGGACTGGCCGGCCGCGGAGACCTGTACACCCTCGCCATCGAAGACGGCGCCTGGACCGTCCAAAGCTCTGAGCTCGTTTGGATTTCATAATCTCGGCGCGAACAACAAGGCTGATGCATAACGGATATCGCGCCGCTTGCCCGCACGTACGAGCGTGCAGCTATGAAAAGTGCGCCCCCGAAGTGCGCCCCCGAAAAGCAGCTCTCGAAACGCGCTCCCGTGGGTGGGGCGGTTTCCTGTTATAATTCTCCTAACGAGCCAAGGGGATTGACCAAACTGCCATGAGCCTGTTATTCAGCGTTGCTGTAACCATATTACTGATTGTGATCAACGGCTACTTCTCGATGTCCGAGATGGCGCTGATTAACGCGCGTCGTGCCGTGCTCCAGCAGCAGATTGAGGAAGGCTCCAAGAAGGCGGAGAAGGCCGTGCAGCTCGCAGCCGATTCCGACCGACTGCTGGCCACCATCCAGGTTGCCATCACTCTGGTGACCATGGGCTCCTCGGCGGTGGCGGCCACCAGCTTCTCCGAACCCATTGCCAACTGGCTGAAGGGCTTCGATATCAACTGGCTCAGCGCCATTGCCGCGCCGCTGGCACTGATTGTGATTACGCTGATTATCTCCTACGTCTCGCTGATTGTCGGCGAGCTGGTGCCCAAGCGCATCGCGCTTTCCAATCCGGAGAAGACCGCCGCCAACGTCTCCGGCGTCATCGCCTTCTTTGAGAAGGCGGCCAAACCGCTGGTTACGCTGTTGTCGGCCTCCACCAACGGAGTGGCCAGGCTGCTCGGCATCAAGAGTGCCGACGATCGCCAGGAGGTCAGCGAGGATGAGATCAAGTATCTAGTAAGCGAGCAAGATAGCCTTCTGGACGAAGAGAAGCGGATGATCCACGAGATCTTCGACCTTGGCGACACCGTAGCCCGCGAAGTGATGACCCCCCGGGTCGATATGATCTCCATTGAGGACGACGCCTCCGTCAAACAGACTGTGGACCGGATGCGCGGCACCGGCTACTCCCGTCTGCCGGTCTTTCACGAGGTACCGGATCGCATCGTCGGCGTGGCGATGATCAAGGACCTGCTGGTGCCCCTGATCGACGACCGCGAGGCCGACCCGGTCACCGACTACATGCGCGACCCGGTCTTCGTGCCCGAGACCAAGGACATCCTGCCCCTGCTCGGCGAATTGCAGACCTCGCACCAACAGATTGCCATCGTCGTCGACGAGTACGGCGGCACCGCCGGCATCATCACCGTAGAAGACATCGTGGAGGAGATAGTCGGCGACATCTCCGACGAATACGACCCGGACAACAAATACCTGACCCAGCTCTCCGAGGACCAATGGCTTATCGACGGCCGCCTGCCCACCGACGACGCCGAAGCCTTCGGATTCCCCGTGGAAGACGCCGAGGACTATGAGACCATCGCCGGCTGGCTGCTGGATACCATCGACAGCGTGCCCAGTGTCGGCGACAGCTTCGACATTGACGGCTATACCTTCAAGGTCCAGTCGATGCGTCGCAATCGCATCTCCATGTTGCGTGTCACCAGGTTGCCCGAGTCCGATGAACCAGACGACCCTGACTCCAAGCCGCAATCCTGAGCCAGCTGACGGGATAAGTTCTTACGCCTGGCTGTCGCTGCTGCGGGCCTTTGGCCTGGTGCTGGTGCTGCTCTATCACTTCTTCCCCACCTGGCTGCCCGGTGGCTTCATCGGCGTGGACGTCTTCTTCGTCTTCTCCGGCTATCTGATCACCTCGCTGCTGCTGCGCGAATACGAGCAAAACAACAGGGTGCGCCTGCTGGCCTTCTACGAGCGGCGCGTCCGCCGCCTGCTGCCGGCGATGGCCTTCATGCTGATATGCACCCTGCCGCTGGCCATGCTGATTTCGCCCGATTTTCGCGCCGGCATCCTCCAGCAGGTCGCAGCAGCCCTGGGTTGGGTGTCCAACTACTACGAGATTGCCACCGGCGGCTCCTACGCCAACGCCCTGTTGCCCCAGCTGTTTGTGCACACCTGGACCCTGGCCGTGGAGATGCAATATTACCTGTTCTGGGGCTGGGCGCTGTTTGTGCTGGTCTGGCAGATGTCGCGGCTGGGCCAAAAGCCCAAGCACGGCCTGGTGGCAACGTCCATGGCGGCAATAGCCGGCGTGCTGGCCCTGGCCTCCTGGGGTTTCATGCAGTATCTGGTGGTCGGCGAGTTGGAGACACTCACCACCACCACCACCCTCGACCCCTCAAGGGCCTACTTCGACACCCTCTCGCATGGCTACCCGCTGCTGATCGGCTCAGCTTTGGGAGCAGTGGCCGGCTTCAAACCGACCCGCCTGGTGCGTTTGGCACAGAGAATCCCGGCGCGCGTCAGCCTGTTACTGGTGGCTGCGTTGCTGCTGGGCGTGGTGGTGTTGGCGCTGCTGCTGCCCTATCAGGACTCGCGCGTCTACCACTTCGGCATCCTGCTCACCGCTCTGGCCAGCGCCGGCGTGTTGTTGTTGGGCCGCAGTGCTCAACAGCAGCTGCAGGCCCGCCCGGAGCCCTGGCTGCCGAAGTATCTGGCCGATCGCTCCTACAGCATCTATCTGTTCCACTGGCCGCTGGTGATCATCGCTCAGGCTTTGGCCGAGCAGCTGGCACCGCTCCAGGGCACCGCGCTCAACGTGCTGGTGGCGGTGTTGTTCAAACTGCTGGCCCTGGCCCTGACGCTGGCTTTGGCGCATATCTCCTTCCGCTTCGTGGAACAGCCCTTCCGCAAACACAGTGCAGTGGCGACAGCTGACAATGACAAAGAGAACCGTCCCCCCTGTCACCCCGCCCCCCTCGCCAAACCCGCCGAGCGTACCGCCGAGTTCGCCAGCAAACCCGCCAGATCCAAGCGTCCGAGCATCGTCAGGCGTGCCACTCCCACCCGTCGCTATGGCAACGAGTACACCCCGGCCCGGGCGTTGGGCGCCGGGTTCATCGCCCTGGTGCTGCTGGGCGCATCGTCCCTCTCCATATATGCATCGCCGGCCAAGACCTCGATGCAGGTCGACTACGAGCGCCAGGCCCAACGCCTGGACCTGGCCCGCGCCGAGTCGGCCCAGGGCAAGCTGGCGGAGAACAGCGCCAACGTCGTTGTCGGCCTGGGCAGCGAAGGCGACCTGCCCTACAAGCCCTCCCTGCGTGACGCCATGGAGGGCGGCTATGCCAGCGAGGAGCAGCGCGCCGAGGCCCTGGTCGACATGCAGGAGCGGATGCTGGAGAGCCACGGCGACGTCAACCCGGTGACCATCATCGGTGACTCGGTGACCCTCGGCGCCGCCGAGCAGCTGCAGGCCGAGACCGGAGCCTATATCGATGCCGAGGTCAGCCGCAACGTCTACAGCGGCGGTGCCTTGATCGCCGAGATGCAGGCCAGCGGCAACCTCGGTGAGTACGTGGTCATCGCCCTGGCTACCAACATCATTCCCGACGCCGCCACCGGCCTGGACAACATCCTGGCCGGCATTGAGCCCGGGCACCGTGTGATCCTCGTCACCTCCCACGGCGTGCCGGAGATGAGTTACCTCAACGACTACATCCGTACCCTGCCCCAGCAATACCCCTGGGTGACGGTCGCTGATTGGGATAAAGCCATCTCCGGCCATGAGGATCTGCTGGCCCCGGATGGCTATCATGCCTGGTCCGACGAGGGCCGTCAGATCTACGCCGACACCGTAACAGACGCCATCTTCAGCGCCTCACTGAAACCGACGAGCTGAAATGAGCAGCCGTGACAGACAGACCATGGACAACCGGCGCAACACTCCCGCCACCCTCGCCGCGCATCCAGAACCTGAAGAACCTGATAATCCGGAGAAATCGCGCTCGACGATCGGCATTCCTCCCGCCGCCGCCCCGGACGCCTCAATCGCCCCCGCCCCCGCCGCGCACCCAGAACCTGAGCAACCGGAGAAAACCCCGCACGATGGCCAGGGGAGGCGACCAGACGTGCTGAAGCGGGCTCTGGCAACGGTATTTGTCATTCTCACGCTGTTCAGCGTGCTGTTCAGCTTCGACCTGCTGCCGTTGGAGCGGGCCGAGCCCCGCGAGGGCTGGCTGGATGCCGAGGGCAACAGCATCACCGGGCGCTACATGGCCTCCAAGGATGAATACGTGGGCGCGGTGACCATCAGTTTCATGGATGGCGCCAGCTACGAGGGCGAGCTGAAGGGTAATCGCTTCAGCGGCCAGGGTACGTTCACCGCTGTTGACGGCTGGACGCTCAGCGGCGAGTTCGTCAACGGCCGTCTCAATGGTCAGGGCAGCTATCAGGGAGCCGATGGCAGCTACAGCGGCCAGTTCAAGGACTCGCTGCCGGATGGCTATGGCGCCTTCTCCTCAGTTGACGGCTGGAGCTACGCAGGTGACTTTCTGGCCGGACGCATCCACGGCCAGGGCACGCTGACCTTCGCCGACGGGTCCACCTACAGCGGCAGCTTCAAGGACGGCCTGGCCGATGGTTATGGCGAGGTCACCAACCCCGTCTGGTCCTACTCCGGCGACTTCACCGCCGGCTACCGCAACGGCACGGGCACCCTCGTCTTCGATAACGGTGAGGAAATCACCGGCACCTGGCAGGCCGGCCTGTACATAGAAGACTGACAGGAAAACCCTCTCCCCACCGTTACGCCCAGCGTCATACCCCCCGCCACGCCCACCGCCAAACCGTCCCCGCGTTCACCCCACAGCGGCCAAACGCCAAGCCAGCGCCAGTTTCCCATTCTTTTACAACTCGTTGACAAGGCTATCCAGCGCGCCTGGTTTCTGTAACTATACATAAACACCAATGTCTCGGACGTTTTATGTAGCTGACCGCCTGAACACCTGTCTCATTCACCGCTCTGTCCCTTTAGAAAGCAAACGGATGGCCTACCGCAAATCACTCTACCGCAGTGACGATGCCATGATCGCCGGGGTCTGTGGCGGACTGGCGGAGTATTTTGAGATGGACGCCACATTAGTGCGAATCATCGCTGTGACCCTGGTTTTGCTGGGGCTGGGCACACCGGTGCTGGCCTATGTCATCGCCATCTTTGTGATTCCCAAAAAACCTGCCGGGCAGCAGGATTATGTGGACGTCAAGCCGGCTGCACCCACAGCCGGCGGTGCGGCAGCCTGTGCCAGCGCTCCGGGCGCCTGTTATACCGCCAGCAACTCCCAGGCCTTTGATGCCGTGCGGCCGGATATGACTGCAAGCCGCAGCGAAGCCCGGGCCCAGCGCCGGGCTGATCGCGACGTGCGTCGACTGACCGAGCAACGCGGCGGTTTGAGCAAAGGTGTCATCCTCGGCATCGTGCTGGTGGGTATCGGGCTGATGGGCCTGCTCAGCCTGTTTGTGGATATCACCTTCTGGCGCTTCTGGCCGCTGGTACTGGTGATAGCCGGCGTAGCCATCCTCTTCTCTCCCGGGCGCGAAGGCTGGAAGCTGGAGCGGGCCGGCCACGGCGTGACGCTGATTACCCTGGGGCTGGTGCTCCAGGCCAGGATGATCGACGTCATCGCTGGCCACACCTTCCTGCGCCTGCTGATGCATCTATGGCCGATACTGCTGATTGTGCTGGGCCTCAACGTCATCGGCAGCGGCATGCGCCAGAGCAGCTTCAAGCTGCTGGGCTCGCTGGTCTTCTCCCTGGCGCTGCTGCTGGGCGCCTGGTGCTATGGCGAGGTGCAGGCCCCGGTGTATCTGCAGGGCGTGGGCAACGGCGATTTGGTGCTGCCGATACCCTCCTCGCCGGGCTTTGCCAATGAGTACAACGACGCCGAGATTGCCATGCTGGACTTCCTGGATTTGCGGCCAAAGTAGAGCAGCGGGAGAAGCCGGCGCATGGACAGCAAATTCGACAAGAACAACTTCGCCATCATCGCCGGCGCGGTGCTGGTGATTCTAGGCCTCTGGCAGCTGGCCTCTCACTTCTTCGAGGACACCATGGGTCAGGTGGGGAAGATAATCAGCCTGGCTTTGAGCATCCTCGGCCCGCTGGTGGTGATTGCCGCCGGCATCCTGCTGGTCATCGCCGCCCGGCGCAATGCCCTGAACCTCTCCAACAACAAGAAGCTGCTGCGCTCCAACAAGAACCGCAAGATCGCCGGGGTCTGTGGCGGGATAGCAAGCTATCTTGGTATCGAAGTAGCAACAGCCCGGATAACCACGATTGTGCTGCTGATTGTCCTGCCGTTTGTGATCCTGCCCCTCTATCTGCTGTTCTGGCTGATTGTGCCGGCAGACAACGACGTCTTCAACACCTGGGTCTGAGTGGCATCCTGAAGGGCATCCGCCGTCAAGACGGTTGGCTGCGGCGCGTTGAGCTCATACTTGAACCTGGTTCGCTCCAATTTGCGCTGCCAGATAACTGTCACCTGAGGATTCTCGGTATTGCCGCCGCCGCGTCATCCTAAAAGCCGAAGTCGTTGCTACTGTCACAATAAAAATACGGTAACTGTGCCTTTTTCGAGCATGTCAGCAATGACATACTGAATAATTATGTTCAGCCTGTCTATAAATTGGAAGGGAGGGAAATATGGCAAAGGAAGAAATCCTCAGCAAACTGAAGGAATCGATCATTGAGATGGATGCCGATATGGCTGTGGGGTAGTGTTCCGAATTTTTCGCAGGAAAAGCTACTAGACTACTGGGCCTGCTTTGTAGTAAAATGGCTGCGAGCCGTTCTTCGACGGCTCGTTTGATTAAAGGCATACTTTCGCCTGTTAATTAGGCAATTTGAATTGACAGGTTTTTTGGCAGTATAAACATATCACAAACGACGCTGCTGTCAGCTGGGGCTTGAAGGTTCGCCCGTGTGCCTGGGCTATGTAACCGACACCTGGAGTGTGGAGTGGGTTCAGACAAGATATTCGGGAGGGTGACGAGGCGGGCGGCGTTGGCCGTGTTGCTTTCCGTCGCCTTGACGCTTTCGATGGCCAGTCTGGCCTTCGGCGATTTTGTCGTCGAAGCCAAGGTGCTGGGCGTCGGCCGGATTCAGGCCGTTGCCCCAGCTCCGCAGGTCTCTGCCAGCACCAGCACCAATACCAGTGAGAACAGCACAGAGGTCGTTGCCGAATCGCCGGCGTCTGTATTGGACTCCGAACCTGAGGTTGTCATTACCGTCGCACCTATCGAGCGCGAAGTCGCCGTGCCAGTGGTTGTCGTTGACTATGAACCCGAGCCGGATAGCGCCGCCGCTGCGGCCATCGCCGGTGAAGCCGCCACCAACCCTGAGTCTCCGGATTACGAAGCCATTGCCATCGCCAATATCATCTCACGCGAAAGCGGCGGTAACCCTTACGCTGAGAACGGCATCTACAAGGGCATCGGCCAGCTGAGCGAGAACAAGTACCCCATCTACGTCGGTAAGACCTGGGCGGAGTGCATCGGCGATTACGACATCCAGTATGCTGCCATGGCCGGTTACATCTCCGATCGCTATGGTACTGCCCAGTCGGCCTGGGCGCACTGGCAGGCCTTCCATTGGTACTGATGCCCGAGGTGGGGATCTCAGGTTTTCAACGCAGCGGTGACTCGGTGAGCGCCGCTGTTTTTGTCTCTCCCCCCGAAGCCCGGGTGACCGAGGCCCTGGCCGCAGCGGTGCTGGCGCGTTTCCCGACCCTGGCCGAGCACGTCTGTAAATCGGCCGGCATTGGCCTGCTGCCCGAACGCCTGCCCGGCAGCACTCTGCCGCATCTCGTGGAGCACATCGCCATCGACCTGCTGGTGCGCTGGCAGCGCCAGGACTGCCGGCCAGCGGGCGCAACGCCGGGGGCAGCGGCCGCGACCCCTGAAGCAGCGGGCGCAACGCCGGGGGCTGCAACCGCAACGCCTCCAGCAGCGGGCGCAACGCCTCCAGCAGCGGGCAGCAACAAAACGGCAGCCGAACCAAAGGAAGACAGCTGGCAATCTATCATCCCCGTAGCCGGCAACACCACCTGGGAGGATCGCGAGCAGGGCCTGATGCGCGTGCGAATTTCGGCTGAAGCAGGCACGACTGTTGCTGAATGGGCCTGCGCCGCCTTGCAGCAGGCCGTTGAGGAGGTAAATCTCCTGCTCAACGGCTGATTGTGCTACTATCATCCGATACGCCAGCTTGCTGAGGCTGGATTGGCGATTCGCAGGGATGAGCGGCCATGGCCACAAAAGGATTGATACAATTCGACGACTGGCAGGATCTCTATGCCGAACGCGTCGGCGTGATGCGGACCTCCGCCGTGCGCGACCTGTTTGCCGCCGCCTCCCGCTCCGACATCATCTCGCTGTCCGGCGGCATGCCCGACATCCGGGTTCTGCCGTTGGACGAGGTCAGCCAGGTTGTCTCCCAGGCTGTGCTTAAAGAGGGTATCGCCGGGTTGCAGTATGGGGATACAACCGGGCGTCTGCAGACCAAGCGGACGATTGCTCAGCTGATGCAGGATTTCGACATCGCGCTGGCACCGGAGGAGATCGTGATCACCACCGGCGCTCAACAGGCCCTGGATCTGCTGGGTAAGACCTTCATCAACCCCGGGGACGCCATCATCACCGAAGGCCCTACCTATCTTGGCGCCCTGCAGGCCTTCTCCGCCTACCAGCCGACGGTGCATACGGTGGCTTTTGATGAGCAGGGAATGCGCACCGACCTGCTGGAGGCCAAACTGCGCGAGTTGGGGCCCCGTGGTGCCAAGTTCATCTACACCATCCCCAACTTCCAGAATCCCGGCGGGGTGACGATGAGCCTGGAGCGCCGTCAGCGGCTGCTGGAGCTGGCACACGAGTATGAGATATTGATAATAGAAGACGACCCCTATGGTCGCCTGCGCTTCGACGGCGAGCCAGTCTCCTGCCTCAGAGCGCTGGACCCGAATGTCATATATCTGGGCACGGTCTCCAAGATCTTTGCCCCAGGCCTGCGCCTGGGCTGGATAATCGCGCCGGCGCCGATTCGCCAGAAGTTCAATATGGTCAAGCAGGGCACCGACCTCTGTGGCTCGGCGCTCTGTCAGGTGATCGTGGAGCACTACTTTGCCGAGACCGACTGGCGGGCCACCCTGGCCGCCGCCAACGCCAGGTACCGCGAGCGCCGCGACGCCATGCTGGCAGCGTTAGCGGAATTCTTCCCACCGGAAGCTACGTGGACGCATCCTGAAGGTGGTCTGTTCGTCTGGGTGACGCTGCCGGAATATCTGGACACCCCCCAGATGCTCTCGGTAGCCTTGGACGCCGGCGTGACCTTTGTGCCCGGCGACGGCTGTTATCCGGCCGGCAGCGGCCTGGGCCGCAACGCCATGCGCATCGCTTTCTGCTATGAGGAGCCGGAGTTGCTGCGCGAGGCCATCCGCCGCCTGAGCCTGGTCATCGAGGACCGCCTGGCCCTGGTGCGGGCCTTTATCGCAGCGGGTGTGTTATGAGTCGAAAGGCGCAGACGCCGGCGCCGACACAGACGCGGGTGACGTTGAAGCTGAAGATGCCACGGGCGGCGCTTGCCTGGAGCACACCGCCCGCAATTATCCGAACAACAGGCTGAGCATGAACAGGAGTTGGTTATGTCATACAAGGTAGCAGTGCTGATGGGCGGCTCGTCCTTCGAGCGCGACTTCTCCCTGGCCAGCGGTCAGCATGTCCTGCGCACGTTAGAGGCTGCCGGCCATACCGTGTTGCCCCTGGATACCACTCCCGCACTGGTCGAGACCCTGCGGGCAGAGAAGCCCGACGTCGCTTTCATCGCCCTGCATGGCGGCCACGGAGAGGACGGCACCATCCAGTCGCTGCTGGAGTATCTGGCCATCCCCTTTGTCGGCTCGCCTTCTGGCGTCTGCCGCTCCACCTGGGATAAGAGCATGCTGCCGATTGTCGTGGCCTCGCATCGCCTGGGCTGCGGTACCGACGCTCAGCCTGGCCCGGCACATTGGCCGCAGTCGGTCTGCCTTTCGGCCTACGCCTTCAAGGAGCTGGGGGCGGCCTCGGCCCTGGAGCTGGTGGCTGAGCGCTTCCACTACGGCTACCCGCTGGCAGTGTTGCCGGCTTCTGGTGGGTCGGCCATGGGCATCAGCAAGGTCAACGAATTCAAGGAGCTGGCGCCCGCTCTGCTGGATGCCCTGTCCTTTGATGACGAGGTGCTGATTGAGGAATGGGTCAGCGGCGTGGAGCTGGCCGTCAGCGTCGTTGGCAGCGGAGCGGCCAGCCGCGTGCTGCCGCCGGTGGAGATCTGCCCCAGGGGCGGCTTCTTCTCCACCGATGTCCGGCTCGACCCGGATTTGGTTACCTACTACGCTCCGGTACGCCCGGAGTCGCTCTCGGCCAATCCGACCGAAGCCGAGCGTATCCGCCAGCTGATTGAGGCCGCCGCTCTGGAAGTGCATCGGGCCTTTGGCTGCCGCGACCTCAGTCGCGTGGACTTAATCTGGGACCCGGCTGCCCAACAGGTCAAAGTGCTGGAAGTCAATGTCTCTCCGGGCATGACCGCCACCAGCCTGTTCCCCACCGCCAGCCAGGCCGCCGACATCCCCTTCGGCCAGCTGCTCGACGAACTGCTGACCAAAGCCGTACAACGCTGAGAGCCGCGCTGGCAGCGCCGCACCAACTTGCGCCGCCGCGCCGCCGCGCCGTTGCGCCGCGCCAACCTGCGGATACTTGCAGCCGCTGC
>JAISUQ010000128.1 GCA_031272005.1 Coriobacteriales bacterium | reverse complement strand
TGCCGGTGGTGGCCATCTCCGCCGCCCGCAAGACCGGCATCCAGGAGCTGATGGAGACAGTTGGCCAGGCCCATCAACCCCGGCGCCATGAATTGCCCAACCCCCATCTGGAGCGGCTGATCGCCCTGACCGAGGCGCTGCTCAACGAGCACCTCGTCAAGGAGCATCATCTTGGTGACGCCATTGCCGAGGGCTATCCGTTGCACTGGACCGCTATCAAAGTCCTGGAAAGCGACGATCTGGTGCTGCGCCACCTGACGCTTGATGAGCACACCAACGAGCAGATTGCCAGGCTGAAGACGGATTTCGAGGACGAGCACTCCCTGCTCTGCACCGCCTTCGCCGACGCCCGCTATCGCCTGATCCACCACATCATCTACCACGGCGTCACGGTCTGGTCCGATGATGGCCGCCATCATCGGCATCTGGAGCATGCCCACGAGGGCTATCTCCACCACCGGCACCGCGACCTGCGCGACGCGCCGCCCACCGACGGGCGGCCCCTGCATGAGGCCCAACCGGAGCGCGCCGAAGTGCTGCTGACGCCCTCGGACCGGGCCGATCGGGTGCTGACCCATCGCATCTGGGCCATACCGCTGTTTCTGGTGGTGATGTTTGCGGTCTTCCACCTGACATTCTCCGAGAACCTGTTGGGCATTCCCGGTCTGCCCAGCCCCGGAGTCTGGTTTCAGACCATGGTGGAGGAGGGCATCGCTGCCTTCTCCGGCTGGCTCTCGGAGCTGCTGACGCCGGGCAGCTGGGTGGAGAGCCTGGTGGTGGGGGCGGTAGTCGGCGGCGTGGGTACGGTATTGTCCTTCGTGCCCAAGATCCTGCTGTTGTTCTTCTTTTTGACCCTGCTGGAGGACTGCGGTTACATGGCCCGGGCGGCGTTCATCATGGACCGGATGCTCAAGCGCTTCGGGCTGTCCGGCAAGAGCTTCCTGCCGATGCTGATGGGCTTTGGCTGTACCGTGCCGGCGGCGATGGCCTGTCGGACGATGGAGAATGAGCAGGAGCGCAAGCTGACCTTGATGTTGGTGCCGTTCATGTCCTGCGGGGCGCGGGCGCCGATCTTCCTGGTCTTCGCCTCGGCCTTCTTCCCGGCCTCAGCCGACCTGGTGGTCTTTGCCATGTATCTGCTGGGCGTGCTGGTGGCGGTGCTTTCCGGCATCCTGCTGCGCAAGCTGCTGTTCAAGGGCCAGTCGGCGCCGTTCATCATCGAGCTGCCGCGTTATCGATGTCCCCGACCCAAATCGGTGGCCCTGGCGCTGTGGGACAAGTTCAAGGGCTATCTGGTGCGCGCCGGTACCATCATCTTCGCCATGTGCGTCGTGGTCTGGTTCCTCTCCAGCTTCGGCTTTGCCGACGGGCAGTTTGGTGCCGTGGAGATCGACGATTCTCTGCTGGCAACCATCGGCGGTTGGATCTCTCCGATATTCATCCCGCTGGGCTTCGGCTTCTGGCAGGCCGCCGTGGCCGTGCTCACCGGATTCATCGCCAAGGAAAGCGTCGTCGGCACGCTGGGCGTGCTGATGGGCATCGACGAGGAAGCGGCCATCGAGGGCGGTGGCCTGACTTCGGCGGTGTTGGGCGCCAGTGGCTTCACACCGCTGGGGGCTCTCAGCTTCATGGTCTTCTGCTTGCTCTACATCCCCTGCATGGCGGCCTTTGCCACGTTGAAGAAGGAGTTCAACTCCTGGAAGTGGGCTATAGGCCAGGCCGCCTATTCCTGCGCGGTGGCCTACATCTGCGCCCTGCTCGTCTATCAAATCGGTTCCCTTATCATATAAAATGGCAGTCAGGAAGAATCAGCTGCAGTCAGTGTGCAGATTGAGGGCTTGGTGCAGGCTGGTTTGGCTTAACCCTGAATGTTCGACAGCTGTTCGGTAAGGCGAATTGTCGTTTGCAGAATATGTTGTTCGATGGAGGTGTGTCGATGGAAGCTAAGAAGCTCACCCCGGCCAACGAGGATTATCTGGAGGCCATCTATTCCCTGGGCGGTGCCAATGGGGCGGTGCGCTCCGTGGATGTGGCCAACAAGCTGGAGGTGTCCAAAGCCAGCGTCAACAATGCGGTCGGCAACCTCAAGACAGCCGGGTTGGTGCAGCAGCCGCCCTATGGCGACATCAAGCTGACCGAATCCGGCGCCGTCTATGCCGCCAGCATCCTGGAGCGCCACCATGTGCTGTATCACTTCCTGATCGACGTGCTGGGCGTGGAGCCGGCCAGGGCGGCGACGGAGGCCTGCGAGATGGAGCACGCCATCAGCGACGACACCCTCCGGCGGCTGACCGACCACCTCAAGGACCAGGTGCTGGAGAAGTGCTCGCTGGCCTGAAGCTGGCTGGCCTGAAGCTGGCGCTGCACAGCGGCGGGACGACAGCCGGAAATCCAGGCGGAAAAACGCGGAAGGCCCGGTGGAGGGACCGGACCTTCCTACAAGGAGGGGATGCGACGCAATTCATGCGTCAGTCTGTGCAAAACCGAGTCTGGAGCACAGGGCGATTCAGGAGGGGATAACCTTTATCGCTCGCAGCTATTATGGCACGTCGAGCAGGAGAAAACAGTAAGTCGGCACATCAGATAATGAATAGTCGCTGCGGTGTTTGAAAGTTGACATATTCGTCAAGTTCCCGTAAAAAACCGAGCTGAGCAGGTGATAAGCATGACCGAAAACACGAAGCAGGAATCCGCAGACGCCGCCGGCGTCCTGGCGCTGACGGTGTCCTATGATGGAGCGGGCTTCCATGGCTTTGCCCGCCAGCCCGGGCTGCTGACGATCCAGGGTGAGTTGGAGCGGGCCCTGGCGACGCTCTATGCCCGTGAGGTGCCGACCGTCGGTGCCGGGCGCACCGATGCCGGCGTGCACGCGCTGGGGCAGGTGGTCTCTTGCGAATTATCCACTTCGGAGATAAATAACCGTTCACTGGATAAGGTCTGCGGCTCGCTGAACGCCCTGACGGCCGAGGGCATCGTGGTACGCAAGGCCGAACTTAAGCCGGCGGGCTTCTCGGCGCGCTTCTCCGCCCGCTATCGCGAGTATCGCTACCGCCTGAACTTTCGGGAATTCGAGCCGCTGTTCCTGCGGCGTTACATCTGGTGGGTGCCCTCCCAGCAGCCCCCGGACATCATCGCCATGCGTCTGGGCGCCAGCCAACTGATCGGCGAGCACGACTTCAGTTCCTTTTGCGTAGCCGCCTCGGCCCAGGACGCCAACACCGTGCGGGAGCTTTTCGACATCACCATCTTCGGCGGCTCGCATCTGGGGGAGAACTGCATCACTGTGCTGATTCGCGGCAATGCCTTTCTGCACTCCATGGTGCGCATCATCATCGGCACCCTGGTGGAGGTGGCCCTGGGGCGTCGGGAGCCAGAATGGGTGGGAGAGGTGCTGGCGGCCTGCGACCGCCGCGCCGCCGGACAGACCGCCCCCGCCCAGGGCCTGACGCTCTGGCGGGTCGTCTACTGAGATGAGCGATCGTCATGGCATACAGATGGGTGGGAAAACGCTGGCTTATCCCAATGACAGCCGCTGCGGCTGGTGAGAAGTATGGGATTTAAGCAGCGCTTCCCTGTAGTCAGCCCGGGTGCTGGAGTGGTCGTCAGCGTCTGGCGGGTGCTGTTGACAGCGCTGTTGGCCTTCTGGTTGCTGGGAGCCTCCTTCGCCCTGCTGTTGCTGACCCCGGTGACGCATCTGTTGGCCGAGGTCACGGTCAATGCTGATGATTCGGCCTATGACCACGATACGCTGGTGGGCTTTGCCGATGAGGGACTGCGATTCTGCCTCGGCTTCGACCTCGAGCAGATCCCGTTGGGCGATGATGACCATACCAGTTGGACGGCGGATGTCGTCAGCCACATGCTGGATGTGCGGGCGGTGTTTCAGGGCGCGCTGCTGCTGGTTGGTCTGGTGACCCTGACTTTGGCTGTGGGCTTGCCGCTGTATGCCCGCTACCAGGGAGTGGCGCGGCTCGGACGCCTGCTGAGGATTGCCGGCATCATCCCGCTGGTGCTGACTGTAGTGCTGAGCGTGGTAGGAGCCATTGGTTTCGAGGCGCTGTTCACGGCGATGCATAAGCTCTTCTTTACCGAAGGCAGCTGGACCTTCGCCTACGACTCCCTGCTCATCTGCACCTATCCCACAACCTTCTGGATTGGCTGCGCCATAATCTGGGCCGCCGCGTTGCTGCTAATGAGCACCACCAGCATCCTCCTCGGCCATTATCTGAGTAAACGGAACAGCAACCCTCGCCAATAGGCGGAGCAGCCCGCGTTTATCTTCGAGAACGCGCACGTTTCCCAACGCGAAAATCCCTCTCGGGGTTCAAGTCCCTCTCCATAGTAGAAACCCCGCCAGACCAGGAAGTCTGACGGGTGCGATAGGGATTTTCTAAACCCGAGACCGCTTTGGCACGCGAGAGTTGGCCAGAAATGGAAAGGGCGTTTCGCCATTTGATGATGGCCAACGCGCATTTTCGCAGTAAAACGTGACCAAAACACCGATTGTTTTCTAGACTGTCAGATTGTTAAGATAATCACAGTCAAATAATGACAATTGATTAGGGGGTAGTGTCCCGAAGGGGCTTATTCAGCCCTTATTGTATGTGCCCAAACAAGCGCGGGATTTAGGTTATAATTGCAATATGCGGATAACGAGGAACTCATATAATCAGGATGCGGGTGACGTCCAGCCATCTTCATCCAATAGCAGCATATATATATATATATGCGTTCACTCACTCACAGCTAAACTCGAGTACAAGCCAAATAGCAAGACCCATGGAGCGTGGCTACGATAGCCGCGCTCTCTGATATTACGACGCAAGACACAGGTCAAACAGGAGAAGGGGGCAAGGCATGGCGGGCAAAGAAAACCCGGTAGATGTAATCAAGTACGAGGGCGATAACAAGACGTTCATCTGGAAGCACCCCACCGAGGACTTCAACACCCTCACCCAGTTGATTGTCCATCAGTCGCAAGAGGCGGTGTTCTTCCTTAATGGCGAGGCGCTGGACAGCTTTGGGCCAGGCAAGTATACCTTGGAAACCCAAGCTATCCCGCTGATCAGCAAGCGGCTGTTTGGCAAGATCACCGGCGACAGCCCCACGCCGTTTCATGCCGAGGTCTACTTCATCAACCTCACCGAGCAGATGGGCATCCGCTGGGGTACCGACTCGCGAGTCAACTACGTAGACCCTACCAACAACAACGCCGTCTTTCAGGTGGGCGCCTCTGGCGAATACAGCCTCAAGGTCACCGAGCCGCGCAAACTATTGATAAAGCTGGTGGGTACCGAGAACTTCCTCAGCCAATCGACGTTGGCGGACTACTTCCGTCCCATCCTGCAATCCAAGATCAAGGCCTTTTTGCCCAACGTGCTGAAGGCCAAGCAGGTATCGATCTTCGACCTGGACAGCTATACGGACGAATTCAGCCAACAGCTGCATGCATTGCTGGCGCCGGAGACGCTGGACTACGGTGTCACGTTGCAAAAGTTCTGGATTACCACTATCCAAAAGCCGGAAGACGATCCGGCCTACCGCAAGCTCAATGAGCTGCGCAGCATGCAGATAACCGCACCCACCGAGGCTATGATCGACCAACAGGTGACATTGATTGGGGCAGAGACAAACAAGCGCACCAAGATGATGGAGACCGACGCCACCCGCTATGATCAAGACCAGTTGGGATATAGCTATGCCGCCAAGCGGGCCTATGACGTGATGGAGGCCGCTGCGGCCAATGAGGGTTCGGGCAGCGACGTGCGCGGAGCAGCCATGGGGATTGGTATGGGCTTTGGTATGGGCGGTGCGTTCGGCGGCGCCATCAGCCAAATGGCCAATACCACATTGACGCCGACGCTGGTCGACCCGCTGGCGGGCACACAACAGGCTCTCGCTCCAGCGGCACAAGCCGGCCCTCCGCCGCTGATCAGCCTGAAGAACGACCAGGCTCAGCCAGCGGCTGATCCTGCCCCAGCAACCAGCACGGCAGCTGGTGCGGCAGACCCTGCCCAACAACGGGCGTTTTGCGCCGACTGTGGGGCCGCCCTGGAGCCAGGCGACGCTTTCTGCCCAGAGTGCGGCAGCCCTACCCAAGCTCAACCCGCCTGCAAGTCCTGTGGTTTCCAGTTCACCAACAGCAAGCCCTTCTGCCCTAAGTGCGGCACCAAGCGAGAGGATGTCTGACATGGATAAGAACCGCAACTACCTGCTGCCCCTGGCAATCTGGGCAATCATCCTGATTGTCTTTAACGTGTTGGTTTTTATGTTCAGCGAGGCTGAAGGCCGTACTGGCACTTTCTGGTGCAGCTATGTCTTTACCATGTTAGCCATCCTCCTGCAGCCGGCCATCACCTGGGTAGTGTTCGGCCGCGGCCAGCAAAAGCGTCAGTCGGTGTTCCTTGGGTTGCCGATACTGCGTTTCATGGTTATCTACTTCATCGTCCAGCTAATCGTCGGCACGGTATTCATGGTCTTTTCCAAGATTGACGTCAAAATAGCCGTCGCCGCGCAACTGGTGTTGCTGGCCATAGCCATCATCGCCTGTGTCGCAGCGCTGCAGGTACGCAACTACGCCGAGCAGGTAGCGGACAAGGTCAAGCCCAAGACCTTCTACATCCGCTCGCTGGCAGCAGACGTACGAGCCATGGAGTCCAGAGCCAATGACCCGGCGTTAAAACAGGCGCTACACGGATTGGTCGAGAGTATCGAGTACAGCGACCCAATGAGCCACGACTCGTTGTTTGCCCTGGAGCAGAAGATTGAATCCAACGTAGCCTACCTCGGCCAACTGTTGGCCCAGGGCGACATCCAACAGGCCAACGGCATGATTAAAGAGTTGAACCTGTTGTTGGGTGAGCGCAACCAGAAGACCAAGCTGCTGAAATAGGCGGCTAACACCAAGGGGATTGAAACAGACAGCCAACACCAAGGCAATCAAATCAAGAAACGGGACAGGGGATAGCAAGTCATGAGCATAGTGTATAAATGTATGATGTGTGGTGGCGACCTGCAGATTGCAGACAACAATTCGGTCGTCAAATGCCCGTGGTGTGGCAGCACCCAAACCATACCTAAGCTGGACAGCGAAAAGCGCATCAGGTTTTATGAGATGGCCAACCACTATCGACGCAACAACGAGTTCGACAAGGCCATGGGCGTTTACGAAACCATCCTGACCGAAGATCCAGACGACGCCGAGGCCTACTGGTCGATAGTGCTTTGTCGCTATGGCATCGAGTACGTGGAAGATCCCAAGACCAAGAAGCGCGTCCCCACCATGAACCGCACCCAGATGACCTCGATCCTGGCCGATGAGGATTACAAAAAAGCGGTGCAGCTGGCAGACAGTTACGCCAAAACCATCTACAGAGAACAGGCCGAAACGATACTGGCCATCCAGAAGGGCATCCTGGAGATTTCCGAGAAGGAAGAGCCGTTTGACGTCTTCATCTGCTACAAAGAGACCGACGACAGAGGTCAGCGTACGCCCGACAGCGTATTGGCGCAAGAGCTGTATTATCAGCTCAGTCAACAGGGCTATAAGGTCTTCTTCTCCCGCATTACCTTGGAGGACAAGCTGGGTACAGCTTACGAGCCATACATCTTTGCGGCCTTGCAATCCGCCAAGGTGATGGTAGCCATCGGTACCAAGGCTGAGCACTTCAACGCAGCCTGGGTACGCAACGAATGGAGCCGCTATCTGGCACTGATCAAAGATGGCCAGAAGAAGACCCTGATTCCGGCTTATCGGGATATGGATCCCTCTGATCTTCCTGCTGAGCTTTTGCATCTGCAGGCCCAGGATATGGGCAAGCTCGGCTTCATTCAGGATTTGACCCGAGGTATCGACAAGCTGCTCGATGCCGGCAAATCACAGACGCAGGTTGCCCAGGCAGTACCGGCAACAGTTGTTGCCACAGCTGCACAGGCTGAGCCTTTGGTCAAGCGGGCGTTCATCTGCTTGGAGGATGGCGAGTTCGACAAGGCCGACCAGCTGTTGGAGCAGGCCTTGAATCTCGACCCGGAAAACGGCCAAGCCTATCTCGGCCAGCTGATGGCTGAGGCCAAGGTGCGCAAGCAGTCGAATCTGCCAGGGCACTCCGCGCCGCTGACCACCCTTAAAAGCTATCAGAGAGCCGTACGCTTCGCTGACAAGAAGACTAAAGCTTTTTTGGAAGAATCCAATAAAAAGATAGTCGATCGCAACGAAGCCTTTCGGCGTGAGAAAGAGGCTGAAGCGGAGCGTGAGCGTGTGCGCAAGGCTGAGGAGCAAAGGCGCCTGGAGGCCGAGCGGGAGCGCATTCGGCAGGAGGAAGCGGCTGAAAAAGCCCGGCTTGCTGCTGAGGAAGCACGCCGTAAGGCAGAAGAGGAAGAGCGCCAGCGTGTTGAAGCAGAGATCGAGCGGAAGAGGGTAAGGAAGCGCAATATCCGGGTTGCCGTCGCAATCTGCGCTGCGCTTGTCATCGCCTTTGCCGCCTGGGGCGTACAGGCTATGGTAAGTAAGATGCAAGCTGAAGCAGCGCTGGAAGAATCCAGGCAAACAAGTATTGGAGATGTAAGCGTCGGAGACAAAGTCTACTTTGGCAGATATGATGGCAAGGCACTGCAGTGGCGGGTGCTGGCAGTTAAGGACGGCAAGGCG
>JAISUQ010000180.1 GCA_031272005.1 Coriobacteriales bacterium | reverse complement strand
GTTTACCAGCAGGCCTCCCATTCGGGGGGCGACATCCTGAGGGTTTTGCAGGGCAGCAACTATTGTGTTGTTTAAGCTACCTGCCGTCCTACATCGGCGGCAGGTAGATCTTGGCGCGGGATTGGGGGATGGCTTTTTTGCCCAGCTCGGTGAGGCCGCGCACCACGGTGGGCATCAGGTCTACCGGGATGCCCATGAACATCAAATCGTCGCCGATGTCGCTGGAGGCCCGGCAGCCATAACAGCCAAAGGAGATGTTCGGCTCGCCGGTGGTGTAGGGGATCAGCGTGGTCTCCACACACTGGGCGTTGTAGCCGCTGGCGTGGAAGTCGAAGCGATGGCCGGTGTAGTACGACGCGCTCATGCACAGCCACATGATCTGCTCCGGCTGGGCGAAGACCGCCACCACCTGCGGCTCGGCAGCGGCATCGGCCAGCGGTGTGACCACCGTGGCGTCGATGGTGCGCGGCTTCAGATGCGGGCGCTCGTGGACCATCCGCTGGGCAGCCTCTATCGAGTCCAACTTGTGGAAGAGGATGTACAGCTCGCCGGAGGCCAGCTTGGCCGGCATGGCCGTCAGGCCGAGGATGGATGTGCCATCCGGGCAGGCATGGCGATTGGCTGGCAGCATCAGGCGGCGACCGCGGCGGGCGGCCATCAGGCTCTGGCAGTAGCGCAGACGCTCAGCGGGGATGGGTACATCGGGCAGCGGGTCGCCGGCGGGAATCAGCGAGATGGCCACCGGCTCCCAGCGCAGACGGAGGATGTCTTTGAGGGTGGTTGCCCACTCTGCGAACAGCTCATGGCGTTCAGCCGGTAGAGGGGCGGCCTTCTCCCGATTGCTGAAGGGATCGGCACCGCCTGTGGCCGTGACCTTGATGGCGCCTTGCGGACACTGGCCGGCGCAGGTCTCGCAGCCCCAGCAAAGCTCGGGGTGGGCGACCTGCGGGGTCGCTGTGGCCTCAGTGAACACCTCCACCGGGCAGAAGGCTACGCAGAGGCTGCAGTTGACACACTTTGCCGGGTCAATCTCGATTGTGTAGCTCACCTGTTGCGGTGTGCTGTCCTGGCGTGTGGCTGATTGGTCGATCAACTCCACCTTACCGCTCCGTTCTCGTCGGCTGGCATCAGCCAGGGGGGATACAGTCGCTGACCGCCGCAGTTGGTCATCTGGTAGGAGCAGAACGGCAGCAGATGCCCATTGGCCATGGTCACGAACATCGAGCACTCCTCCATCCGCTCCAAATCGCAGGTCCAGACGTCCATGTAGTTCATGATGATGACGGAGAGGCCCGCGGCCGGGTTGACGCCGGATTTGTAGACGATGTCGCCGAACACCGAGCCCTGTGGGGAGTTGGGGTCATAAAGGGAGAGGTACTCGTCGCGGGTGAGGTTGCGGGTGACGGGGATGAAGCTGGCCGGGTTGATGCCTGAGGTTGGGCGGCGAGTTTCGTCATCGTTGCTCAGGCCGCCATTATCCGGAATATCCGGGACGAGGAAGGTGCCGGTGTCGCAGAGGGGGTGGCTGCAGCCTAAGGGCCAGATGTCGGCGGCGGTGATCAGGCCAGCTGTTTGCCCGTCGAGCATCGCGATGACATCGCCCATGGTCAGCGATTCCACCCGGGTGGCATCAAAGCGCCCGGAGGTGAAAGCCGGTTGCAGAGCTACGCCAGCCACCACATCAACATTATCAAGTGCGTAAGCTATTACAGCGCCTACCTGGTCGTCGTTGACGCCACTGACGATGGTCATCGCCAGCACCACCTGCACGCCGGCTTCGCGGCAGCGCTCTACCGCCCGCTTCTTCACCTCCAGCAGGTCCACGCCCCGGATGGTTTGGTAAACCTCGCTGGTCAGGCCGTCGAACTGCAGGTAGATGCCCGTACAGCCGGCCGCCACCAGGCTCTCCAGGTAACCGTTGTCGCGCGAGATGACCACACCGTTGGTGTTGACCTCCACACCCCAGAAGCCACGCTCCCGCCCCATGCGGATAATCTCGGGCAAATCGGCGCGTACCGTGGGTTCGCCGCCGGTCAGCTGGACACCGGTCTCGGTGCCGGCAGCCTCGGCGATGGCGTCGTAGAAGCCGGCCAACTTATCCAGCGGCACATCGGTGAACTCGGCTTCAGCGCTCATGAAGCAGACCGGGCAACGCAGGTTACAGCGCTGGGTGACCTCAATCTCGACCAGGGTGGGTTTGCGTTGGTGACGCTGACAGATACCGCAGCCCTGCGGACAGGGCTTATCCGTAGTATGCCGGGCTGCCGGCGCCGGTGGTGCCTTGGGGAAGGCCAGCGAGCGCAGCCATTGGTAATGTTCCGCGTTGTGCCAGACCCGCGAGGTGACCTCGCCATGCTCCGGGCAGCTGCGGCGCATCCAGACCACGCCATCCGCGTCCGCATACACCTCGGCGGGCAGGGGCTTCAGGCACTGTGGGCAGATGGAGCGAGCGGCATGCAGCACAGTGTACGGCTCGGCGTCCGCAGCCGCGAGCTTCTCCGGAGCTACCTCCGCATCCGCCGCCGCGAGCTTCTCGGCGTCCACCTCTGCGGCTGGCTTTAGCTGATCAGCCGGCATGGGGCACATCGATCCCATCACGGGAGTCGCGGTCCTCGTTGGGCGGGGTGCCGACCCGGATGCCTTTCCAGTTCAGCCAGGCCAGGGTACGATGGGCCACGAAGATGTCGGGTTGGGCCTGCTTGGAATAGGCCAGCGCCCGCAGCACGGATGTGGTGTGCGCCAGGTCGGTGACGTTATCCACGTCGGCCACCGGGTCCAGTGAGACCAGCTGTACGCCGGCGTCTGAGCACTTCTCCACATAGGCGTCCAAGGCCGGGCGGCCGGTGAGGTTGTAGTAGACGGTCTTGTGGTCCATCGGTGTCTTGCTGGTCCAGCCGACCAGCGACACGCCGCACTCCTGACAGGGGCACTGGACCACGCCGCCGTTGTCGTAGGTGTTATCCAGATAGTCCAGCCACTGGAAGGCCTGGGTGATGTGGCTGCGCGGCATGGTCGGCTGGTCGCCACCGACGCTGACCACGTCGTTGTAGCCCAGGGCAAAGATCTGCTCAAAGGCGTTGTCGAAGTGCTCGTCGAAGTTGGCGCCCTCATCCACGATGTAGTGGATTTCGCGCGGCCACTCGCCGATGGACTCAAAGGTCTCCCGCATCACCGGCAGGTTCTCGGCCGGCGTGGTGGAGATGAAGAAGTCGTAGACATGCTCCGGAGCCTCGGGGTTGGCTTCGCGGGCCTCGCGGGCGGCGGCATCCAGTTCCCAGAGGGCCTCAAAGCCCATCTCGGCCACATCATACAGTGAGCGGCGGAAGAACTCGGCGGCGTCCTCCGGAGTGAACAGCCCACCCTTCTCCACCGTCAAACGGGTCTTGACCAGGCCGGGGATGGGCGGCTTGCAGAACAACAGTAAGGCGTGTTTGCGTGTAGACATGTTGTTTTCCTTTGTCTATTAGATGTATTCTGATAATCGTAGCTCTCCAGTATACCAGTATCTGTAGACAAAGGCGAAGGCCGCCGGTCGGAGTGCCGGCTGGAGGGTGGTCGGATGGTTGGATGGTTGGAGGGCGGGAGAGAACCGGAGGAGAAGCTCAGCCCGCTCAGTCCGGTTCCTGGCCGTCGAGGTACTGGCGGGGGTCGTGCTCGTCGTTGGGCGGGGCGGAGGCCTTGAGGTTCATGCGGTCTATCCAGTCCAGGGTCCTGACTGCCAGGTAGATCCGGGGCTGATAGCGCTGGGCCTCAGCGATGGCATTCAGGCAAGAGATGGCATGGGCCAGGTCCTCATCGCCGTCGACATCCGAGACCGGCGCCAGGAAGGCCGAGGGCACGTCCACCTCCTGCAGCTTGGCCGTGTAGGCATCCAGCACCGGCAGACCGCTGCGATTGTAGTAGACGCCCGTGGAGTTGATCGGCGTTGTGCGGGTCAGGCCCACCAGCGACACACCGCTCTGCTGGCAGGGAGCCAGCACCAACGCCGAGCCGTCCGCGCTCAAATCGGAGAGATAATCCAGCCAACCGAAGGCTTCCGGGATATGCTCGCGGGGCAGCAGAGGCATGTCGCCACCGATAGCCACAACCTGCTCGTAGCCGCGTTCGAAAATCTGGTTGAAGGCATCGTCGAAGTGCTCATCGAAAGACGTACCCCTGTCCACGATGTAGTTCAGCTGTCGGGTTGGCGGCGCATCTCCCCAGTCGGCGGCGTACATCTCCTGCAACAGTTGCAGGCTCTCCGGAGCGGTGCTGGAGATGAAGAAGTCGTAGCTCTTCTTTGGCGTGTCGGCAGTTGCCTCAGCGCCGATCCAGCTCAAGGCGTCACTGGACTCCAAATCATCCAGGGCCAGCAGGCCCAGGTCGGTGACGTCCAGCAGCGAACAGCGGAAGAAGTCCGCTGCCTGTTCGGCGGTCAGGTTGCCGCCGCGTTCTTTGGTCAGGCGGGTCTTGACCATACCGGGAACTGGCGGCTTACAAAACAGCAGCAGAGCGCGGCGGGATATGGTGTTGGTCTCGTTCTCGGTCATTTTTCACTCCTGTTCGTACGGTTCGACTTAACGGCAGTCCTGCTCGGCGGTCTGCTGACGTGCTCACCCACCCTGCGAATCCGCTCATGCCCCACCCCGTTGGCTATCAGATGATATCGCGCCCCATCAGGATGCGATGCAGCTCGGTCACCGAGTGCACGCCGATCTTCTCGTAAATATGGGCGATATGCGTCTTCACGGTGTTTTGCGAGGTGAAAAGCTCGCTGGCGATGTCCTTGCGGTTCATCCCGTTGTAGAGCAACAATAAGATCTCGCGCTCCCGACGGGTCAGGTTCCAGGTGTCGGTGAGGCGCTCCAGCTGGTTATCTCCAGAATTGCCAGTATATTCTGATATGTTTTTACTGCTATGTTGCCTTGTTGTCCCGGGTTTGAGATCGTCCTCAAAAGCCTTGATGATAGTGCGGATGAAGCGGTCGGCCTCGTAGCTGCCCTTGCGCGCCGCACTCAGCTCCATCAACAGTACCCGGATGGTCTCCCCGGCGTCCAGAAAGACCCGGATGATGTTGGAGCGTCGGGCCGTCTCCAGGGCTTTACGCAGGCACTTCAGGGCTGGCTCGCTTTGCTCCAGCTGGTAATGCAGCTGGGTCTGGAACAGCAGCAATTCCACCGCCAGCAGACGGTAGTCCATGTCCAGCGCCTGGGCAATCAGTTCCTCATTGCGGGCGATGACCTCCTTGATGCCCTCGTCCCGGGCAGCGGCGATGCGCAGTCGCATCGACTCCATGCACAGCCGACCGGCTACCGACTCCGGAAAGCCCAGGGATTGATAATCGTTGAGTATCTCCTCCGCAGAATAGACGTCACCGGATTTCAGGTAGAAGCCGGCCTGCATGAAGAAGGGCTTGTAGGCCACACCACGCGGCGGCACGTCGGCGCATTTGCGGATGGCGTCGATGGCGATGGCCAGTTGCAGTTGGGCGTCGTAAGCATTGTGATGGGCGCCGAGGTAACGGCTGTAGGCTGTGCAGGCATCGATATAGATGTCGATGTTGCGGTCGGTGGAGACCCGGTGGAAGACCCGATTGAAGTAGGTATCCAACTCGGAGAGCAGATTCTGCTCGATGAAGACCAGCGAGAGCAGAGCATAGAGCGCGCCGTAGACGGTGTAATCCGGCGGACACTCGGCCAGCGCCGTGCGGCACAGCTCTTCCGCCCGTTTGAATTGGCCCTGGCGGTACAGCAAGGTGATGATCTGAAAGCGCGTCAGACCGGTGAGGAACTCAAAGTTATTGATCCGCGCCCCGGTCATGGTCTTGGTGAAGAATTTCATCGCCTCGGCAAAGTCGCCTTCCTGTTCGTAGGCCTCGGCCAGGTTTTGGTACAGCACCAGCTTCAGGTCGTCCAGCCCGCGCACCTCACGCCCCTCGAGCAGGGCGTTGGACAGGGTGATGCCCTTGCTGCCTTCTCCCAGCAAGGTCTGGCATTTGGCTTCGATGATGCGCAGAATCAGGTCCAGCTTCCTGGCCAGACTGTCTTCGGCCAGCGGCAGGTCCATCGCCTTGCGCGCCTGGCGACACCAGTAACTGGCGTCCTGGGGCCGTCCGGAGAAGGCAAAGGCCCAGGCAGCCAGCAGGCAGTAGCGCGGCTCGTCTTCGGCCTCGTTCTTGGGCAGGGAGAACAGCCAGAACAGGAATGTGGAGTACTCGGTGGGCAGATCGCCAAAGACCAGGTTGGTCAGATGCTGGACGAAGATGCCGTCGGTGGCGGCGATGACGAAACGGGTGGAGTCCATGCGCATACCTTCGGCACGATACCACTGCCCGGCACGGTGGAACAGGCCCCGCAACTGGTCGCTGCGCAGGGTCATCGACTTGCCCTTGAGCCATTCGCAGAACAGCGGGTGGTAGCAAAACCAGACATAATCCATATCCTGGGCTGTGGTAAAGACACCGTTGCGCTCCAGATAACGGATGATGTCCGGTGAGTCCTGGTTGCCGGTCACGGCATTGCACAGCGAGGCGCAGAAGCAGTCCAGAAACGAAGTCTCCATCAGAAAACTCATCACCTGCTGCGGCAGGTTGCTGACGGTCTTCTCGAAGACATAGTTGGCCAGATAACGATTGTTTCCGGAGAATTCGCGGATGGCCAGTGGCAAGTCGCGGCCAGTATGGGCTTCCTGGACCAGGATGGATGCAGCCAGCGGCCAACCCTCGGTGCGCCGATGGAACAACTCAATGAGCTCCGGTGCGACCCGTTGGTTGAGTTGCTGATCCAGATAGGCCTGTAATTCCTGCTTGTTGAAGGACAGATCCTTGACGCCGATGATGTTCAGCTCGTTATAGTCGCCCTGCTCCAGCAACTGGTTGTTCATGAAGACCCGCGAGCTGATGATGACGTGGATGTTGGAGGGCAGCATGTTGGTGAAGATCAGGAACTGCGATTCACTCTCGGAGAACTTGAAGGCTTCGAAGTTCAGCATGAACAGGTAATAGTGCCTGGTCATATCCAGCGATTGAACGATGTGATTGGCTATGGTGATGGTCAGCTCACGGATGGAAGCCTGCTCGAAGACCCGAGAACTGCGTTGCAGCGTCTCGTTGACACCTGGCCAGCAGGACTCCAGATCGGACACCATGTTACCCCAGAAACGCGAGGGGTCGCGATCGTTCTCATCGACCTTGAACCAGACGGCCCGCTGGGTCAGGTCGCCCAGCTCCAGACTGTGATACCAGTCGCTGAGCAGAACCGTCTTTGTATAGCCTTGAGGAGCTTGAACCAGGACATATTTTTGCTGCGCCGCCCGGGAGAGCCGTTCCAACAGGCGCGGTCGCGCCGGATTGCCGGGAGAAGGGCTGGGCGGTATGAACTTGGACAGACTCGGCTGATGTTCAAAGATGTTCAAGATAACACCGAAATCCTTGAGGCGGAACCGACTCACCCCCTGTAACAATCATCCTAACGAAATTTGCAATACTTTTCTACCAAATAACTGTATGAGAGTCGGGGTGAATTATCAGCCTCAATCTCACCCATATGGATGAAACCGCAGTGTCATGCCCCCTGTGCGACCAAACCTTCAAATTATCCAGTTATACTGGAATGGTTCAGGGAGTTTTTCCTCTTCGTAAGGGGGGGTGCCTACAATTATGGGATTCGGAGCAGACGAGGAGCAGCGATGAAAGTTTCCAGAAAAACCCGCCCGGATGGCAAGATCGAACTGCACATCACGGCACCACCCACCAAAGTCGATGAGGCTATCAGATTTGTCAATTTTCAGCTGGCTTATGAAAATGAGCTCGATCCGCTGATTGTCGCCGATGTCCAGGCGGCCTTGATTGCTTTGGTCGGCGAGAGTTACTACAACTCGGCGCGGGATTTCCATGTCATGGAGTTCCTGGCGCCGTTTGCCGTCACTCAGGAGAAGCTGGACATCGTGATGCGGCCGCAGATTGAGGCCGGCGCGGCGACGGTACAGCCTGGCCAGGCGCTGAGCTTTACAGCGGTGGTGACGCCCAAGCCAACCTTTGAGGTCTCCTCCTATGAGCCGGTGCAGATCAAGGTGCCCCGCAACACCAGCAGCCAGCGCGAGCAAGCTAACATCATCGCTTTTCTGGCTGCCTCAGAATTCGCCGGCCGCTTTCAGGGGCAGATCCCGGATGAGTTGTTCGAATTCACCCGGGAAGAGATATTGGCCAACTACGCCCGCAGCCTCAAGGCCCAGGATATGGATCTGGAGACTTTCATCGAACAGCAACCGGGCGGCTCTCAGCAGTTCTCCATGGCCTTGATGATGCAGGTCCGCGAAGTGCTGACGCACAGTTTTTGCCTGGATGCCCTGGCCAGGCATCTCAAACTGGAGGTAGATGAGGCCGACATTGAGGAGGTCTTCAGCCAGATGATCGCCGGGCGGGAGCGCGAAACCCGCCAGGAATATGAGTTGACCGGCCGGATGTATCTGATTCGCGAGGCCGCTCTGCGCGGTAAGGCCAACAAGTGGCTGGCGCAGACGGCGGTGATTGAGTACGTGGACGTGGATACGGCGGCAGGAGCAGGTGCCGACGCAGGCGCGGAAGCCGGGGCGGGTGCCGGGGCTGAGGCGGATGCGGGGGCGGATGCGGAGGCTGGCGGCAGCGCTGGGGCGGATGCGGGGGCGGATGCGAGCTGAGGCGAAGATACAGGCGTGACTGCCGGCGCAGACGCGCCGGCTGACAGATAACAGCATCACGAAAGGGAAGGGAGCAGTAATGAGCGCAAAGATGGATTTGATTTTCTTCAGCCCCACAGGTTCGACGGGCGAGGTCTTCGACGAGCTGCAACGGGTGCTGGCCGAAGATGCCAAGGGAACCTGGGAGGTGGCCGCTGCAAACGTGACCATGGCTGCCAACCGGGGCGTGACCCGCAGCTATGGTGCTGAGGATGCGCTGGTAGTGGGCTTTCCGGTCTATGCCGGGCGGGTGCCTGTGCCGTTTTTGCAGGAGCTGCAAGGCTTGCGGGGACAGGATACCCCAGTAGCAATCGTCGCCAGCTTCGGTAACCGTCACTTCGACGACGCCCTGCTGGAGGCCGCCGATACACTGGCAGCCAACGGCTTTGTGGTCGTGGCAGCCGCAGCCTTCAGCTGCGAGCACAGCTTCACTGCCAAGGTTGGTACCGGTCGCCCGGATGACGCTGATCTGGCCATCGCTGCCGACTTCGCCCGCCAACTGCTGGCCAAGCTGGCCGAGCCGGCGCCGGCAGCTGTAGAGGTCCCAGGCAACAGCCCTTACACCCAGGCTCCACCGATGAGCATCTTCACCCCGCTGACCAGCGACGATTGCATCGGTTGCCTGGCCTGCGTGGAGGTCTGTCCCACTGCCGCCATCAGCAGCGACGACCCGGCTGTGGTCAGCGCCAGCTGCATCGGCTGTGGCGCCTGTATCAATGCCTGCGCGGTGGATGCCAAGATCTACCCAGCCGAGGTCATCACCCCGATAATCGGCATGCTCGAAGCCAACTGCACCGCCCGCAGAGAGCCGGTGTTGGTTCTTTAAGAGCGGCATTGGCCCTGCTGGCCACTATGATAACCGTTTTGGCTATACCCACGCTGGAGCTTCAGGCGTGGGTATCATCTATCGGTATCCGAGAAGACACCGATTCTCCCAACTATGGCATAGCCCATATGGGCTTATTGTAGGTTGAAATGCATTATTATTGCCCTTAATTAAACGTTGAGCTATGCATATTCGATATTTTTGTTTACTTTAAGGCAATTATGTGCTCAAGTGACGGGATTTCGGCTGCTCAGGTTGGCGGGGTCGGGTTGGGGTTGTTTTGGTTGGCAGCGGCAGCGGCGTCGGCTTCGCGGTCGAGGCGGCGGTTGCGGAAGTAGAGGCAGATGTCGGCAGTGACCATGCCCATGTTGATGAAGTAGAAGAACATCGGGTAGTTGATCTCATTGCTGAAGATGTGGGCCAGCACCCCGAAGAGATATCCGAGCCAGATGCCGATCATGAAGGCCAGGCTCTTGCCTTTAGCAGTCCGCGACTTCACCGACTTGATCACCGTCGCCGGCCAGGCCAGGCCAAAGGCGATGATCATCAGCATCTCCAGAAACGCTCGGATATCTTCGGGTGCGAAATCCATATCAGCCCCAGTTGCTCTTCAGGAAGGGCTCGTCGCCGTGGGGCAGCTTGAGCAGGCGCTCCCTCTCGCCAGCCAGCTCGCGGCGGTCGTCGCTGTAGACCGTCAGGAAGCGCAGGAAGACTCCGCCGACGATGAACAGCAGGGCTCCCAGGGCAGCAGCCATGCCGCCCAGAATCAGCAGCAACAGCGGCAGTACCAGGCCAGCGGCCACAGCGCCCAGCCAGAACGGCAGCGCATATGAGCCGCGCAGCCAACGGGTGGCCGCCGTGCGCCCGGTGGGATTGGATGAGGTGTACATCATCAGCACATAGAGCAACAGCGAGACCACAGTGGCCACCGCCAGGCCCGCCATCAGCGGCCGCAGGATGCCGGCCAGGGCTTCAGCATCAGCAGCCGGGCCACCATAGGGCCAGAGCCCGCAGACCAGATAGTCGCCGGCCACGCCGGTGAGGATGCCCGACAGCGCAAACAGCACCGGCAACGCCGGGGTGTTCCACAACACCCGGGCCTTCATGCTGGAAAGCTCGATGCCGGTGTAGAGCAACACACCCAGGCCCAGCAGCAGCGCAATCACAGCCACCACGGCACGCGCGCCGGCAGCTGCACTCCAAGGAAACCAGCCGCTGAAAAAGCTGAAGTACAGCGCGTCAAAGACCACCAGCAGAATGACCATCCAGGCGCCAAAGGTCAGCACGGCCCGCTGGGTGGAGAAGACCCGCCAGAACTGCAGCGGCCGACCCAATTCGAAGATCAACAGTCCGCTGCCTAAACACAGGCAGAGCAGAGCGCCCAGCGGTGCCAGGCCGAGCAGCTCTCCTTTACCGAAGAACAGGTCGGCTACGGCACAGACGATGGACATCCCGGCGCCCAGGCCGCCCAGAAATAGATAGCCGGCTATCGGCCATGTCCAAACATGATGCTGCTTCATCCCTGGCCTCCAGTTCCCACGATGTAATAAACCTGCGGATCGGTACCCAGATCGGCCAACAGCCGCTCGGTGCGCAGTGAAGCCACCAACCTGGAGACCTCACTGTTGGGGTCGTCCAAATCGCCGAAGATGCGGGCCCGCTGATGGCAGGTCCAGACACAATGCGGCTCCTGGCGCTTGCGCACGCGGTCCTTGCAGAAGTCACACTTCATGCAGACGCCGCTGCCCTTATCCTTATGACGCATGTCATACGGGCAGGCGGCGATGCAAGCCCCGCAGCCGATGCAGCTGACCGGGTCGACCCAGATGATGCCGTCGTCGTCCTGTTTGGACGCCCCCGTGGGGCAGACATGCACACAGGGCGACTCGGCGCAATGCATGCACATCAACGGAATATGATTCATATGCAATTGCGGATAAATGCCGTGCGGTCCGTCGGTGACCACAGGGTTGAAGAAGATCTGCAGCGGCAGGTCGTTTTGGATCTTGCAGGCGATGGTGCAGGAGTCACAACCCACACAACGCCGGGTGTCCATGACCATGGCAAAGCGCGTCATCTGACACCACCTCCCTCGGCTGGATAGACCTTGCAGAGCAGACCTCGATTAGCCCAGGTGCCGCTGATTGGGTCGCACTCGTCGGCAGCGGTAGCCGTCAACACGTTGGTGTTGGATTCCAGAGCGCCAAAGGGGTCCTCTCCCGTTGCCCCGCGCTCGGGGTACCACCAGCCGCGTTGGGTGACAACAACCTTGGGATGCACGGCCTCGGTGACCGACGCCCGCTGGCGGATGCACCCACGTTTGGTTTCGATGTAGCACCAGTCACCCTCCTGGATGCCCAGCTCAGCGGCGGTACGGGTGTTGATCTGGAAGTAGGGGTCGTGGCGGATGTAACGCAGCTCCTTGATGTTGAACTCCTCGGAGTGATGGAAGGGCATGAATCCGCCGCCGGCAGTCAGTGCCAGCGGGTACTCCTCCGCCAACTCCGGATGCTCCTCCTCGTTCTCCACCGGACCATAATAGGTGGGCATCGGTGGGTATCCCAGCTCCTCCAAAACGCTGGAATACAGCTCAACCTTGCCGGAGCGGGTATTGAATCCCTCATCCTTGTAGCGGTAGAACACCGGGTCGGGGAAGTAATGACCAATCTCCTCCACAAACTGGTCGTAATCCTCGACGTCAAAGCCCAGGGGCCAGACCACGTAGTAGTAGGCTTCCTCCTCGTTCTCCCAGGGCCACATATCTTCGTCCTGGCCCAGACGCAGGGCCAGTCCCCTCCAGAACCAGTAGTCGGTGCCGCGCTCGTACTTGGGATAGATGGCGCGCTGCGAGGCCACCAGCGATACCGAGCAGCCGTAGCTGTTGTGCACTATCGGCCGCTCCAGGGCGCCGGCTATCGGCAGCACGTAATCGGAGTACAGCGCGCAGGTGGTCATCCAGTACTCGGTGGTGACCAGGAATTCGACCTTCTTCAAAGCCTCCATGACCTCCAGGCTGTTGCCGTAGGAGT
>JAISUQ010000020.1 GCA_031272005.1 Coriobacteriales bacterium | reverse complement strand
TCACAGCAGGAGGACAGCTTTCAATATGGCGGAGAAGGCCAGGGGCATACCGAACGGGAGTTGATATGGCAAGTTGTCAGATAATGCGTAAGACCACCCAGCAGACCGACAACAGTGGCATCTTCATCAGCCACCTGGGCGGCGATGCAGCCTTTGACCTGCTGCGCAGCCAGCTGGAGCAGCGCGGCATTGGCTATATCGGCGATTCGCAGATCGAGGCCGGCAGCGACTTCCATGCTCGCCTGCGTCAGATGTTGGCAGCAGCTACCGGTGGTATCGTCCTGCTGGCAGACGGCATCTTTGCCTCGCCCTGGGTGCTCTATGAGATCGGCCTGTTGGAGGCGGCGGGCAAGCAGATTCTTTTCTACTATGACAACGCCGCAGCGGATGCGCCCGCCCGCCAGGCTGCCGCTGCGGGCATCCCCGATTTTCTCCGCAGATACCAGGTTATCAACGACCGGGAGGCTGCTTGTGGATTTGCCGCCCGGGCTTCGGTGTTTGACGGTTTATTCGCCTACCCCACGCTGGAGCTGAGCCGGGATGACTTCGGACAGGCGCTGGGCGACCGTTTGCAAAGTGCTCATCTGGAGATTGGTCTGCCCGGACTGTGTGACCAGGTGGATGTGGAGCTGCTGCGCTTTGGCTGTATCGTGGTGCGGCTGGCGGCTGCCGGGCGTGTGCTGGATGTGGACGAGGACCTCTGCGAGCTGCGCTGCGAGCCACGGCTGGGCAGCAAATGCGCCATGAATGCGGCTTTGGACATTGATTGCGCGGCTTTGCGGGAGGTCTTTTGCCGCGATGAGCTGGAGACCATTGCCCTGAACAGCATCCTGCATGAGGTGAGTATTGAGGGAGACGAGCTGCGTTACCACCTGCCGCTGCACAGCCATTTTGGGCTGACTTTCAAGTGCTTTGTGGATGTGCTGGACGCCTCGCTGAAAAGCGAGACCGAAGAGCTGCTGCGAGGGGCCGGGATGCTGGATGTCTCCTATTCGGAGTCGGGCGAGGGTCGGCGCATTTACTTCCTGTTGCCAACGCAGATAGAATGCGGGTTATTCCATATCCAATCGCCCGAAGGCATCCTGAACAACTTCCTCTGCCCAGGCACAGGCTTGTAGGCCAGCCCACTGTCACCTCGTCCCCACTGTCACCTCCTCGGAGCATCTTCGTCATCGGGATCTTTCTCGGGCGGAGCGGGCGTTGTGGGCGGGCTGCTCTGACGCAGGGCCATGATTCCCAGGACGATCAGCAGGACGGCTATCAGGGCCAGCATGATCCAGGCTTCCAGCCTGTCGCCGGTCTGAGGCAAGCCGGTCTTTGTGGCGCCCTTGCCCCGGGCTGGCGGGCGGACGGCGGGTGACGGACTGGCTGAGGACCCGTCACCATTGCTGTCCTGTGCGGCAACATAGCCGCCGATATGGATGTTGAAGCTGGCATCGATGCCAGCACTGGTGCTGGTGACGTCGGTGTCGGCTGCGCTGGTGCTGGGCAGGTCGCCGTCCTCAACGTCAACCACCGTGATTGGCAATTCGTCAGCCCAGGCTGGTGGTGCCAGGATGGTTGGAGCGGCAACGCTGAGCGTCAGTGTGACCGCCAGCAGCACGGCTGACAGCGCAACGGCTTTGGTTATTAGTGTGTGCAACTCTCTCATCCTGGCACTTCCTTACCTTAATCGCTGGCTTTGCCTATACGACTTCGAAGCTCAGCACCATGTTGTACTTGGGTTGGAGCGGGGTCTTGGTCAGCTTGGCGTCGTACTGGCCGGTGAAGCCGTAGGTCCAGGGGTGGAAACCGTTGGCGTCGGCCTTGCCGTCGTGGTCGTTGTCGTCGGCGGCCTGGAGCAGCTTGCTGAAGGGCTTGGAGTTGGTCAGGCCGACGATGTGGCCGTCCGGGCCAACATCGGTAATGCCTTGCTCAAACAGGTCGCCGGTGAACTTCAGGGTCAGAGGCGGGTGTTTGACCTGGTCGCTTTTGTTGTCCCAGGTGAAGCTGCGCATCGTCACCTTGAGGTCCATCTTGGGGGAGTTGTTCTGGATGATGTAGTTGGCCGAGCTGACCTTGGGCCAGCTGTCCTGGTCCACCACCCATTTGATGCCGCTGGCAGTGTAGGTGACGTCGATCAGCTTGTCCGGGTCGTAGCCCGGTGCCGAGGTGTCGATGCCGATGAAGCCGTCGACCGGCAGGGTCTTATCCGTATCGTAGGGGCCAGCCAGGGCGGGCACGGCCAGGGACATGGCCAGCACGGTGGACAGGGCGAATGTGGTGAGTTTGTTCATGGTGGTTCTCCTTACTTTGTGGTTCTCTTTTACTATCTTGCTATCTTATTTGCCTATCGTCACAACTCCGCGAACTGCGAGCCGCCAGGCGCCCGACGCCTGGGCCACGGCATTTGCGAGCGAACGAGCGCCGGCCCGCCTCAGCTTTCCACCGTGATGGTCAGACTGGCGTTGGCCTCATTGATTGGCCTGTCCGGCTGTTTGGGGTCGGTGCAGGTGATGTGGGCGGTGGCCGGATAAGTGCCGGCGGCCAGGGGCTTGAGCAGCACATCGTTGTCGATGAAGTGGTTGGGCGACAGCTTGCCCGATTGGTAGATCACCTCCTCGTTGCTGTCCAAGGTTATCTCCACCGACATATCAAAGGCGTTGTTCGCGGGGTTGATGATGTAGAGGTTGCCGGGTGACGTGCCGTTGGCAAACACCGGGTGCGAGTTGATCTGCACCGAGACGGTACTGCGGTCGGCCTCGGCCTGCAGGGCGGCCATCATTTCGTCATGGGTCATGCCTGGCGTGCCTTCGCTGATGACGCCGCCGACGTTGGCGGCCGGCTGGTTGACGCTCTCCCAGGGGAAGTGCAGCACACCGGCCAGGCGCAGGCCGACGAAGGCCGTGGCTGCCAGGGCGATGACTGCCAGCAGGAGCACCAACAGCTGGCGGCGCTGGCGTTGTTGGCTTTGCTGGCGTTGCTGGGATTGCTGGGATTGCCCGTATTGTTGCGGCTGGGTACTGGCAGTTGCTGTCTTCGGTTCCATGATGTCATCCTTTCTCGTTTGCAAATAGACGTTGTGAGCTTATATCCGGCGATGCCGGGTCTGTACCACCAGCCCGGTCGAGGGCAGTGGGGCAGTTAAGGGGAATTGCCAGGGCCAGCCTGGTGTTGAAGCAGGGAGCAGGCGGTGCTTATCAGGTCACCAGGTGAAAACTGAAGACTATCTCGGCCTGGGGGCAATATGGCTGTTGAGGGTATTTCCCCTGGTAGAGACCGCCAATCGAAAGATAGCCATCATGGATGCCATTGGCATTGGCCTTGGTGCCAGCCAACTCGCCCAACGCCATGCTGGTGCCAGCGTCTGGAACGATATAGGGCACTCCCTGGGAGAAGCCATTGCCATCCGGCAGGATTGCGGCATCCGGAAGCTTCAGGTTCAGCGCTACCTTGGGGCGGGTTGGGTTGCGGCCTGCTCCCCCGCCGTCCAAAGCCCCGACGAACTGCACGCCGTCACCATCGATGACCCGCAGGCTTTGGAAGCTGACCTGCACGGCGCGCTCGCTGGCATTGCTGAAGCGGTAAAGCGGCGAGAGGACGGCACCGTTGGTCTCGGGGGTGGCCATGAATACCATCTGCGCCGGGTAGCTGATGCTCAACTCGTCGTCGATCGGCGGGTTGGGCGGGTTAGGCGGATTCGGCGGGCCGGGCGGGTTGGGCGGGTTGGGCGGCTGAGGGTGATTGCCGCCGTTATCCAGGCCGAAGACATTGAAGCTGGCCCGGTCGGTATTGGCGGGCAGCACATGGCAGCTCAACCATTGCTCGCCCAGGCTGGGGTTGTCTACCACCGCCCAGGTCAGGTCGTTGGCGTTGCTGGAATCGTTGGCCGGCAGCCAGGCGTAGACCTCGCCGTTGGCGTCGGTACGTCCGCTCCAGGTGTAACCGCTGGCCTGCAGGTTGGGGATGCGGACAAGAGCGCCGGCCAGCGGCACGCCGTTGCCGTCCTGCACCCGGGCCAGCGTGGCGTAGAGCGGCAGATTGCCGTTCATGTCACCGTTGCGGGTGCGTTGCGGCGTATTGGTGCGGAGAGTGACGCCACCGCCGTCTACAGATTCGACGTTGCCACTGGTGAAAAGGATGGCGGGAGCCGTGTTGCTGTCACCCGGCAGACCGCCGCCGATGCCAGCCTGCATCCCATAGGCCTTGACGAGCGCCTGCTCGCCGTTGATCTGTATCAGGCCGGTGCCGGCCTGGGCGCTGCCTGCGCTGCCGTTGCCGTTACCGTAGCTGCTGCCACGCCCGCCACTGCCACGCCCGCCGCTGCCCGCACTGCTACCGCTGCTGCTGCCCCAGCCGCTGCCGCCGCGGGCGACCACCTGGTCGTTGCTCACCCCACCCGAGCCGCCGCCGATGCCGTAATCGCCCTCGGAGCGAGCCGTCACCTCGCCGCCGGAGATGAGCACCCGGTCGACTGTGGCCGGATGTCCATTTGCCCGGTGCGTGCCACCAGCGCCGATGCCGGCACCGCTGCCACGCGAGATAGCCTCCACCTTGCCGCCGGAGATGCCCACAACACCGCCGCTGCGGGCGATGCTGCCACCGCCGCCGCCAATGGCCGCCCCACCGTTGGCGCTGGAGGCGTGGACTTCTCCGCCGCTGATATACACTTCGCTGGGGTCGGCGTGGCTGCCGCCGATGCCGGCACCGCTGCCGATACCGGCGCCACCGAAGCCGCGCGCCTGCACATAGCCGCCGGTAATCACAACCCGGCAGCCACCCGGACTATGGGCGCCGTCGTAGGCGCCGCCGATGGCCGCCCCCACTTCCAGCTGCCCGTCGCCGGGGTCGAGGTAGTAGCGGGCCTGAGCCAGCACGGTGCCGCCGTTGATGGTCACCTGGCCGCCAAACGGCGAGGTCCAACCGCAACCGATGCCGGCGCCATGCAGCCCGGCCTCGGCCAGCACCGTGCCACCGTTGATGGTGATGTTGCCGAGCGTGGTGCCCCGCTCATCGCTCAGCGGCCCCACGCCGATGCCAGCCGAATGGACGCCGCCCCGCGCCTGCAGCACGCCTTTGCCGTCGATGGTCAGGCTGCAGCCGGCAGGCACCGAGATGCCGGAATTGTCGCGGATCTTACCCGGATGCCCCTCGCCGCTGAGCAGGTTGCTGCCTACCAGATGCAGCCGCAGGTCGCTGCCACTGCTCAAACGCAGCGGCGAGCCGGTGGAGCTTTTGTCGGAGAGGAGGGATACGCCGGCCAATGTAATGTCGACAGGCGCGGCCTGTGTGATGCTGATGTACTCGAAGTTGCTGGCGCCACTCTGACTGATGCGATAGCTGCGCCCGCTGGCCGCAGCGTCGAAAGTCAACATGCGGCGCGGCGCCCTGCCGCTGACGCGGTATCCGTCCAAGCGGCTGGATGCCGAGGTGGTGCTGAGGTCGATGAGCACCTCTCCCCCAACCAAGCCCTGCCGATTCTCGGGTACCGCTGATAATGCGGAGAGAGGCACAGGTGCCTCAACATCGACAGCCACCGGGTCGGGTTCGGGGTTGGCAGTGGCAGGCGCAGCTGCCCCACCACCATCATCAGCTTGCGAGGCATCGACTTGCGCCGCTTGGTCGTCGTTTTCCGGTTCCGCTTGCTGTTCGGAGCCGACCTCCGGGTCACTGCCCAGCAACTCCGCCGGCTCTGTCCGCAGATCCTGCGCCTGCCCCGACGCAGGCACGATTGTCTCCGCCACCTGCACATCGTCAGCCGGCGACCAGCCAGCCGGTGACCCACCAGCAGCCAGCCCCACTGTACCCCAGCAACCCAGCACCAGCGCCACTGTGAGAGTAATAGCAATAATAACCCTGTAAGACCGTCCGGCCATGACAACAACCTCGCAACCTTTGAAATTTTCTTCAAAATTTGAAGCGACGATATTGCCATAGCGCCAGTAACAATTAAACCTGATCCCGCAATCCCCCCAAATCCCGCAACCAAGACGTGTTAGAGGGAAGCAGGCGCGTCAGGTGGCGCAGCTCCTGAACTCTCGCTGCGCGAGAGCTCAGGATGACGGGTGTAGCTGGGTGGATAGAGAAGCCGAATCAGCCGACGCGCAATCAGTCAATCAGGTCGCCGCCGTCGACGACAAAGTGCTGGCCGGTGATGAATGACGAGGCATCGGAGGCCAGAAACAGGGAGCAGTTGCCGATGTCTTCCGGAGTGCCGATGCGCTTTAAGGGGATGCCCGCCAGGAACATCTCACGATAGGTCTCGTTTTCCACTGCTCCGTGAGTCATGTCGGTGTCAATCATGCCCGGATAGATGGTGTTGACCCGGATTTTCAAGGGCGCAAAAGCGCCAGCAAAGAAATGCGTCAGAGAGCGGATGGCGCCCTTGGTGGCCGTATAGGCTCCGGAGCCGGCATACTTCCAGGAAGCCAGGGAGCCAACCATGATTATCGAGCCCACGCCACCCTTGGCACATTCGGCATAGCCATACTTGATCATGAAGAAGGTGCCGTCCAGGTTGGTACCCAGGACATTGCGCCAGTTGTCGGTATCGAAGCAATTGTCAAAACCCTGGGCAGTTGAGGATGACAACCCAGAAATACCGGCTGAGAGTACCATGATGTCCAGCCGCCCGAATCTGGCGACACAGCCTTCGACCGCCGCCTGGCAGAAAGCCTCTTCGGAGACATCACCAGCCAGATAAGCGGCCTCGCCACCAGCAGCAGTGATTTCTGCTGCTACCTCCTCCAGCTTGTCCTGGCGCCGGGCGGCCAAAAAGACCTTGGCGCCGGCCGCAGCCAGCAATGCAGCTGAAGCGCTGCCGATACCGCGTGAGCTGGCGCCGGTAATCAACGCCACGCGACCCTGCAGATCATACTGTTTCATTTCCGACTTCAATTGGCTTTCCTGGCAGGTCATGAGTGCCTCCTTCTCCGCATTATTGCAATAGTGGCTTCTTCTTACTCTCTGAGAGAGATCGGCGCAAGATGACAATAGGCGGCAATCGGCACCGATTGCCTTGCATCAGACAGCGAATGTCGGTTTCAATTGACGCCTGAAAAGAATTGTCAAGCCATCGCGAGCAGAAGGCAACGGTATGTCAGCACGCCAGATTGGTTACGTCAACCGCCAGTTGGGACCTCTGCGGCTTTGGCGGCAGCGGTATCGGCGGTAAAGCCCGCTGGGATAATCAGCGCACCGTAGAACTCATTGTTCTCCAAAGCCTCATCCAGCGCAGACTGGCTGTCAAAGACCGTCCAGACAATCGGTGATTCCTGACCAGCCGGCAGTGCCGCCCCGCCAGTCATGTTCTCCACTATCGCCTCTCCGGCATTGACATACCCCGCCGGCGTATCTGCCCCTTCATCCAGATTCAGCAGGGCAAACGGAACATCCTTGGGAGCTGCATTCAATATCGGATAGACGACCAGCGACATCACACAAAAGATTACCAGAACAGCAACCAACGGCAGTGCATAGCGGCGGTTTCCCAAAACCTCAAACATCGTAGTCCTCCATTCTGTCTGGCAGAGCCATTGACTTCTCCTTGTCCAGAATTATAATTAGAATATAAATCTAATTATACAGACAGTACCGACGAATTCTTCTGGTTATGGATAGAGGAGGTCAAAATGTCCAGACCAAAGCAGGGACAGGGAACCCCGGCTCGCGAGCGGATGGAGGAAGCTTTCTGGCAGCTGCTGGCCGAGAAACCGTATCGGGAGATGACCATCGCCGCCATCTCCCGGCTGGCCAAAGTCAACCACAACACCTTCTATTACTATTTCGACAGCCTGGACGATATGGCTATTAAGCTATTGGACAGCAATATGCTCATCGACCTGCCAGCCCGCATCTTCACCGCCTTTACCGCCGGGCAGCTGGAGGCCAATCTGGTCACCAGCGACCCCGAGGTTCTCCGCCGCTTCAAGCGCATCAGCCTGCTGGCCGGGCCGCACGGCGCCTCCTGGCAAAAGGACATCCTCAAGCAACGTGTCACCAGCCTGTGGCTACAAACCCTCGGCCTCAGTGAGGCAGAGCTGATGGACAAGGACAAGGCACTGCTGACCTTCATCATCAGCGGCCTGCTGGCCATGGTAGGTGAATACGGCCAGAACGGCGACCCGGCCTTGTTCGGCCACATCATCCAAAGTGATTTAGGCCACGGAGTCCTGGCTACCGTCACCAAAATCTCTGCCAGAAGTTGAAACACCCAGAGGTGGCAGGATGGTGACACGGGCTGCCGTTTCCCACTGTCACCTCAGTCCAAGCCAACGACAATCAACACTCTGGCCATTATCTGCTGCATGGTATCATCATCCAGGGTGCCGATTACCTCAGCGCTTCCTCCCAGTTCCCTGGCGCCCAAATCCATTGCCCTGATTGCCTCACATTGCACGAAGCCATAGATGCAGTTGCCGTCGGCAATGCGCACATGCAAAGGATAGTGGTTGTCCAGCGATGTGACCGGCGCCAGCACTGTCAGCGCTGACATCGAGTTGACCTCCCAGGGACTGATGACAACTCCATAATGCCGGTCGGCCGGCTCATGGCGAACTGAAGGGCTGAAGTTCAGGCTCACTACATCGCCCTGCTCGCAAATCATGGCTGCCAAGCCTTCTGCTCAGCGCCGATCAGCTCGTCGTTTGGCCAAGCCTTGGAGTTATCCAGTTGCCCACCCTCATAGCCGGCGAACAGCTTGTCAAAAGTCAGGCGTTGAGCTATGTGCGTGTGACGATGCCTTTGCTTAAGCGGGATAATCTCCAATCGCCCGCTGCTATTCAGCTCCAGTCGCACTGAATCCCCGTGCTTGAGGCCAGCCTGTTTCAGCTTAGCTTGCGGAATGCGTACTGCTTCAGAGTTGCCCCAAGTTGCAATGGCGGTTTCCAATGCAGCTCCTTTCATGTATCAACGTTAGTAGATACAGTCTAACATGGCTCACTCTGCTCGACAAGCGATTCTAAGAGTATGTGGGGGTTTTTTCGCCAATCCACGCTTTAGCTGTTACAACTCTGCTAGCTGTCACGCCCGTTGTGCAATGTCACTCGCACTGTCACTCCCACTGTCGCCGCGTGAGCATAGCAAGAGGCTGAAAAGTTGACAAAAAAGAACCGTCCACGCTGCACCCATGCTGCCACCCATGCTGCCACCCATTGTCACCCCTTCTCCGCATATTGAAACTGACAGGATTGGATGGGCTGTGGTAGACTTTGCGCATGTCAAAAGAGCTTGCCTGGTTCATGATTTACATTACTGAGCGTATCGCCAATGAGTTGTTTGACGGTAGGCAGGATTTGGCGTATGCAAGAATGACAGCCTCGGGATTTTGGGATTTCCTGGTGGAGACTTACCCCGTCAGCCACACGCTGCCCTCCGCAGAGATTTGCGCAGATGCCAGAGCCTGGTTTGAACAGCGGGGAATTGCGGCATGAAACTCTACCACGGCAGTAATGTAGTGGTACAGACTCCCGACCCTTTTAGTGGACGTAAGAAGCTGGATTTTGGCCCTGGTTTTTACACCACGACACTGGCTGAACAGGCTGAACAATGGGCGCTCAGAACAGCCCTGCAACGTGATAACAACAAGGCTACAGCCACAGTTTCTGTATATGAGTTCCAATATGAGAATCAATTGATTCTGAAAAGCTTCAACGGCTACGACGAGGAGTGGCTGCTGTTTGTCTGCAACAACAGACGCAGCGACAAAGCGAGTATCGACCACGGTTTTGACATTATCTTCGGACACATAGCCGATGACAGGGTGATTGAGACGGTGGACTATTTCATCGAACAGCTGATGGCTGGGCGCGCCAGCCAAGCCTTGGTGACACTGACAATTGAACAGCTGGCGCTGCAGCAACCAAATGACCAATTCTGCTTTGCCAGTTCCAGACTAAATGAGGTTCTGACCTTTGATCATACTTACAAGGTGCAATCATGAGCAGGGGGATGACGCCGCTGTTGGATATGCTGGTTGACGATTTTGTCAAACGTTACAACATCGGTTACGATGAAGCCATCGACAGACTTTACCGTTCGGAGTTATTCCGGCGTATGCAAGATCCCTCCCGCAACACCTATCGCACCTGGGCCCCAGAAGATTTGCTGGACGAATATGAGCGCATTGGTTAGCTGACTGCGAGCAGTGTGGGACAGGGGTGACAGCGGGGACGGTTCTCTTTGTCAACTTCTTTGTCATTTCGCTATGAAATCGCGAGATACCCCTGTTACCCACTCGATCCGCCTTATTGATAAACCGCAGGATCTTAAGACTCCTAACGCAGCATCGCGCAGCTTCTTATCCTAAGAAAAGTTGACAAAAAAGAACCGTCCACGCTGCACCCATGCTGCCACCCATGCTGTCACCCATTGTCACCCCTTCTCCGCATATTGAAACTGACAGGATTGGATGGACTGTGGTAGATTTTGTACCCCTGCCGCGCTTGATTGCTTGAAATTCTTAGAGAGTTACGAGGTGAGCGTATGACCGGGAGAGAGCCGAAGCTGGACAACGATTTATTCTTCGTCTGTTCGGTGATTGAGCATATCGGTAGAGCAACGAAGCACCGCCGCGCCGACGTCGTAACCGCACTCGGGAAAGACGTTATCTCCCGTTATTTGGAGCTTGCGGACGTTTATCATTGCGAGCCTATCGAAAGTATCGCCGCCGACCTCATCGAGAAGCGTGATATAGTGCCGGGTAACTTTGACAATACGGCGGGCGCGGTCAGCGTTCCGGCGGTTTTTGACATAGCCAAAGTTTACAAACGCTTAATCGTTAACGTTGCCGAAAACAGCGGGATTGCTCTGGCGGACGCCCTCGTCAGCGTTTACACGTCGTGGATAAGCGACAAGATAAGTGACTACGGGTGCAGTATGTATTATGAAAGCCCGGAGTACCTCTATTTGTCCTATGTTGATGGTGAGCCGCTTAAGGATTAACCTATTCAACCAACACCCGCAATGAGTCCCCTGCCTGAAGGGAAAGGGGATTCCCTGAGGGCGGAGGGTGCCGGAGCGGAGTGTTATGATGGTGGCTGTTGTTGTCGACGTTGGAAGGATATGTCTTGAGACGCAATTGGCGAGTTATATCGATAAGCGTGTTGATGGCTGCGCTGCTGGCTGTCATGGTGATGCTGGCTGGCTGCGGCGCGACTGGCAGTTCTGAGGCAGACAGCAGTGCTGACATTAGCGGCACAGGTGATGCGACGGTGGCTGACAGCGCTGCTGACAGCAGCGCAAGCACCGGCGGCAGCACCGCACCGCAAACGGGCGCGGATAATGCCCATCCGCAGGTCGAGATTACCATGGCCGATGGCGGCGTGATAGTGCTGGAGCTGGACCGCGAAGCGGCGCCTGTCACGGTGGACAACTTCATCGCCCTGGTCAACAGCGGCTTTTACGATGGGCTGGTCTTCCACCGCATCATCGACGGCTTCATGATCCAGGGCGGCGCCTTCGATGCCAGCGGTGCGCAGCATCCGGCCAGCACAATCACCGGCGAGTTCGCCGCAAACGGTTGGGAGAACCCCATCAAGCACGCCCCGGGCGTGGTGAGCATGGCGCGGAGCAACGACAATAATTCGGCCTCCAGCCAATTCTTCATCTGCGACAATGATTCCAACGTCGCCTATCTGGACGGAAACTACGCAGCCTTTGGCTACGTAGTGGAGGGCATGGACGTGGTGGAGCGCATCTCGCAACTACCAACAGACGCCAACGACTACCCGCAAGACCCAGCAGCCGCCACCATCACCAGCATCCGAATCGTGCAGTAGGGAGATGTCAGGCGTTCATCAGCTATCAGCATTGAAACACCGTTTCTGGCAAAATTATTCGCTTTCTGGTGCTCATTTTCGTAGATTTTGCTAGATACCATTAGATGACCATAGATTATGGTAGATTCCGGATTTTGGCACACATTGTTACTGCATCAGGTTTGAAACCAAGCCGTCTTACCCCCTCACTCAGCGCTGTCGTTTGCCGTAGGCGGTTATTGATAGTAGCCAGAAGGTGGCGGTGATGGCTATGCACCAGGCCAGGGCGATGGACAGGCTGGTGCCGGCGGGTTCGCCCAGGAGCAGCAGGCGCAGGCTGTCGGCGATGGGGGTCATGGGCTGGTAGCGGGCGAAGGCGGCCAGCGCTGCTGGCATTGATTCCACCGGCGCGAAGGCCGAACTGGTGAAGGTCAGACCCATCAACAGGTAGGAGAAGACGCTGACCGTCTCCACAGACTTTGTAATCAGCCCGAAGAACACGCTGATCCAGGTCATGGCGGCGATGAACAGCAAGATGAGCAGCGCGGCCAACAGCCAGCCGCCCACGCCCGCCTGGGGGCGAAAACCGACCAGCAGGCCGACCGCGGTGGTGGCGACGATCGACACCGCGTTGGTGAGGATGGAGGTCAACACATGCCCGCCGAGGATGCTGGACTTGGCAATCGGCATGGAGTGGAAGCGCTCAAAGATGCCCTTTTGAACATCCACATACAGCCGATAGGCGGTGTAGGCCACACCGGAGAGCACGCAGATAATCAGCACGCCCGGCAGCATGTAGTCCGCCGTGCCCATGCCACCCAGATCCATCGCCCCGCCCAGCACGTAGTTCATCGCCAGCAGCATGGCTACCGGCATCAACAGCACGGTGATGATGGTGTCCAGGCTGCGCAACACCTGTTTGAGCACCCGCCCGGTCATCACGGCGGTGTCGCTTAAGGCGTAGCTGATGCTCATGATGCCTCCTCGCCAACAATCGTCAGATAGGCTTCCTCCAGCGTTGGCGGCTGCTGGGCAAAAGTCGCCGCAATGCCGGCCGCTTCCAACTCCTGCAGGATGCTGGTGGTCTGGCGCACACTGCCATCGGTTTGGATTGTCAGCGTCAGCGCCTCCGTTGTAGTTGGGTAGGCGGAGAAGAGCGCGCTGGCGCTGGCCAGATCGCTTTGCTCTGCGAACGTCAACGCCAGCTTGGGCGGCGGCGCCAAGCGTTTGAGCTGCGCCGCCGTACCCTGGGCAGCAATCACGCCATGGTGGAGGATGGCGATGCGGTCAGCCAGGCCATCGGCCTCCTCCAGGTATTGCGTGGTCAGAAAGACGGTCACGCCAGACTCACTCATCTGACGCACGGTGTTCCAGACGGCCAGGCGCGCCTGTGGGTCCAAGCCGGTGGTGGGCTCATCGAGGAAGATGACGCGCGGGTCGCCGATCATGCTCATGGCCAGATCCAACCGCCGGCGCATGCCGCCGGAATAGGTGGCCAGGGGCTTATCTGCCGCATCCGTCAGGCCAAACTGGTCGAGTAGGCGGGTGGCCTCAGCCTGGGGGTCGGCCAGATGGCGCAAGCGGGCTATCAACATCAGATTCTCGCGCCCCGTGAGGATGTCATCGACTGCGGCGAATTGCCCGGTCAGGCTGATGGATTCGCGCACCTGCTGCCCCTGGCCGGCGACATCGAAGCCGCAGATCCTGGTCGTGCCGGCATCGGCTTTGAGCAGGGTGGTGAGTATCCTGATCATCGTCGTCTTGCCGGCGCCGTTCGACCCGAGCAGGGCGAAGATCTCGCCTACCTCGACCGTCAGGCTCACGCCTTGCAACACCTCGACACTGGCGCCTCTAGCCGCCTTGAAACGCTTGCGAAGCTCCGATACCTCAATCGCTGGCACCATCGTATTCCTCCAGTTTGCGGCGCACGTTCTCGTTGAGTTTTATCCGACCCCTGTCGATATATGTCTGCCCCTGATACTCACGCACCAGGTTGTCACAAAAAGCGGCGACATCGCTGCCGGTGACGTCTAGGACATGCTTGCCCTCCGCAGCACTGGATTCGAACAGCGCCAGCGCGTCGTAGAGCAGCTCCAGTGAGCCGTCCAGGGCTCCGGCATAGTTCCAGAGGTAGTGCTGCATCTCGTTGAGGACGATGTTGTACTCCCTGGGCAGTACATCCACCCGTTTGCGGTAGTCGCGATAAGCCTGCTTCTCGGCCTTCACACCCACCAACTTCTCGATGATGCTCATTGCTGTGACTCCTCTCGCAAAGCTTCAATCCTTGCGGATAAAAACGCCCATCTCTGCCAAAACCGCTCAAGCTCCGCCCGGCCGGCGGCATTGAGGGTGAAAAATTTGCGCGGCGGCCCTAACTCGGAGGGACGTTTTTCGATGTTGACGAGCTGGTTTTTCTCCAGTCGCACCATAATGGTGTAGACCGTTCCCTCCACCACCTCGGTAAACCCCAGGGCGTTGAGCTGACGGGTTATCTCATAACCATAAGTCTCACCCCGGCTGATCAGCTCCAGCACGCAGCCCTCCAGCACCCCTTTGAGCATCTCCGTCAGATTTTCCAAGCCATTGCTCCAGCCATCCAGGTATTCTGTGTCACTTACTACCGGTACAAAGTAACACAGAGTAGCTGATTGAGTCAAGAGTATTAGAGGAACAGATCTGGGCAGTGCTATACTTGCAGGTACGAGAATTGGGAGGATGGCATGCTGAGGAGAATAGCGGTTTCTTTGCTGGCGGCTTTACTGGCGGCTTTGCTGCTGGTTGGCGTGTGCGGTTGTACACCAGCGGATAACGGTAACAACGATTCGAGCGATGCGGGCAGCGCGAACAACATCGACGCTACTAGCGGCACGGGCGATGCGGACGATGCAGGCGATGCGGAGCAGACTACAGATGATCGCGAGCTGATAGTAGTTGAGAGCGGCTGGTCAGCTTCGAACAGGAGTTCCGACGGCACCTTCAACATCCTGGCGGCGGCAGTGCTGCATAACCCGCGCAACCAGCCGGTCTATGCGGTGTTAGTCTCGGCGGTGGCCAAGAACGAATACGGCTCGACAATCGCCGAGTCCCAATTTGGGATGCGCTACATCGACGCCGGCGATACCATGGCGACTTGCACAGAGTATTGGTTCGAGAAAGACGACCCCATCCCAACCAGTGTGGACATCTCCGTAACCAGCTTCAGCACAGAAGACCCCTACGACTACTATGGCCCGGTCCTGAACAGCAAAGATATCGTCTTCTCCAATGTATCTTTTGTAGAAGACGGCGACCCCTGCCCGATGATTGTGGGCACACTGAGCAACAATACGCCGTACGATTTCAATGGTGTTGTGATTGCGGTCTACAAAGACAGCGGTGGCAATGTGGTCGGCGGCACAGGCACGGCGGCGACCATCAATAACCTCGCCGCCAGTGAATCAACAGACTTCGAGCTATGGTCCACCGGTTACGGCGCCCCACCCGAATGGTCCACCTACGAGCTGTACTTTGGAGATTAAAGCCACGACAGCAGGCGCGCCAGCAGGGTGACGGCGGGGACGCTTCTTGCTGTCACACTGCCCTCGCCGTCACGCATTCAAGTTCACATATCATCCAGGCTCAGGCACTTGGGTCCGATGGTGTAACCAGGTAGCAGTTTTTGCCTCAGGTGGCGGATTTCTCCATGTTTACGGTTCAATTTTTTATCGCCATTAATTTTACCGCCATTGCAAAATTAGCACAAGCCTTCTCACCGATTGCGCGGATGTAAACTCGCCATTGACGTGACAGCGGGGACGCTTCTTGCTGTCATGCAGGGCATTCAGTATATGAACGCCAGCAAAATGAACACGTATGCGACACCGGTGTTCTTCCTGGCTGCCAGATAGATTACTCCAAACAACAGACCATACAGGCAGCCGAACAAACCTGTGGCGACATCCCCTTTGGTGAGGATGTGGACGAGCCCCCAAGTCAGACCGGCAAGGGTGCCACCCCAGGGGATTTGCTGCCGGGCGACAGCACATTCGCCCGCCCTTTGCCCGAACACGATTATCAACAGCACCAGCAGAGCTTCGAAAGCATAGTAGATATGCTGAAAGACAAACTTCAACAAGCCGAGTGACTGAAAGGACTGAATGACAGGTATACCATGGAATCTGACAGTGCTGACTGCAATGAGAGCTACGAGGATCACCAGGCACACCAGCCAATTTGCCGGGCGTAGTTTATCCTGCGCAGCCCAGACATTGAAAGACAGTCTTTTCTGGGCGAACACCATCAGCGCGGTTGCAAGTACACCCCAAACTATACAGGTTATGACCCAATGTAAGATGTATTCAGTGGTTTCCCACTCGCCCATTTCCTTGCCGTATAGAAGTGGTTCAATCGCCAAGGCCAGCAAGACCTCCAGCCCCAGGCCTACAAACGCCAGTAAGGCCAGGGCTAAGAATGGGATGGTTTGCTTGCGCGATAATGACATCAGACTCCCTCCCTGCTCACGCCATTGTAACACCTTCTATGCCGTATGGAGAGAAGATGAGTTGGCTATTGATTAGGCTATAGCTCTGTGTTTCTCCGCAGTATAAGGAGCAGTCAGGCTTCGCCCTGGATGCGTTGCAGCAAGGTGATACGATTATCCAGGGCGGCCAGCAGGGCGGCGCGGCGGTCGTCTTCGATGTAGCGGCTCTGCGCCAACGCCGGCTCCCACTCCTCGGCCAATCCGTCCAGGCTTTGCCAATCCAGCCACTGCAGGCTGCCGGCCAACTTGATCTGCTTTTCGTGGGTTGAGGCAAAAGGCTTGGCCGCCACCACACGCTGGGCATTGATGTCGCAGGGCAGCTTGTCATAATACATCGATGTGCCACTGTCAAAGACCGGCGCCGGCCCCAACCATTCCAGGGTGATGGCATTGCGCACCACGCCAAAATTGTTGAAGTGCCTGTCCTCATTGGCCAGGATGAAATCCACCGCCAGCATCCGGTTGAGCTGCTCGGACACGCCGGGGATTCCCAGCGCTTCGGCGCACTTGAGGTAGTGGGTATAGGCAGAATCGTTATTGGATTTTTTCTGGGTGCTGTAGACATGCCAGGCGCTGATCAGCTCAGTAGTGTTGTCGATGAAATCCGCACAAACGCTCACCGGCTTGTCGCCCTCAAAGCCCAGACTGTAGACAGCATGCGCAATCCCCAGACGCCCCATCAGCTGCGTAGCCAGAATCTCATTGAGCGGCTCCTGGTAATATGGCGCAGACCCACCCTTAATCAGCACGCGCTGACCATCCAGAATGGCCCACTTCTTCTGCAGCCAGCCATCCGAGGTATTATCCGGAGAAACCAGATCGATCTGCGGGCTTTGCGATTTGCGGCCAAACAGGGCATTACCAACATCGCTGGAGAACTCATTGTCGAAGAAGTTGATGTCCGCCCACTTAAGAGGCTTGTTGCAGGAGCGTACCCAGTATTGATCGGATAGCGACAGCCCCAGGCATTTAAGCAGCAAAACCCCAGTGGAGCTGACGTTCAAACGCTCCAGGGCTTCGCGCAGCCCAGAACGCGAAGCAGGGATGGAGCGCCCCAGCCACCACTTGTTGAGCAATCCGCGCTGCGGCCGTCCATTGACGTCCAGTGTCACTCCGATGGGAATATGCGCCGGAGCAAAGAGCTCATAGACGCGCGTGATAGCAAAGGTCTGGGTGTCAATCTCCAGATCCAGGACTTCCAGATCCCTATGCATCAAGGTATAGCGCATGAGGGCATTATAGCAGCTAAACCGGCCTTAGCGCAGCATCGTGGGAGTTGCGGAAGTTGCGGGTAGATTGCGGGAAGTTGCATCGCTGCAGCATCGCGGCAGTTGCATCGTGGCAGCAGCATGGGACCGCGTGCACCGCGCGCATCGCGCGTTTAGCGGCGGGCTTAGTGGCCGTTAGTGGGCAAAAGCTGGTAACATGGTTTGTTGCATGGGTGAAGGATTTGATTTGAGGTGGCGCGGACGTGGACGCAAAGAAGACTGCTGAGCTCAGCGACCTGAACCTGGACTCTACTTATCTGATTGCCTTTGAGATGGCCTATGGTGCGCTGCGGGCTGGGCTGGCCTGCGTCAGCGGGCTTAACGTGATGCAATACCATGCGCTGGTCAAGGTCTACTTTGCCGGCGAGCATGGCCTTACCCAAACCGACATCGGGGTGATGCTGGACCTCAAACCCAACGTAGTCACGGCCACCGTGGACGCTCTGGAGGCCAGCGGCTATGCCCAGCGGGTGCGGCGCAGCGACGGCGACGGTCGTATCAAGGCGGTGTTGGCCACGCCGGCCGGGATGGAGCATATCGCCCAGGTCAATAGCAGCGTCGTCGAGCAGCTCTACACCATCTTCCCTACTCAGGACGATTTTTTCCGCAGCATCCTGGAGGCTTCGATTGCCGCCGGCGCCAACATCGACCCATTGCCGCCGGAGAGCACAGATGACCGCTTCCAGGCCTCGCGGGCGCTGCTCTCCATCAGCTTGATCCGCCGCACCATCGAGCAGATACTGCGACGACTGGCGCAGGTCTCGTTCTATGAGTACCGCGCCCTGCAGCGGCTTTGCGAGGTGGACACACCGCTGCGCATCGGCGATCTGGCCAACCAGCTGCGCATCCCTACGCCTACCATCTCCCGGGCGGTCAATCAACTGGTGGAGCGGGAATGGGTGAACCGGTTCACCAGCCCCAGGGATAAGAAGGCGCTGTTTGTGGCGGCCACTGAAGCCGGTGCCCGGCGACAAAAGCTGATTGCCGAGACCATCGACTCGCTGGCTCACAGCTACCTTTGGAAGAACCTCACCCCTGAGCAGCGCAACGCCATCGCCCAGGCTGGTCATGTGGTGATTGCCCAGCTCCAGGAGCGCGAGCAGGCGCAACGCCAGGCTGCCCTGGACCTGCTGGTGCCCAAGGACGGCTGACCAGGGAGACGCTGACCGTCAGACAGTGCGTGTTTGTGCTCGCCTCAGCAGTAACGCTGCGGCAATCATGATTATCAGGTTGAGGGCTAAATCGCCCACCAGCCAGCTGCCCACGGTTGGCAGGCTGACCGCCGCCGTATTGATGGCTGCAAACGTGCCTACCGCCAACAGCAATACCGGCAGGCCGCAGACCGCCGCGCACAGCGGCACCAGCCAAACCGGGTTGGCACCCGCTTTTATCCGCTCAAGACAGAAGCTGAGCACCAGTGAAGCTGCGGCCAGCAGGGTGCCGATGAAGGCGGCAAATACCACCAGGGCGACCAACAGTATCGGCAGGCCGGGCAACTTGGAGCTGAGCGAGTGCAGCTGGACGGCGGAGAGGATGCCGCTGGCCACCACCAACAGGCAGATCAGGGCGACCAGCGCCGTCAGCCAACCGCCGACAAATGCGCTGCGCAGCCGGGCTTTGGTGCTGCTCAGCTGAGCGTAGATGAAGCCGTAGAGGGCGACGCCGGCTGCGCAGACAGTCAGGCTCAAACCAAAGGCCAGGATGAAGGCAGCGAAGGCCGAGCCGGTGAGGATGGAGCAGATGACGTCGAGTATCGGCACGCCGGACGACGAGATGTAGTCGTAGGCCAGATAGCCGTTGACATCCATGATTGCCAGCCCGATACGAGCCAGGATGGCCACGACCAGAGCCGTGCCTAACAGCGTCGTGTAAGGCCGCCAAGCTGTCTTATACCATGCTAACATGCTAACCTCCTTGGATAAGGGGCTCCGTCAGGAGCACCGCCAGTCACCACTAGTCAACCTTTTCGTTTTGCACCGCGAAGCCGCCGCAGAGATAACCGCCGCAGAAGGCCAGACCCACGTCACCCATCAGCGAACCGAGGATCGGGTCGCCGATGTAGCTGTTCTCGCCACAGGCGCCGCCGGCCGTATGCCAACCGGCATACAACCCGGGGATGACCTTGCCGTTGGTACCCACCACCTGCATCTGGGTGTTGATCAGCAGCCCGGCCTTGGTGCCGTAGAGGTTGCCGCCGATACGGCAGCCGTAGAAGGGCGGCTTCTGGATGGCGTGCAGCCACTCCGGCGGCAGGGGGTAGTAGAAGTCGTCCTCACCTTTGGCGCAGTTCTCGTTCCAATGCTCCACGGCTGCTACCAGGATGCCGGGCTCAAAGCCCAGATCGCGCTCCAGCTCCTCCAGCGTGTCACGGCGCTTGAGGACATCGGCATCCAGGGCATCCTGAACGCCATGGTGCCAGTCGCGATAGTGCTCGGGCACCTTGTCGATCTGCTCCAGGTCGGGAGTCAGCAGCTTGCGGCAATGCTCCTGGGCAAAGCCGGCCAGATGCTGCTCATAATCGGCGTCGAAGATGATGTAGCTGCGATGCCCCGGGGTCGCCATCTGGATGGTGGCCAGATCGCCCAGGGCATAGATGGCGTTGGCGCCATCCTCGGCCACCCGGCTGTCCATGAAGCGCAGGCGGTTGCCGCAGCGGTCGATGGTCAGCCAGGGCTGGCGGGAGAGCTGGGTCATGCCGTCGTAGAGGAAGTGCGCCCAGGTGCCGCCCTCGGCCTCCCAATCCACGCCGCCGTCGAAGGATGCCGAGCTGTTGAAGCCGCTGACATCGGCGCCTACGCCCAAGCCCATGCGGAAGCACTCGCCCATCTCGCCACCTAACAGGTAGCTGGAGGCGCAGCCCATGGCGGCGGTGGGGATGTAGCGCTGAAGCAGCGCCTTGTTGTTGCAGAAGCCACCGGCGGTGAGGATAACCGCCTGGCGGGCTTGGATGTAAATCTCGTTTTGGTAATCCTCCCTTACCACCAGCCCCACGATGCGGCCGCTGCCATCCTGCACCAAGGCCTCGGCCGGGCAGCGGAAGCGGAAGTCCACGCCTTTGGACACGCCGTAATCATGCATGGCGTCGGTGGCATCCTTCATCTTCAGCACGTGATGGTCAAGGGTGGAGTTCTTGGGTGCCACGTAGACCGGCACCTCGCCTAACCGCCATTCCACGCCGCAGGAAGCCATCCAATCCAGGCTGGGGCCGCCCTGCTCGGCAATCAGATAGATGAGGTTGGGGTCGGCGGCGTAGTGGTACTCATCCATCGCCCAGGCGGTCAGAGCCTTGGGGTCGAAGGGGTAACTGGGCATGGCAAAGCGCTTGCTTTCCTGCATCGACAGGCCGCCGAGAATGCCACACATTCCGGCGCTCTGGGCGTTGCCGCCGTGCATGGCCATGGCCTCGACGCAGATTACCTCAGCGCCCAGCTCGGCGGCCCGGGCAGCGGCATTCAAGCCGCCACCGCCGGCGCCCACCACGATGATGTCGCAGGTGGCATCCCACTTCTCGGGCACCGGGCGCGGCAGGATAGGCGTGGCGTCGTCGGCCGGGAAGACCTCGCCGTTGAGCTCGCGGTAGGTGCCATCGTTGCCGGTGGCGTTGGTCTGTCTGCTGTCTGGCAGCTCAACCGTGCCGGAGCCGTCCGCTGCCCAATCACCTGCGAAGCCCTCCTCCACCGCCAGGGCAGGTTGTTGCGGGAGAAGGGCGGCGGCGGTTGCCGCACCGGCCACGGCGGCAGCCTGGGCGAGGAAGCCGCGGCGGGAGAGGTGCTGGGGTTGCTGGGGTTGCTGCGGGTGCTGCGGGTGCTGGAGTTGCTGGGGCTGTTTGGGTTGTTGATTGCTCTTGCTGGACATGGCTTACTCCTCTCCATCGCTGGCTGGGGATGCAGCCGTATCGCTGGCGGTTTTCGACTTCGCCTCACCGGAGGTTGTGGGGGCCGCCTGGCTGGAAGCGGCGGTGTTCTTCTCCCCCGCTGCGCTCGTCTCCCCGGCGACGGTCTCCTCCGATGCGACTGTCTCCGTCACCGCGTTCGTCTCCCCCGCCTCGGCCAGCTGCAGGGCTTCTGTGGTGGCTGCCCGCACGCCGGCTGTGGTAATCGTGGCACCGCTGATGGTGTCGAAGTCGGCACCCTGGGCGGCGTCAATCATCTGCGCGTAGCGTCCGTCGCGGATGGCCTCGTAGCCGCCGACCCCCTGGGTCTCGCCCTCCTGAGTGACAGCGACGCAAGTGATGTGGTTGTCCTCAACCAGCAGGGTCACGGTAATCATCCCGCACATGCCCTTGCCCTGGCCCACGTAGACGCCATCCTGCAGATTGCCGTCAGCGGTCTTGAGCGGGTCGACAACAATCTCTGCGGCCCAGGGGTCCGGCGTCTGTTGAGCCAACTGCTCGGCCGAGGCGGCGTCCTTGGAGCCTGAGCCCTCAAAGGCCGCCCCGCAGCCGCACAGGCTGGCGACCACGGCTAACGAACCGCAGACCACCAGGACTTCTTTGGTCTTTGCCATCTTCAGTGCCTCCTTGTCTGGTCAATACATCGGACAGTGTGCCCGGTTAGCGGTTTTTTCATTCTCGTTATAATTTTGTTGTATTTGTGAAGTATAGCACCTCGCCCGGCAAAGTTGAATACGGAAAGCCCTGTTTTCGCAAATTTATTTCCTTTGCGTCTTTATTTTGTTGCAATTTTGAAGTATACTCAAGGCAATCATTCCGTGCGCCGCGACTGCAACGCCGTCGCAGAGGCAACACCGCCGCCGCCGCAACAGCCGCCGCAGCAACGGCAACCGCAGCAGCCACCGCAACGGCAGCCGCAGCAACGGCAACAGCAGCAGCGCACATGCTACGTAAAGGAGCGTCGATTATGTTATTCCAAGTCTATGGGGAGAACGCGGTTTACCAATGGGCCGGCTGGCTGGTCGTGTTCATCGGGCTCATCCTGGTCAACGAGCTGGCCCGACGCAGCAAGGCTGGTGGCATCTTCTGCTTCATCATCCTGCCGCTGGGGCTCACGGCCTACTTCATCGCCATCACCGTCAGCGCCTCGCAGGGTGCCGAGTGGGCGTTGAACAACCCCACCAATCTATATATGAACGGCTGGTTCCACTACGCCAAGCTCTATGCCGCCACCATCGGCTGCATCGGCTTCATGGCGCTGAAGTACAAATGGGGCAAGCTGGGCAAGTCGCAGTGGTTCAAGTGCTTCCCCTTTGTGATTGTGGCCTTGAACATCCTCATCGCCGTGGTCAGCGACTTCGAGACGGCCATCAAGGGCTGGGGTACCTCCTATATCTCCAGCGAAGGTATTCTGCTCTACGGCGGCTGGCACAACATCTTCAACGGCGTGGCCGGCATCCTCAACATCCTGGTGATGACCGGCTGGTTTGGCATTTACGTCTCCAAGAAGAAGCAGGACATGCTCTGGCCCGATATGACCTGGGTCTTCATCATCTCCTACGACATCTGGAACTTCTGCTACACCTACAACTGCCTGCCCACACACTCCTGGTACTGCGGCCTGGCGCTGCTGCTGGCACCCACGGGGGCGGCCTTCTTCTGGAACAAGGGCGGCTGGATCCAAAACCGCGCCAACACCCTGGCGCTGTGGTGCATGTTCGCCCAATGCTTCCCCGTGCTGCTGGACTACAGCCAGTTCAGCGTCCAGAGCGTGAACAACCCTAACGTCAACCTGGCGGTGGCCTCGCTGGCGCTGATAGCCAACATCGCGGCACTGGGCTACGTGGTCTATCGCTCCAAGAAGCTGGGCCGCAACCCCTACACCAACGAGATCTTCGTGGGCACCCGCGACTACGAAAAAGCCATGTCCCGCCAGGAAACCGAGCAGCAAGCCGCCTAACTGTTGCTTCGGAGAGAAAATCGCACGCCAGCGGGCTGCGAGTCGCCAGTTAAGGGCGGGTTTCATACCCGCCCTTACAAGTGCCCGCACGCACGAGAGTTTTGCAAGAACTGGGTTACGCGCTTTGCGCGATTTGCGGAGGAGCCCGCACGCACGAGAGTTTTGCAGGAGTTGTGACAATATCGCTTAGTAACGGTATACAAGGAACCACAACCCGCAGGTGCTGCCGGCAAATGTTATAATCTCCGCATGACAAAGCGCTTCAACACTACTGGACCTTGCATTCCCACCATGCACTACATGGTGGATGTCACTTCGCGCCTTCAGCAGGTGTTGCAACTGATTGAGCGCGGTGACTACTTCACCATCAATCGCCCACGCCAGTTTGGTAAGACAACGATGCTCAGCGCCATCGCCCGCGAGCTTAGAGGCGAGTACATAATCATTGACTCCAGCTTTGAGGGCGCGGACGATACGCTGTTTTCCACCCAGGAAAGCTTCGCTTCGAAGATATTCGACTTCTGGGCACAAAGCGTCGAGTTCTATGACAATGAGTTGTCGCAGTTACTCAAAGAGCTGCAGAAAG
>JAISUQ010000169.1 GCA_031272005.1 Coriobacteriales bacterium | reverse complement strand
GCTCTTCCGATCTCCTGGTTCTCGCCGGGTGTACGCTGTAAAGCGGACACCCAAGCGCTGGCGGGTCAAGGCGTGTCAAGGCCAGAGGATGATGATGGCCGGCGCCAGGGATGTGGCGGTTATCAGCAGGCGGAGGGGGAGGCGTAAGGTGCGGGGGAGGTTGAGGTCTTTGAGCAGGGACTTGGTGCCTACTATGGCGTGGCTGGCCAGGGTGAGCAGGAGCAGCAGGGCAATCACGATGAAGACCCAGCCGTTGAAAGGCAAGCCGCAGCGAATGGCGGCGATATGCGCAACAGCCACCACCATCAGTGCGGCACCGGTCAGCCACTTCAGTACCAGGTGACGCTGCTTGCGGGCGGAGGGCGGGCGGACCTTATCCGTCAGCATCTGTTGGCTGGTGAGAATGCACAGCACCAGGTGCGCCAGCATCAGTGCCACGCCCAACCAGATGAGCATACTTAATGAGCTTACTCTGCCCCAGCGCACAGCCAGGCTGCCAAAAGCCGCATGGGCCATGAAGGCCACCAATAGCAACCCCGAGATACAGCCGTTGATAAAGCGGGTGTTCAAGTATTCTCGCATCTGCCCTTATCCTGGCCTCAGTTCAACCAGATGATCTTGCCCATCTTCGAGCTGTCCAGACCGTCAAAGCCGCTCATGTCCTGGCGCAGCAGCCCCGACTCCATCACCGTCAACAATGCCTGCACGGCAGGGTCATCAAAGGCCCGTTGCTTGATTATCAGGTCCAGGTCCTCATTTTGCAAGGCGATGAACTCCACACCCTCCACCAGTCGGGCCATCTTGGCCGTGCCGATGACCAAATCCGCCTGGCCATTGGCCACCCGGTTGGCGAGCAACAGGGGAGAGTTGCTGACAAAATCGTAGCCGCGCAGGTTGCGGGCATCGATGCCCAGCGACCGCAGCCGTTCATCGAGCAGGATACGCGAGCCGCTGCCCCGCTCGCGGTTGGCGATTGTAAGGTCGGCGCGCGCCAGATCATCCCAGGCGCTCAGGCCTTTGGGGTTACCGGCAGCGACGATGAATCCCTGCATCCGGCTGACCAGGCGGATGATGGCGGTCTTCTCCCCCGGCACCAGCCGTTTGGCGTAGGGGATGTTGTACTCACCGCTTTGCGGATCCCAGAGATGCGCCGAGGCGATGTCCACCTGGTCATGATATAAAGCGATGATGCTGTCAAAGCTGGTCAGATAGACGCGGCGCAGGGCGATGCCCATCTCCACCAGGTAGTTGGCCAACACATCGACCACCACATCGCGGCCGGATATCACGCAGGTTGCCTGGTCGCTGCGCATACCATCCGTCGCCCCAACCGACTCCTGATTGCCGCTATCTGCACTTCTCGACACGCCATGGTTCGACAGTCCTGCCTGATGCGCAGCCGCTGAAGCGTCAATTTTGGCTGGCTCAGCTGGCATCTGCTGGCTGTTGATGTAGCTTTCTACAGCGCTGCGGCTAATACGCAGCTTGTGCCCCACGGAAAACGAGGCCAGCTCACCGCGGCGGCGCAGGTTGTAGACAGTAGCTCTGCTGACCCGCAGCAGCTGTGCTACCTCGTTGACTGTTAGGGCTTCGTCTGTTGACCAGTCCGTTATCATAAGCAAAATAATACAGTATTAGACTAAATTAGACAATATAGACAAAAACCCCTGTCCGGTTGGCTGAAAAACCCCCTGAGTGGGCGTATGATTGTGTTCAGCAAAGGATGTATCAGTCATCCATCAGGCAATGTCCAGGAGGTAGCCATGCCCAAACAACTAACCCTTAAACCGGAGAAGTGCGTCAATTGCCAGACCTGTGTGATGGTCTGCTCCTTTCAGCACTTCCAGAAGTTCGCCCCCACGCTCTCGGCGGTGACTGTCTACGACTACGAGCAGGAAGTGGTCACCGTGCCGGTGATGTGCCTGCAATGCGACGATGCCTTCTGTGTCAACATCTGTCCCACCGGCGCCATGCACCATAACGCCGCTGGCGTAGCCGAGGTCAACTATAAGCGCTGCATCGGCTGCAAGCTGTGCATGCAGGCCTGTCCGTTCGGCAATATCGGCTACTCGCACAGCGAAGGCAAGATATTCAAATGCGACCTCTGCGGCGGTGACCCGATGTGCGTCAAGCACTGCGCAGCCGGTGCCCTGCTGTTCGAGGACCCCGCCGAAGACAGCGAACGTCGTCGCGCCGTGGCCGATAAGCTCAAAGACACGCTGGCTGAGGAGGTGGCAGCATGAACGGTTGGACAGGCACAGTGCTGCGCGTCAATCTGAAGAGCGGTGCCATCAGCAAGGAGCCGCTGAATATGCAGTGGGCAAAAGACTACGTGGGCTGCCGTGGCCTGGGCAGCAAGTATCTGGTGGAAGAGATCGACCCCAAAACCGATGCCCTCGGCCCCGGCAACGAGCTGATCTACATGACCGGCCCGCTCACCGGCACTGCGGCCAGTTGCGGCGGTCGCTTCGAGATCTGCGCCAAGGCCCCGCTGACCGGCACCATCGGCGCCGCCAACTCCGGTGGCTACTTCGGGCCGGAGTTGAAGTTCGCCGGCTACGACGGCATCATCTTCGAGGACCAGTCCAAGAAACCGGTCTACCTGTACATCAAAGACGATGTGGTGGAGCTGCGCGATGCCAGCGACCTCTGGGGCAAGGACATCCACGAGACCACCGACATCCTCAACGAGCGCTTAGGCGCCAACTTCCGCATCTC